>CAZJIF010000028.1:0-19516 GCA_964546045.1 uncultured Klebsiella sp. | reverse complement strand
AGAAGAAGAAAAGCGAGATGGAGAAGCACCAGAGCATCTTTGTGAAAGGTGCGACTGAGCGCGGTGTTGACCCCAAGATCGCCGAGGGGTTGTTCGAGCAGATGGTGCTGTTCGCCGAATACTGCTTCAACAAGAGCCATTCCACGGCCTATGGCGCCGTGACCTATCAGACCGCCTATCTCAAGGCCCACTACCCGGTCGCCTACATGGCGGCCCTGCTGACGGTCAATGCTGGCGACACGGCCAAGGTGCAGCGCTACATCGCCAATGCCACAGCCATGGGCATTGAAGTGATGCCGCCCGATGTCAACGCCTCAGGGATTGATTTCACCCCTGTCGAGGGTCGAATCCTGTTTGGCCTCTCGGCCATTCGCAACCTGGGAGAGGGAGCCATTCGCCAGCTGATCGACAGCCGCAGTGCCGATGGTGCGTTCACCAGTCTGGGCGACCTTTGTGATCGCATTCCCAGCCAACAGCTCAATCGACGCGCCCTCGAAGCCCTGATCCATTCGGGTGCCCTCGATGCCCTGGAGCCCCAGGGCAACAGGGCCCAGCTGATGGCCGATCTGGAACTGGTGCTGGACTGGGCCCAGTCCAGAGCCCGCGACCGGGCCAGCGGCCAGGGCAACCTGTTGGATCTGCTGGGAGCGGCGTCGGCTGGCCCTGGCACGGATCCAGGCCGACCGGATCCCAGCACCATGCCACGCGCGGCGGCCGTGCGGGACTATCCGAGCCAGGAGAAACTGCGCCTCGAAAAGGAACTGGTCGGCTTCTATCTGTCCGACCATCCGCTCAAGCAGGTGCAACGGCCCCTGCAGCTGCTGTCGCCGATCGCCCTGGCCAGTCTTGATGACCTGGCCGACAAAGCCAAGGTGAGCGCCGTGGTGCTGATCAGCGAACTGCGGCCGGTCACCACCCGCAAGGGTGACCGCATGGCCGTCCTGCAGCTCGAAGACCTGAGCGGCAGCTGCGAGGCGGTGGTCTTTCCCAAGACCTACGCACGGCTGGCCGATCACCTGGTGGCCGATGCCCGCCTGCTGCTGTGGGCTGCGGTCGATCGCCGCGACGATCGCGTGCAACTGATCGTCGATGCCTGCTGCGGGATCGATGATCTCGAGCTGTTGATGGTGGAGATACCTGCCGACCAGGCTGGCGACATCACCATTCAGCATCGGCTCAGGGAATGCCTCCACCAGCACCGCCCTGCCCTCGAAGAGCTCGGTTCACGCGTGCCGGTGGTGGCCCTGGTGCGTGACGCCGGGCAATCCAGGTATGTGCGCCTCGGCCCCCAGTTCTGCGTCGACAACCCCAGGGCGGCCCTGGAGACCCTGCAGTCAGCCGCGTTCAGCGCCCAGGTCCGTTCACCCCTGAGGGCCGCCTGAGCGCATCGCACGCACCGACTGCCGCAGCCGGCCGACGTTCAGACCAATCTGCTCGGTTCCCAGCAGGGTGCCGGGCTCGGTTTCCCAGCTGGAGGAGAGCACCCCGTAGCTGAGACCCAGCACGCCCAACAGAAAAAGCCCTCCGGAGGCCAGCAGGGTGACGCCCGGAGGGATGTCGAGCACCTGACGGCTCACGAGCAGATAGCTGACGACAAACACGCCCATGCCCAGTAGGGAGGGCACCCCACTGGCCACAGCGATGCGTCGAGCCATGCGGTTGGCGACCACGTCGGGAATGACCTTGGAACGCGGCGGCTTGGCCGCGGACTTGCCCCCACGGGAACCGGATGCGGCTGTGCGCTTCGACGGCCCACCAGGGGGCTGGGGACCAAGACCCTTGCCCGGCATGGATCTGCTCAGCCGCGAATGCCGAGCTTGGCGATCAGCTGGCTATAGCGCTCCTGGCTGATCCCCCGGAGGTAGGACAGCAGACGCTTGCGGCGGCCGATCATCTTCAACAGTCCCTGGCGGGACGAGAAGTCGTGCTTGTTGGCCTGCAGATGGGTGGTCAATTGGCTGATGCGCTCGCTGAGCATCGCCACCTGGACCTCTGCGGAACCGGTGTCGGTGCCGTGGGTCTGGTGGCTGTTGATCAGTTCCTGCTTCTTGGAGATGGTCAGCGGCATGGGCGACTCAGGGCGCCCGCGGCAGCCCCGTTCTGAGCAAAGATGCATCCTACGACGCCATCTCAGGCCGCACTGCGCGAAAGCCAGCGCAGACAGGCAGCGATCCAGGCTTCGGGATCCTGGGATGGGGCCTCTGCACCACCCTGCGCCGCGACGGCCCGCAGGGCCCGCTGAATCTCGAGCAGTTCGTAACCCAGAGCGCTCAAGGTCAGCTGCACCTCGTCGCGGGCACTGGGATCCAGCCCCGGGGCTGACTCGGCATCAGCCCCGTCTGCGGCAGCGGCAAGGTCGAGGTCGGGGCCCGCCAGCTCGGCAAAGCGCTGTTGCAGGCGGCTGCGCAGCTCGACCGCCAGGCGCTCAGCCGTGCGCTTGCCCACACCCGGCGCCCGGGCCAGCAGACGCAGATCGGCCTGCAAAATGGCGCGCACCAGCTGGCGAGGCTGCAACTCGCCCAGCAACCCCAGGGCGACCTGGGGGCCGACACCGCTCACCGCCACCAGTTCGCGAAACAGATCGCGTTCGGCCCGATCGTCAAAGCCGAACAACACCCAGGCATCCTCCCGGACGCTGTGATGAATGTGCAGGGCCAGCGTGCTGCCGGATGGTGGCAGGGCGGCAAACTGGCGACGACTGAGCTGGACCTCGTACCCGACCCCGCCTGTCTCGAGCAGCACGCCGAAGCGATTGGCGTGCTGCCACGAGGTGTGCACCTGTCCCCGCAGCCAACCGATCATGTCTGCCGACCAACAGCACCCATGCTGCCCGCCCCGCCAACCCCGGTGGCCGGCGGTCTGGCGCCAGCTCCGTCAGCTGGTGCTCTGCGTGGCGCTGGTGGCGCCACTGCTACTGGGGGGCTGCAGCAACGTGGCGCAACCGCCCCGCGCCACCGTGCTGCAGGCCCTGGCCCTGCAGATCGAACTGACCCAGGGCTCGATCGCCCAGGCCCTGGCCCTTGACACCCCAGGGGCGCCCGAGGTCAGCCGCGTGCGCATCGAAGCGCAACAGGGCCTGACCATCGGCGACGGCCGTGGGCTGCGGCTGGCCGGACAGTTCGACTGGCGCCTGCCGGGGGATGCGATCCGGGTCGACAGCCCGTTCGAGATCTACCTGCAGCGCGGCGAGCGCGGCCAGAGCTGGCGCCTGGCGCGGCCGATCAGCTCAGGCGCAGACGGTCAGCCGCAGGAGTGGCTGATCGATCCACTGCCGCTCAGGCCGACCCACCGGCCATGGACCCAGCGCGCCTGAGACTGATCAACGCAGCCGCCAGCACCAGCAGACCCCCCACAAGGGTCGTGGCCTCGAGCGGTTCGGCAAAAATCAGCCAGCCCCACAGCACGGCAAAGGCCACCTGCACATAACTGATGGCTGTCGCCCTGGCCGCGGGCAACCCCATCAACCCCGCGGTGAGGGTGAGTTGACCGAGCTGGGTGAACAGCCCCACCCCGAGAAGCCACACCAGCTCACCCCAACTGGGCACCACCGGATTCATCAGCACCAGCGGCAGGCTGAGCACCAGAGCCACCAGGGGGAAATAGAACACGATCACCAGCGGATGCTCGCTGTGGCGCAGGGCACGCACACTCACATAGGCGAGAGCTGTGCTGAACGCTCCGACCAGGGCGATGGCCACCGCCAGGGGCGGCAGGCTCGTGCCGAGCTCCGCACCGGCGGGTGGCCAGGCCAGCACCATCACCCCCATCCAGCCGAGAGCCACCGCCCCCAGCAGCCGCGGGCCCACGGGCTCTCCCAGGCTGAGCCAGGCCAGCAGCGCCGTGAAGGTTGGATAGCTGTACTGCAGCACCGTGGCAGCAGCCAGGGGCAGCATGGCCAGGGCCTGGTAGACGCACAGCAGGGCCAGCGTGCCGATGGCACCGCGCCAGATCAACAGGCCGCGGCGCTGCCCCCAGGGCGCAATCCCGGCCCGGCGCAGCATCCACCAACTCAACACCACGCTCACCACCGCCCGGGCCAGCACCACCTCGGTGGCGGGAATGCGGGTCCCCACCTGCTTGACGCAGACCCCCATCAGCGAGAAAAACAGCGCGCTGGCCACCATGGCCAACGACGCGGGCATGGGCCTGGTATCAGGATCGGCCATCGGCCCATCGAAGCACCGAAAGGCCGTCCTACAGTGACTTGGTGAGCCCAGGATTCCGCTGCTTGAGTCGCTTTTACCGTGCAGCCCTGGTGGCGCTGACGTTCTGCCTGCCCCAATTGGGCGCCCCGACACAGGCCCAGGTGGGAGCCAACATGAAGGATCAGCTGATCTTCGGCTACTGCAGCCGGGCAATGGCCGCCGACCTCGACAAAGCCGGCAAGACCCCCCCTGCCGGCATGGTGGATCACACCTGCGGCTGCGTTGTGCAGCAGATCAATTCCCGCGCCAGCATTGACCAGGCCAAAGCGATCTGCCAGACCCAGGCCCAGCAGAAGTATGCGCTCCAATAACCCCCTGAGCAGCCACGCTTGAGCCTGCCCCGCCTCCACCCCCGCACGATTGAGGCCGTCAAGGAACGGGCCGACATCGTCGATGTGGTCGGCGAGCATGTCGTGCTCAAGAAAAAGGGTCGCGAATTCGTCGGCGTCTGCCCGTTTCATGACGACCGCTCGCCGTCGATGACGGTGTCGCCAGCCAAGCAGTTCTATTACTGCTTCTCGTGCGGTGCCGGCGGCAATGCGATCAAGTTCCTGATGGAACTGCAGCGGGCCAGCTTCAGCGATGTGGTGCTGGAGCTGGCCCGCAAATACCAACTGCCGATCGAGACCCTCGACGGCCCCCAGCAGGAGCGGCTGCGACAACAGCTCTCCAGGCGTGAACAACTGCACCGGGTGGTGAACCTGGCCCATGGGTATTTCCGCAGCCAACTGCAGGGGGCCGAAGGCTTGGCGGCAAGGGACTACCTGAAGCAGAACCGCGGGCTGCAGCCGTCAACGATCGAGGCCTTTGAACTGGGCTACGCCCCCGACCGCTGGGATGGCCTGCTCAACCACCTGCAGCAGGCCTGCGGCCTGGAGCCGAGCTGGCTCGAAGCGGCGGGTCTGGTGGTGCCCCGCAAGGGTGGCGATGGCTTCTACGACCGGTTCCGCGGACGGTTGATGGTGCCGATCAAAGACCGCCAGGGACGGGTGATCGGCTTCGGCGGGCGCAGCCTCGATGGCGGCGAGCCCAAATACCTCAATTCCCCTGAAACGGAACTGTTCGAGAAAGGCAAGCACCTGTTTGGCCTTGATCGGGCCGCCCAGGCGATCCGCCGCGAAGACCGGGCCGTGGTGGTCGAGGGCTACTTCGATGTGATTGCCCTGCATGCCGCCGGCATCACCAATGCCGTGGCCGCCCTGGGCACGGCCCTGAGCGGCCAGCAGATCACCCAGCTGTGCCGCTGCTGCGACAGCAAACGGCTGATCCTCAATTTTGATACCGACGGAGCCGGCGTGCGGGCGGCCCAGCGGGCCATCGGCGAAGTCGAACAGCTGGCCCTGCAGGGTCAGCTCGAACTGCGGGTGCTGCAGCTGCCAGCGGGCAAGGATCCCGATGAGTACCTGCGACAGCACGGGGCCGGCGAGTACCGGGGCTTGCTGGACCAGGCACCCCTGTGGCTGGACTGGCAGATCGAGCAGGTGCTCGCAGGGCTTGACCTGAGCCGCTCCGACCAGTTCCAGCAGGCGGTCAGCGGCGTTGTCGCCCTGTTGGGCAAACTGCCGGTCAGCGCCGTGCGCAGCCGCTACCTGCAGCAGGTGGCCGAACGGCTCAGCGGCGGCCAGGCCAGGCTGGCGCTGCAACTGGAAGAGGATCTCAGACAGCAGGTCAAAGGGCAGCGTTGGCACGGGCGCGGCAGCCGCTGGGAACAGGCGGGCGAGGCCAGCGTGCGCGAGCGGGCCGAGGCCGAGATCCTGCGGCTCTACCTGCACTGCCCCTTGTCCCGGGGAACGATCAGGCAGGAGCTGCGACGGCGCGAGCTTGACGATTTTGCGCTGCAGCACCACCGGCTGCTGTGGGCAGCCATCAGTGCCCTGGAGGAGACGAACCTGGGCGACGGCACCCTCGAGGCGATCAGCCGGGGCCAGCAGCAGGGTCTGGAGCTGGGGGATCTGGATCTGCCCCGGATGCTGAGCGATCAGCTGCTGGTGGAGCAGAGCGATCTGCAACGACGGCTGACCCCCCTGCTCGAGCCCAGCGACGTGCAGCGGGCTGGATTGAGCCAACCCCTGCTGCAGCTCAGGGGGGCCATGGCCGCGCTTGAACGGCAGAAAAGCCTCAAGCGCTGCCGGCACCTGCTGGATGCCTGGAGCAGCCAGCGGCTGGAAACCCTGGAACGCTGCATCGCCCGGCTGCTCGAGGCCCCCGAGCCGAGCGCCGAGCTCAGCAATCCTGGTCAGGACATGGAAAGCCGGATCGAGACGCTGTTCACCGAGCTGAACCGCGACGCGCTGCAGTTTCAGACCCTGTACTACAACGAACGCAAGCACATGGAGCATCTCGATGCCCAGCGACGGGCCCGGATGCCCGAACTGATGGCTGGCAGCGAAGCCGATCCCCTTTCGGCCTGATGCTTCAGACTTCGACCAGATCAATCCAGCGGTCTGCGCCGCTGCTTTTTCGATGGCATGGCGATCCCTGGTGTTGCTGATCGGCCTTGGTGCTGTTCCTGTCCTGCCACCGGCCCTTCAGGCCCAGGGTCTGGTGCCTGACAGCCAGGTGCGGGCAATCAACACGGCCCGCAATGCGGCAGTGAACACCAATGGGGGGCTGTCGGTCTACCGGCCTGCCAAGTGCATGTTCGAGACCACCAAGCTCACCAATCCCTGTCTGACCAGCAACGATCAGAACGGCTACGTGTTCAGCTTTCTCGGAGGTCCTCCCGGCTGGCAGCAGATGAACCTGCAGCCAACGGTGCAGACCCAGATCCGCATTTCGACCGATGGCCGCACCGTTGAGCAACTGATTTACAACGGCGCTCCCCAGTAACCACAACGACGCGCTGCAGCGATGGGGGTGCCAGGATGATTCACTGCCTGGATCGCCCGCATGGCCTGCCCCCGTTGCGGCTGCCGCATGGTCAGCAAGCTCGGCACCGGCAGAGCGACAACCCTGATCTGCAGTGACTGCGGCCTGACGCAGAAACCAGCATCGACCGTCATCCGGCCCAACCCCTTTGGCCAACTGGTCAGCGCCCTGCTGATGTCCCTGTTTGCCCTGACAGCCATCGGCCTGATGGCCATCAAGGACCAACAGAGTCCAAGCCTGCTGGACGATGAGCAGATCGAGCGCAACGAGGCGCGCAACAGTCGCTCTCCGGCGGGGCGGCGTTGGGTTGTCATCCCTGGAGTCCCCGCCAGCAGTCTGAACCGATGAACAGGAGCCCAGCCGCCCAGACCTGGAGCCGACTGCAACACTGGCGTCACCGTTTGACCGTGCCCCAGTTCACGGCGGTCACCGGTCTGCTGGTAATCGCGGCAGGCACCGTGGTGCTGGCCTCGCCCCTGTGCTCCACCGATGACGTGGGCCTGTGGGAAGCCCTGTTCACCGTGACCTCGGCCATCACGGTGACGGGCCTGTCGATCATCGATGTCAGCCGGGATCTGACCCCGTTCGGTCAGATCGCCCTGGCCGCCCTGATCATGGTCGGGGGCCTGGGACTGATGGCCATCACCACCTTTCTGCAAGGGTTTGTGCAGGGCCGCAGCGGGCTGCGCCATCGCCTCGACAAGGGGCGGGCCCTCGACGAGTTTGGCGTCGGCGGCATCGGCCCCACCTTTCACCGCATTCTGCTCACGGCCAGCTGCCTGATCGCCCTGGGCACGCTGATCCTTTACAGCTTCGGGTTCAGCGACATCAGCAACCCTGGCGCCCGCCTCTGGGCCTCCCTGTTTCACTGCATCAGCGCCTACAACAACGCCGGCTTTGGCCTTTGGCAGGACAGCCTGGTCCGATACCAGTTCAATCCGGTCGTCTGCGGCGTGATCGGCAGCTTGATCGTGCTGGGCGGCATTGGCTGGCGGGTCACCAACGATCTGCTGCACTTCAAGCTGTCGCTCCGGCGGTTGCGCCACCTGAGCCTGCACACCCGGCTGGTGCTGCGCTCGACAATCCTGCTGATCGCCATCGGCACCGTGGGGTTGCTGTTCACCGAACAGCTGGCAGCCGAGGGTGTCATGCAGAAGCTGGATCTGCTGCAACGGCTGCAGGTGACGATCTTTCAGTCGATCACCACCCGCACCGCGGGGTTCAACACCGTGCCGTTGTCGATCGAGACCATTTCGGACGCAGGCCTGCTGCTGATGATCCTGCTGATGTTCATCGGCGCCAGCCCAGGCGGCACCGGCGGGGGCATCAAGACCACCACCTTTGCCGTGCTGATGGGCGCCACCCGCTCCACCCTGCAGGGTCGTGACGCGGTGGTGATCCGCAATCGCCTGATCCCGGATTCGGTGGTGCTCAAGGCGGTCGGCACAGTGCTGGCCTCTGCCCTGTTTGTGGTGATGATGACGCTGCTGCTCGGCATCGGCGAAACCATGAGCGGACGCAGCGCTGGTGCCGATTTCAGCTTCCTGGAAAACCTATTCACCTGCATGTCGGCCTTCGGCACCGTTGGCCTGGACCTGGGGGTCACGGCCCACCTGGGGCGCTGGAGTCAGTTGGTGCTGATGGTCTGCATGTTTGTCGGCCGGCTCGGCATCCTGCTGATTCTTTCGGCGATCTACGGCAGCCGGGCCCCGTCACGGGTCGGCTACCCCCGCGAGGAGGTCTACCTCTGAGGCCGCGCCGTCAAAGGCCTGTTTCCCGACCTGAATGCCGTGTTAGAACGGCCCCATGCTTCAACTGTTCGCTGCCATCACCCCCGCCGGTTGGGTGACGCTCCTGGTGCTTGCTCTGTCGGTGACGTTGTTCGTCAGCGGCAAGTTGGCCCCCGAAGTGACCGCGCTTCTGGCCGCAGCCCTGCTGATCGTCACCGGGGTGCTCAAACCCAGCGAAGCCGTTGAAGGCTTCGGCAGCCCGGCCCTGATCACGCTGATGGGGCTGTTCGCCCTGTCGGCAGGCCTGTTCCGTTCGGGAGCCCTGGACCGACTGCGGGGCCTGCTCGGCTCGGATGCGGTACGCACCCCGCGGCGCATGATCACCCTGATGGTCACGGCCGTGGCACCGGTCTCGGCCTTTGTGCCCAACACCCCGATCGTGGCTGCCCTGCTGCCGGTGGTCGAAAGCTGGTGCCATCGCCGTGGCATCTCGCCCTCCAAGGTGCTGCTACCGCTCTCGTTTGCCACGGTGCTGGGCGGCACCATGACCCTGCTAGGCAGCTCGGTCAACCTGCTGGCCAGCGAGGTCAGCGGCAAGCTGGGCTATGGCACCTTTGGCCTGTTCAGCTTCACCCCGATCGGGTTGGGGGTCTGGCTCGGGGGTGGAACGGTGATGGTGCTGCTGTCAGACCGCCTGCTGCCTGATCGAGGCAGCAATGACGACGACTTGGTCAGCAACCTGACCAGCAGCGGCTACCTGACCGAAGTCAGGATCCCGGCCGGCTCGGAACTGATCGGCCAGTCACTGCATGGCAGCCGGTTGCAGCGCCGCTTTGATGTCGATGTGCTCGAGCTGCACCGCGGGCAGGAGCGCTTTCTGCCGCCGCTTGCCGACCGCACCCTGATGCTGGGCGACCGGCTGCTGCTGCGCTGCAGCCGCGAGGACCTGCTACGGCTGCAGCAGGACCACACGATCGAGCTGGCACCGCTGCCAGACCATCCCATCAAACCCGATCAACAGAACAACCAACGCACTGTCGAGGTGCTGCTGCCGGCGGGCTCAACCCTGGCCGGCGACTGCCTGCGCGATCTGCGCTTCAGGCAGCGGTACAACGTGACGGTGCTCGCCCTGCGCCGGGGCAATGCGGTGCTGCGGGAGCGACTGGGACGCGCCCCGTTGCGCGAGGGTGACGTGCTGCTGCTGCAAGGGCCCAAGGATGCGATCCGCGGCCTGCAGGCCAACAACGATCTGGTGGTGCTGGAGCAGCTGGAAAAGGACCTGCCTACCGTGAGCCGCAAGGGTCTGGCCCTGGTGATCGCCGCGTTGGTGATCCTGCTGTCCAGTCTGGAGCTGATGCCTCTGGTGGCAGCCGTGCTGCTGGGCACGGTGGCGATGGTGGCCACGGGCTGCCTGCGGCCCGGGGAGCTGCAACGGGCGATCCGCCTCGACGTGATCCTGTTGCTGGGGGCCCTGGCCAGCTTCAGCATCGCCCTGGAAAAAACAGGGCTGGCGGCGGTTCTGGCCCAGGCATTGCTCGCCGGCCTTCACCACTGGCCCGTCTACGCGGCACTGCTAGTGGTGTTTCTGTTCACCACCCTGCTGACCGAGGTGATGAGCAATGCGGCCACGGTCGCCATGCTGATCCCGATCGCTGGTCAACTGGCCCTTGGCCTGGGCCAACCCCCGATGGCCTTCATCTATGCCGTCCTGTTCGGCGCCAGCCAGAGTTTTCTGAGCCCGGTTGGCTACCAGACCAACCTGATGGTGTTCGGTCCTGGGCGCTACCGCTTTCTGGATGTGGCCCGCTACGGCGTGCCGCTGACCCTGGTGATGAGTTTGATTGTCCCCGGGTTGATCTGCCTGCAATTCAGGCTGTGACCCAGGTCGGACGCAAGCTCAGGCTGCCCGTCGATGCTGACGCAGCCAGCTGAGCACTTCCCAGACCAAAAACACCAACACCAGCGGCACCACAAGAACCAGGACCACCACCCGGAAGGTGTGAAGCCATTCACCGCCGATCGTGACATCAATCACTTGATCAACCAAATAGACCACATACAGGAACACCAACACAAACCCTTCGCCACGGCGGATCACGCCGCCGGACCAGAAGATCGGCAGGCAAGCCAGGGTGGTAGCGATCATGATCGGCAGGTCCCGGTTGACCAGAATCGGTTCGGCCAACAGCCCTTCCCCCGAGAAGGTGGCACAGAGTCCGAGGATCAGCAATTGGTTGATGATGTTGCTGCCGACCACGTTGCCGATGGCGATGTCGGTCTTGCCCCTGTAGGCCGCCACCACCGAGGTGACCAGCTCGGGCATTGAGGTGCCCGCCGAGACGATCGTGATGCCGACCACGCTCTGGGGAATCTGAAGCACAGCAGCAGCTGCCACCGCTCCCTTGACCAGCACCTGGGAACCGGCCACCAGCAGCACCAATCCCACAGCCAGCTTGACCAGGGCAACCGGCAACGTGCTGCGGCCCTCCAGTTCAAACGCGTCGGACTCATCCGGATTTTCGGAGGCGGTGCGGCACTCCCAGATGATGTTGATCACCAGGCCCGCCAGCAAGGCGAGACCTGCCTGCCAATAGACGCGCCCACCGGCGGCCATACCCCAGACCGCCATCGACACGGCCAGCAGCAGGGGCACATCGCGGCGCACCAGCCGGCTCTTGACCCGCAGCGGCATCACCAGAGCGCTGAGGCCCAGCACCATCAACACATTGAAGATGTTGCTGCCAACGATGTTGGTGATCGCGATGCCATCGTTGTCTTGAAAGGTCGAAATCAGGCTGACGAACAGCTCGGGGGCACTGGTGCCCAGCGACACCAGGGTCAGACCGATCACGATCTGGGGAATCCCCAGCATCAACGACACCGCCACCGAGCCGGCGACGAAGAATTCGCCACCCCCGAACAACAGCAGAATGCCGACGACGATCTCAACCAGGCTGGGCAGGAAAGTCATGGCTCAACCAGCAGGACAATCTTGAGGTGGGCCACGAGCAACGCAGCTCTGCAAGCCTACCGACCAGGATGCAACCTACCAGCCGCAACGGCAGCGCTCACCTGTCGCAACGCACTGACGCCGAGCCTGGAACCAGGACTTGAACGCTGGACTGATGCCTGTGAGCACCAATGCATGCATCAGCACCCTGCGCAAGACCGTTAAGGGCTTGATTTTTTGCCGACATCAAGATCGTACGCGCCCCGCTTCATCAGATAAGAATCAAGCGCTTCAAGCACCACTGTTCCGAAAGATTTCCCCTCAAGAATCGCCAGAAGCCGCAGCGCACGATGCATGTCATCAGCGACCGAAACGGTAATTCTTCTCATCGATCAGGCCGGCTTCCCGAAACAATCTGAGCATAAGCGAGAACTACAACCTGCGAATTGCTGCAGCCGCAGAAAAGCAGATCGCCAGCATAGCGACTTAACAGCAGATAAGCCAACACAACCATCCTCAGTTTCAACAATTGACTCCCGCAAGAGAGCTGATTGACCATCTGCACTCGGGGCCAGGCTTCAGTCATGGCCTGCCCTGGCCTGTGCTGGCATAAGCGGGATCCAGCCAGCAACGCGGCAGTGCTTCCCCCGATGGGAAGCGCAGTTCCCGCTTCAGAAAAGCCTGCGGATCCTGCAACTCTTCACCCGCATGCAAACAACCTTCCACCGCATGGATGAACGGATCCACCAGCGCAGGGAGTTGCTTGACCTCCACAAGGCTGCCGTCGGGGATGTAAGCCAGAAACATGGATGGTGATGCGACACACCACTGTCTCCTCCGCTGCCGCCCCCGAACGACGCAACGACGGATCTGCTGACGATGTGCAGCGGGCCGATGGCGCAGTTCAGCAGGCATGCACCACCGGAATCTGGGACAGGCAGGTGGTGGCGGCGCGGGACAAGCGCGAGCGACGCATGGCCCAAGCCGGTTGAAGGCCACAGGCGGCCCACTGCACCGCCCCCCTGCCATAGCGCCGGTTGAGGGCATCGATCACCAGCATCAACCGCTCGCGGCGCCCCTGCTGCTGGGGCGTGATCGGCATCAGCAGATGGTGCTGCAGCAGGGCCTCCGGCTGCAGCTGCTGCAGCAGCACGCCGGCCTTGACCAGAGGCTTGTGGGGGCGAAACACGCGCGCCGCCAGGGGCAGGGCCGCCGCCAGCAACACCGATGTGTCATTGCTGGCCAGGGGCAGGGTGACCGTGGCGGCCCGGCTGTACAGGCTGGTGCCATCAAAGGGGCTGCTGCGCACAAACACGGTGATCGCACCGGCCCGCTGGCGCTGCTGGCGCAGCTTTTCGGCCGCGCGCACCAGATGGGTGGCGATCGCCTGGCGCAGGGGAGCCAGCTCGCAGACAGGCTGGCTGAAACTGCGGCTGACGCAGGTTTCCTGCTTGGCAGGCGCCACCCCCACCAGCGGCAGGCAGCACACACCGCGCAGCTCCTGTTGCAGCCGCAGGCCGACCACACCGCATTTGCGCCTGAGCTCTGCGCTGGGCATGTCGCGCAGGGCCAGGGCGTGAGCCACCCCACGCAAGCGACACCAGCGCGCCAGGCGACGGCCGATGCCCCAGACGTCCTCGATGGCGACCTGCGCCAGCAAGGCCTCAGCATCGGCTGCCGCGAGCAGATCGAGCACACCAGCGCGGGCCGGATCGGCCTTGGCGACGCGGTTGGCGATCTTGGCCAAAACCTTGGTGGAGGCGATGCCCACGGCCACCGGCAGCCCCAGATGGCACTGCACCTGACGGCGCAGGTCGCGGCCCCAGGCGCTCAGATCACCGTCTGCAGGGCGATGCAGAACCCCGAAGGCCTCATCGATCGAATAGATCTCCAGCTCCTCGACCCAGCGCTCGAGGGTGGCCATCAACCGTTGGCTCATGTCGGCATACAGGGCGTAATTGGAGCTGCGCACCACGACGCCATGGCGCTCGAGCTGGGTCCGCACCTTGAAGAAAGGAACACCCATGGCAATGCCCAGGGCGCGGGCCTCGGCACTGCGGGAGACGATGCAGCCGTCGTTGTTCGACAGCACCACCAGGGGCCGGCCGACCACAGACGGGTCGACCATCGCCTCGCAGGAGGCATAAAAGTTATTGCCGTCGATCAGCACCGTGGCCAAGACCATCGCCCCTCCTCAGCAGTGGCGGATCACGTGCAGAGCGACGCCCAGCACGTGGCCATCGCCGCCGGACGGCAGCGGCAGCAGTGGGTAGGCCGGATGGGCCGCCGCCAGGGCCAGCCCCCCGGGCCTGCGCACCAGACGCTTGAGGGTGAAGCCAGCCTCAAGCCGAGCCACCACCACATCGCCAGGCCGGGGCGTCAGCGCGCAATCGACCACCAGCAGATCACCATCGTCAATGCCGGCGCCCTGCATCGACACCCCGCACACCCGCAGCAACAGGGTGCAGCGCGGATCGCGCACCAGCAGTGCCGCCAGATCAACAGCCACGCACCCCGCATCAACAGCCACGACGCCACAACCGAGAACCACCAGAGTAGTTCATCTGTACCACAAGCAGAAGGCTGACGCTGGGCGCGGCTCGCGGCAGGCTGAGCGTTAGACGCCAAGCCCTGCCCATGCGCCGCCTGTTCTGCACCCTGCTAGCCGCCAGCGCCGCGCTGATGCCATCCGCCGGCGGGCGGGCCGAGGAGGCGATCCGAGCCCGCTATGTCTGCAAGGGAGAGTTTGATGCCACCGAGGTGACAGCCCTGTTCTTCAATGGCCGCCCCAGCGAAGTGGTGCTGCTGACCGGCAGCGCAGGCGCCAGCCGCCTGCTGCAGGGACCGTCAGGCAGCGGCGCTCGCTACAGCCAGGGCAGCGAGGTGTTCTGGGTCAAAGGGGACCAGGCCAGCTGGCAGCGGGGCCGCACCCGGGCCCTGCAATGCGAGATCAGTTGAGGCTTCCAGGGGCCCACTCAGTGATCAGTCGCTCCAGCTTGACCAGCTGATAGCGATTGTGCTCACTGGGATGGTGCTCATAGCGAAGACGCAACTCCCGCAGCTGAGCCTCCAGAGCATTGAGGACAGGGTGGTTGCTGTTCACGCGCCCGATTCAACGAGACCCCCAAATCTTAAGCGAAAGCGAAGAAGGGCATCTCGCCGCTGCTACCCCAGGCACCGATCGGGGGCGGAACCCGGCAGAGTCAGCACGATCAACGCAATCGCCATGGCCCTGAAACCCGCCGACCCACGCCCGCCGTCCCCCCTGGTGGTCAAGCTGCAGATCGCCGGCGTGGTGTTTGTGCCGATGCTGCTGCTGGGCCTGTGGCTGCGCAGCCAGGGCTTCTGGTGAGGTGGTGCACGGCGTGAATCACCACGCCCCAGACCAGCAGGTGCGGATCGCCACCGTCAAGCCACAGCGGCGCCACCGTCGGATCGTCGGCCACCAGGCGCCAGCGGGGCGAGCGCCCCTCGAGGCGACGCAGCAGCAGCTGCCCGCCATGCACCACCACCACCGTGGAGCCGCAACGGGGTTCCACGCTGCGATCGACCACCAGCAGATCGCCGTGGTGAATGCCGGCAGCGGCCATGGCATCGCCCTGGACCCGCAGAAAGAAGGTGGAGCTGGGATGGGGCACCAGCTCCAGATTCAGATCGATGGAGGCCTCGACGTAGTCGGCAGCAGGACTGGGGAAGCCTGCCGCCACCGCTTCGAGGGCAAGAGGAACCAGCAGGGGCTCCACCTCGGGCTGCAGCGACCCCAGCAGGAGCAGATCCGCGTGCACCATCCCCCACCAGCAACCCAGCCAGAGTAGTACATCAGTTCGCAGTGGTCAGCCGCTGCTGCGCTCCTGGCCGGGCACCGCCAGGGGATGGCGATGGGGCCGGTTGCCGAAGTGCTCATGGGCCAGGGCCAGCAGCTGGGGGTCGCTGAGGGCTGAGGTATCGATGGTCTCGATGCCGACGATGTGCTGCAGCAGGGCCGGGTGACGGGTGCGGATGTGGCGCAGCAACAGCGTGCGCAGATCGCTCTCACCCTGGCCGTGGCCGAGCAGCAACACCGCATCGGCGGCCTTGAGGGCCAGGGCGATCTGCTCGAGGTAGGCGTGATCCACGGGCGCCCGCTGGCCGGCGATGTCGCGGTCATGGCGGTGGCTGAGGTTCTCGCCGCTAGCCCAGAGGCCATGGGGATGCAGCACGGCATGGTCCAGCGTCTCCCCCTCGAGGCGCAGCAACCGGGTTTCGCGGCGATCGAGCACCAGCACCAGCCGCTGCCCCTGATCGCCGCGCGGGCTATCGGGCACAGCCTCCTGATGCTGGGGCGTGACCCCCGCCTCGCTGAGCAGATGGCGCAGGCGCAGAATCGCCTCCGCGTCGAGATCCCCCTGGCGCTGGCCGCCGCCGCCGGCGTGGATCCAGCCGCAGGGGCCGTGGTCAAAGCGGATTGTCAAGTGCTGTCCCTGGCGCTGCAGCTCGGCGCCCAGGGCATGCAGCAGTGCCTCGACCTGGCCCAGTCGCAGGTTGCGGGTGATCGGATGCACCCAGAGCAGCTCCAGGGTGCGCTGGTGATGGCGGCTGAGTTCGGTCATCGGCGCAGTGGTGATCACGGCTGAAGCGATGCTGATCACAAAACACACCGGCGACGGCTGCGAAAACAGGCATCTCTACCTATGGCCAGGCAGCGCCGGGGGAACAACAGTGGAGGCATCACTTCGGAGGCCCAGCAATGGATGACACTCCACCCCGCCAACCGTCAGGAGTGCGCTGACCGCAGGCCCCTGCTCCAACAGTCTTGTCCCGATCTGCGGTTCCCCGGTTCAAAACACCACCCGATGCGCCGCTTCAGGTGCCCCCGGGTTCATGGGAACCGATCCTTGGACACCATGGCCCCAGGTGCCGCCTTGAGCAGCTCCGACTCCCAACCCAAATGGCGTGGCCAGCAACGACGCAGCACCGATGGGTGATCGTTTGCCAGCCGGGCACTGCCCGGCGCAACCCCCCATTCACGGGCCCGTTCGGCCCAAGCGTCACCGTTTGATTGCCTCACAAGACCACAATCGCTCCTGAGCCGAGCCCGACACCACAGGTGCCGGGCTCTTGGCGTGGCAACCGGGGGCGCGAACGCACTCAGCTGCCGCAACCCCGACGCCAGATCTCACGGCGCAGCGCTTCGAGAGGTTCGGCGGCAGGGGCCTGGGGCGCATAGAGCAAAGCCCAGGCCAGGGGCACATCACCGCTGCGGAGCGCGCCGTTGATCGCCACGATCCAGTCCTCGGGGCGCCCACCAAGGCCGTTGATCAAGGCCGTGGCCGCAGCCATGCGCGCCGTGTCAGCGGCGCGCAGATGCACATGGGCAAAGGCGTCGTCAGCAGCACCCTGGGGCTGAAGCCGCAGCAGGACCTGCTGGTCGGGCTGCAGCGGCGGTAGCGGCCAGGACAGCGGTGTGGGCAGGGGCGTGCCCAAGCGAGCGCGGCGGCTCCAGAGCAGGCGACCGCCGTCGGCTTCGATGCGGACCTGCTGCAGCGGTTCCAACACCACCAGGGCAGGGCGGCCCAGGGGCACAACACCGACCGCTTCGCCCTCATCGAGGGGCTCGACCCGCGGGGCCAGCACGCAGACCACCACCGGCTCGCCCTGACGCCCCGCCGCGACGGCAGGGGAGGCGAGCAGCGGCACCACCAGAGGCCACAAGGCCAGCAGCAACCGCTTCAGCAGCACGGCGGACGCACTCAACAACAGGAGGTCGGCGCCAGCGGCACCAACGGCGGCGCGGTCTCCGTGGCGAAGGGCAGTCCGCCACCACAGCCGGCAAACAGCCCGAAGTGACAGCTGTCGTCACCACGGAAGGCAAAGTGGGGCGCCAGGCGGGTCTGCTGCAGCATGCGGTAGGTGTTGCCGCACACCGGCACGTGGCGGCCGGTCTCGAAGTGGTGGTGATCGTCAAGATCAAAGCCGTGGGGCTGGCCGGCCACCGTGCCGAGGTAGCGCACCACCTGACCATGGTCTTCGCAGGCGTCCTCCAGCTCATCGAGCTTGAACAGCCGATAGGTGGCCGAAAAGAAGCGGGTCTGGCCCGTGCGCGCCGCCAGCTCGGGATCGCTGATCGCCAGCGGCCGGCTGCTCACCAGGCGCGGATCAGCGAAACCATTCTGGCGGGCAAGGCGCAAAAAATCGTTCCAATAGAGCGCACCTGACAGGCATTCGCCATAGAGCACGGGATCGGACCGGAGGGCGGGATCGATGCGGCGATCGGCGTAGACATCGGCGAAATAAAACTCGCCGCCGGGTTTCAGCAGGCGGCGCACACCGGCGATCACAGCCCCCTTGTCGGTGGCCAGGTTGACGACGCAGTTGGAGACCACCACATCGAAGCTGCCGGGCTCGAGATCGAGCCGCTCGAGCTGCTCGATCAACCCCTCGACGAAACGCACGTTGGCAAAGCCGAACTGCTCGCCGTGCCAGAGCTGGTGCTCGCGGGCGAGTGCCAGCTGCTCGGGGGTCATGTCGACGCCCACGACCTCGCCGGCAGGGCCCACCAACTGCGACAGCAAGTAGACGTCGCGGCCGCTACCGCAACCCAGATCGAGCACCCGCGTCCCTTCCAGCAGCGGCGGTGCCACCAGGCCGCAGCCGTAGTAACGCGCGCTGACCTCCGGGTGAATGCGCGCCAGCAGGGGTTTGAGTGCAGCGGGCACGCTGCTGGCATCGCAGCAGGCCGTGGTGCGCAGATCGGCGCTGCTGCTCAAGGTGGTGCCGTAGTACTGCCTGACGCCCTGCTGCAGGGTCTCGGCACTGGCTGCGCTCATGGACGGAACTGAACTGTTTCCAGGATGGCGGCTCAACGGGCCGCTGGCGGGTCGCACGGATCGGCTGCGCCGCTCAATCGGGTGCGTCGCTCAGCTGAGGGATCCACCGCAGCTTGATCCGCTGCCGGCGGTGCAGCCGTAGCAATGGGAGGCCACGGCGATCCTCTCGCCGCTCAGATCGCACTCCAAAAGATCGTGCAGGTGCAGCGGACGTGGGGACTCAGCAGGCCTGGCCGCTGCCGCCGGGATGCCAAGCATCTGATTGAAATCGCAGTCATACAGGCGTCCCTGCCAGTCGACGCTGATCAGACTGCGGCACATCACCTGGGCCAGGTTGGCCGGGTTGTGGCTGCGCTCCAGCAACTGCTGGTAGGCCTCGAGCGCGCCATGGCGCTGGAGCTGCTGGCCAAAGCGGGCGATCGGCATGTTGGCCAGGGCCAGCAGGCGGTTGAAGACGATGCCATGGGTCCTGCCCAGCTGGCGGCGGTAGTCGGCCTCCAGCTGCTGCTGCGGTGGCGGCAGGCTGGGCCCCTGGGGGTTGAACACCAGATCGAGCGCCAGCGCGGAGCCCGGCTGGCCATAACCCAGGGCGTTGAGCTGCTGCAGGCCAGCGATGCTGCGGGCGAACACGCCACTGCCGCGCTGACGATCGACGTTGTCTTCCAGATAGCAAGGCAGCGACGCCACCACCCGCACGCCCTGCGCGGCCAGAAAGGCGGCCAGGTCCTCCTGGCCCGGTTCGCTGAGGATCGTGAGGTTGCAGCGATCGATCACGGCCACGCCCTGGGCGCGCGCCTGGCGCACCAGGTCGCGAAAACCGGGATGCAGCTCCGGTGCGCCGCCGGTGAGATCGAGGCTGGCGATGCCACGGGCCTGGAGCACCCTGGGGATCAGCGCCAGGTTGGCCCCATCCATCATTTCGGTGCGGGTCGGCCCGGCATTGACATGGCAATGGCT
>CAZJIF010000027.1:0-20328 GCA_964546045.1 uncultured Klebsiella sp. | reverse complement strand
GCTACGACTGGGTGATGCAGACCAACGTGATCGGCATGGGCCTGTTCGCCGATGGGGGGCTCCTGGCGAGCAAGCCCTATGCGGCCAGCGGCGCTTACATCAACCGCATGAGCAGCTATTGCAAGGCATGCCAGTACAACGTCAAGGCCCGCAGCGGCGATCAGTCCTGCCCGTTCAACAGCCTGTACTGGGATTTCCTGGCCCGTCATCAGGAGCAACTGCGCCGAAACCCGCGCATGGCGCTGGTGATCAGGCAGCTCGACAAACTCTCCAACAGCGAGCTGGCAGCGATTCGGGCTACGGCGACAGCACACCGGCAAGCCAACGCTGCTGATGAGCGGGCCGGGGGGATGGTGGGGTGTGACCCTTAGCCTGGCTCTGCCGTGCCCCACCCCATGACGCTGGCCCTGACCTGGCCTCCCGAGGCCTACCTCTGGTTCAAGACTCTGCACATTGTCGGGGTGGTGGTCTGGTTCGCAGGCCTCTTCTATCTGGTCCGTCTGTTCATCTACCACCGTGAGGCAGAGGACCTGGAGCCGGGCCTCAAGCAGGCCTTTCAACAGCAATACGGGTTGATGGAACGCCGTCTGGCCAACATCATCACCACTCCTGGCATGGTTGTTGCCGTCGGTTGTGCGGTCGGCTTGCTGAGTGTCAACCCAGCCTGGCTGCAGCAGGGTTGGATGCACGCCAAGTTGGCGTTTGTGCTCGCCTTGCTCGTCTACCACTGGTTCTGTTACAGGCTGATGGGACAGCTGCAACAGGGTCTGTGCCGTTGGAGCGGGCGGCAGCTGCGGGCCCTCAATGAACTGCCGACACTGTTGCTGGTGATCGTGGTGATGCTGGTGGTCTTTAAGGATCAGTTCCCAACCGGTGCCGCCACCTGGTTCATGGTCGGGCTGGTGGTGTTCATGGCCGCTTCGATTCAGTTTTATGCGCGCTGGCGCCGCCTGCGCAACGAACAGCAGAACCCCGCTGACGGGGTCGGGGCATGACGGCGCAGCACAGCCACCCGCTGGTGCCTGTGCTGCGGGAGGTCACCCCCAGCTGCTGCCCAACCCGGCTCAATTTTCATTGCCACACCGTGTTCAGTGACGGCAGTCTCAGGCCTGAGGATCTGGCTTCTCAGGCCGTGGCCATCGGTCTTGAACATCTGGCTGTGACCGACCACCACAGCACGGCTGCACACCGGGCTGTGGCAGCCAGCCTGGCCGAGGCCGCCGACCAGGGCCAAACCGTGCCGCGTCTCTGGCGCGGGGTCGAGATCAGCGCGCTGTTGGATGGTTGCCTGGTGCATGTCTTGGCCCTGGGCTTCGACGCCGATCACCCAAGCCTGGAGCCCTATCTGCAGGGCACCAGTCAGATCGGTGCCGCCCTGCGGGCCGACGCGGTGGTCGAGGCCATTCATGCTGCCCAGGGGTTGGCCGTGCTGGCCCACCCCGCCCGATACCGGTTGCCATTCAAGCGTCTGATCGCCAAGGCGGCAGTGCTGGGTTTCGATGGGGCCGAGGCTTGGTACGACTACACCATGGGGCCCCGCTGGACACCAACGGAGCTGGTCTGCGATGCCATCGCCAGCGATCTGGCCGATCGTGGCCTTTTGATGAGTTGTGGAACCGATACCCATGGCCTTGATCTCTGCGGCCGCTAGTGTTTGACGAGCTTTTCCGCCTCGCCGATGGGTCTCTTCGATCGTCTGCTCGGTCCCAAGGCAGCTGCCACTGCTGCTGAGGCCAATGCCCCCAAGAAGCAGGACAACACGTTCTTCCTGGAGCCCGAGGCCTCCAGCAGCCTGGGCAACGTCTCGTTCATGAAGCGCTCCAACACGATTCGCCGGACCTTCCCGGGGACGGCCGACAACCCGGGCACCAAGGAGATGGTGGCCGAAGTGGCCTCGATGGAAGCGCGGCTTGAAAAAGTGAGCGAGGGGTTGCCCGGTGGTGATGCCACTGAGCAGACGATCAACCTCACCGGTGGTGTGCCCAAGCCGGTCAAGAAGACCTTTGCTCAGCAGCTCAGCCAGGCTGAACTGGAACAGCGCATGAAGGGCTCAGCCGTTGGTGTCAACGTGATCGGCGGTCCAGCTGCCATCAAAAAGGAGAAGGAGCTGGAGGAGCAGGCTGCAGCCCAGAGCCAGCCGCAGATCACCCAGCAGGGTGGCAAACCCGGTGCCATCGACCCGTTCAAGGCGATGGCCAAGGATCTACGCGGCTGATTGCAACGATGCACCCGGCCTAGGGCACCCCAGCCTCGGTTAGCGCCTCGCTCTGGCGCACCAACTGCCTGAGTCGTTCGAGCTGTTCGAGGCCTGCCCCCTGCCACAGGCCTCGGTTGTGGGCCTCCAGCAGCCGTTCACCCATGTCACGCAGGGCCCAGGGATTGGTCTGTTCGAGGCGCTCGCGCACGGCAGCATCGTCCAGCCAGGCTTCCTGAATCGCCCCATAGGCCCAATCGGGTGCCCGGCCGGTGCTGGCGTCATAGGCAAACAGGTAGTCGAGGCTGGCAGCCATCTCAAACCCGCCCTTGTAGCCGTGCTCTCCCATGGCTCCGATCCAGCGGGGATTCAACAGACGCGAGCGCACCACCTTGTCGAGCTCCCGTTCCAGCCGGTGCACCCGCGGTCGCTGCTGTCGGGCGTGATCGGCGAACCAGAGTGCGGGTGCCTGACCCTGCAGATGCTCGGCGGCAGCGCTCAGACCGCCCTGAAACTGGTAGTAATCATCTGAATCGAGCAGGTCGTGTTCGCGGTTGTCCTGGTTGTGCAGGACCACCTGCACGGCGCCGAGCCGCCGTTCCAGTCCGGCTCGATCGGCACGGGCTTCAATCGGGCCCGCGGCCAGACCAGCCCCCGTCGCGCAGCTGTCGTAACGCCAGCTGCTCCACTGCAGGAAGGCCTCACCCAGCTCATCACGGCTGTCCCACTGACCGCTGTCGATCAGGGCCTGCAGGCCTGCGCCATAGGCCCCGGGGGCACTGCCGTAGACACGGCCAGCATGGCCATCGCGGCGGGCAGCCTCGGCCAGGGGATTGTCAACGGCCGATTCCTCCAGGCTGGCGACCAAGGCGCAGGCACGGTTGAACAGCGCCACCAATTGCGGGAAGGCATCACGAAAGAGGCCCGAAATGCGCAGGGTCACATCGACCCTGGGCCGTTGCAGCAGGCTCAAAGGAATCAGTTCCAGATCCACCAGCCGTCGCGTCGGTCCATCCCAGACCGGTCGGATCCCCAGCAACGCAAGGGCCTGGGCGATGTCTTCGCCGCCATTGCGCATGGTGGCCGTCCCCCAGACACTGAGAGCCAGGGTTCTGAGCGGTTCGCCCTGCTCCTGAAGATGGAGTTCGAGCAGCAGTTCAGCGCTGCGTCGCCCAAGGTCCCAGGCGGTTTCGGTCGGCAATCCCCGCAGGTCGACGCTGTAGAAGTTGCGTCCGGTCGGCAGTAGGTCGGGACGTCCCCGGGTCGGGGCACCAGACGGTCCGGCCTGGATCCGTCCCCCGGCCAGGCCAACAAGCAGGGCCTTGCGTTCGGCGATGCCACAGGCCTTCAGCCGGGGGATCAGCGCATGAGCGAGATGCTGCAGGCACGGTTGCGTGGCTGGTCCCGGTGCCGTGGGCATCGCCCCCTGCGGCTGGGCTGCTGCTTGCCACGACTGCCTGATCAAAGCCAGGGCCTGGGTCTCGAGCCAGGCGATGCCATCGCCCACTTTGCGCAGGTCGGATCCGCGACCCTGGCCCTGCAGCGCCAGCAGCCGCTGGCGGTCAGGGGGCAGTAACCCCTCGTCCTCAGGATCGGCCCAGGGATCAAACGCGAGACCGTGGTCCAGGGCGAGTGCCTGGGTCAGTCCTGGCAGCCCCGCCTGAGGTGCCCGGGCCAGACACAGCAGAAGTTCACAGGCGCGCTGATCGTCCGGCAGGGTGCCAAAGGTGTGGAGGCCGAGGCGAATCTGGGCTTCCTTCAGCTCGCACAGGTATCCGTCGGCAGCATCCAGGGCGGCGTCGATCTCCTCAGGTTTCAAACCTGCGGGTCCCTGCTGCGGGGTGCCTGCCGACACCACCACTGGCCCCAGGTTGAGCCCGCTGAGGAGCTCCCCCAGTCGCTCGCGCAACTGGGGGGCGCGCTCACTGCCCAGGTCCCGTGCCTCCCAGTATTCGTCCAGCAGAGCTTCAAGCTGAAGCAGCGGACCGTGCAGCCCTGCCCTGCCCAGCGGTGGGGTCAGATGGTCAAGGATCACGGCCTGGGCGCGGCGTTTGGCCTGCGATCCTTCGCCCGGGTCATTGACAATGAAGGGGTAGAGGTGGGGAAGCGGCCCCAGGGCTAACTCGGGAAAGCACTGGTCGGACAACCCCAGTGCCTTTCCTGGTAACCATTCGAGGTTGCCGTGCTTGCCCACGTGCACAACAGCCTGCACAGCAAAAGGCTGGCGCAACCAGAGGTACTGGGCCAGGTAGGCATGGGTCGGGGGGAGGTCGGGACTGTGGAAGGTCGCTGCCGGGTCGCGGTCATAGCCGCGCGCCGGTTGGATCAGCACCGCCACATGTCCCAGCCGCAGCCCCCTGATCGGAAAACAGGGGTCGCCCGCCGGGTCCGCTTCGAGCGAAGGGTCGGCCTGTGGCAGGCCCCAGTGCCGTTCCAAGGTGCTGCGAGCAGCCTCTGGCAGGGTGACGTACCACTGCTGGTAGGTGCGCAGTGACAGCTGGTCCATGGGCGCCAGATGGGCGCTTTCGGGGTCGTTGCTGCGGCCGCCGAGCAGCGCCTCGATCAGGGCCTGGCCGCTGTCCGGCGGTGCAGGCATGGTGTAGCCGGCCTCGTTCAGCCACTGCAGCATCAGGGCCGTGCTGGCTGGGGTGTCCAGGCCGACCCCATTGGCCAAGCGGCTGTTGCGGGTTGGATAGTTGGCCAGCACCAGGGCGATGCGTCGCTCTGCAGCCGGCGTGCGCCGCAGGGTGATCCAGTTGCGACAGAGCTGGACCACCCAATCCAGTCGTTCGGGATCCGGGCGGACCTGGTGCAACACCGAGCCGATCGCCGCGGCAGGGCCGGCAGCGTCCGATGCCGCGACGCTTTCCTTGAAGGCCCCGATTCGCGTGGTCAGGCGGCCATCCAGTTCGGGCAAGGCCACCTGCAGGCTCAGATCCAGGGGGCTAAGGCCAATGCTGCTCGCCTGCCAGCTGGCCCTGCTCTGGCTGCTGGCCAGGAGCTGCAGCACCGGAACCCCGAGTTCATCCCAGAGGGGGGCCCCCAAGCCGGCTTCGTCGAACTGCACGGAGGCAAAGGCCGTGCCGCAGATCACCGCCTCGACCTGCTCCCGCGCCAGCAGCCGACCCACCCCCTGGGCGACCACGCCATCGCGCAGACCGCTGACCCACAGTGCCCGAGGCACCAACCCCCTCCTGCGCAGCGCGGCCAGCAAGGCCTCCATCCAGGCGGTGTCATTGGCCTGCAGCAAGGCCCGATACAGCAGCACGCCGACACGGGGACCGGGTTCGTCACGCCAGTCGTGGGGCAGTGGGTCAGCCTGGGGGACTGCTTCGGGCAAGGGCACTGCGGCGCCAGTCAGGATCCGGGCAAGGGTTTCCAGCACCAGCGCCAGGTTGTCCTCACCGCCCGCCCGCCAACACCGGGCCAGCGCCTGGGCCAGCGCCGGTTCGACCGTTCCCAGGGTGCTCAGGGCCAGGTCTTCGTCGGGTGTGCCAGCCAGCACCAGCAGCTGACGACCTCGGGCCTGCCGTGCCCAGAGCCGCAGCTGTTCGAGGCCGTAGCTCCAGTGGCCTCGACCGCCCAGCAACCTGACGACCACCAGTTGGGCGTGGGCGACCGTGGTGCTGAGGTAGTGATCGATCTGGGCAGGACCGGGCAATGCCGCCAGGTTCAGGCCGCGCAGGTCGGTGCCCAACAATTGGGGACGGGCCTTGGTCAATGCCGCCAGGGCCAGCAGGTCGGTGTCGGCACTGGTAAGCACCAGCACCGGCGCTGGGACCTGTTCGATCAGCTGACCGCGCTGGTCAGGATCGTTGCTGCCGGGTTGGGCCGCAAGCCTGTGCATCGGCCCATCCTGCAGCTGCGGTGAGAAGATCGGGGCAGATCAGGCCTGTTCAGCCGCCGCAACGACCGGGAGCGCCATGCATCAGTTTCTTCCCTATGCCTGGTTCAAAGGGCGCTGTGTGCCGTTTGCCGAAGCCACGGTATCGGTGGCCACCCATGCCCTGCACTACGGCACCGGGGCCTTCGGTGGCATGCGTGCCCTGCCCAATCCGGTGGATGCAGACGAAATCCTGCTGTTTAGGGCCGACCGTCATGCCCGCCGTCTCAGCCAGAGCGCCCGGCTGTTGCTGACCGAGCTGTCCGAGACGACGATCCTGGAGGCGATCACAGCCTTTTTGCAGGCCAACAAGCCCCGTACACCGGCCTACCTGAGGCCGTTTGTCTACACCAGCGATCTGGGGATCGCTCCGCGCCTGCACAACATCGAGACCGATTTTCTGATTTACGGCCTTGAACTGGGGGATTATCTCTCCCCTGAAGGGGTGAGCTGTCGGATCAGCTCCTGGTGCCGCCAGGAGGACCGTTCCCTGCCCCTGCGCGGCAAGATCAGCGGCGCCTACATCACCAGTTCCCTGGCCAAGACGGAAGCGGTCCAGAGCGGCTTCGACGAAGCCCTGCTGCTCAACAGCCGCGGCAAGGTCAGCGAAGCCAGCGGCATGAACCTTTTTGTGGTGCGCGACGGGGTGCTGATCACCCCAGGCGTCGATCAGGACATCCTCGAAGGCATCACCCGCGCCAGTGTGCTGGAACTGGCCCGTGACATGGGAATCCCCACGCTCGAGCGGCCTGTTGACAAGACCGAGCTGTTCGTGGCCGATGAGGTCTTCCTCAGCGGCACCGCCGCCAAGGTCACACCGGTACGTCGCATCGAGTCCACCGATCTGCCGACCCACAGACCGGTGATGGAGCGTCTGCGAGAGCGGCTGACCGCGATCACAGAAGGACGGGATTCCACCTATGACCATTGGGTCACTCGCATTCGCCTCGACGCCTGATGACCAGCAGCACCAGCACCCTCGCCGCTGTGCCAGAGAGGATTGCCCGGCCGGGATTTCTGGAGCGGCTGCACGACCCTCGCCGTCCGGTGCTGGTGTTTGACGGCGCTACAGGCACCTCGCTGCAGCAGATGGAGTTGACCGCCGAGGATTTCGGCGGTCCAGCCCTGGAGGGCTGCAACGAGAACCTGGTGTTCACCCGTCCCGACGCCGTCCAGGCGGTCCACCGTCAGTTCCTCGAGGTGGGCGCCGATGTTATTGAGACCGACACCTTCGGCGCCACCTCGTTGGTGTTGGCCGAGTACGACATCGCCGATCAGGCCTTTGCGCTCAACAAGCGGGCTGCTGTTCTGGCCCGCGAGATGGCCGACGCCTTCAGCACCCCGGAGAAACCCCGTTTTGTGGCGGGTTCGATGGGGCCCACCACCAAGTTGCCGACCCTGGGGCACGTCGATTTCGACACGATGAAGGCCTCCTTTGCCGAGCAGGCTGAAGGGCTGCTGGCCGGCGACGTCGACCTGTTCATCGTCGAGACCTGCCAGGACGTGCTGCAGATCAAAGCGGCACTGCAAGGGATCGAGGCCGCGTTCGCCACCACAGGCCAGCGGCGGCCCTTGATGGTCAGCGTCACGATGGAAACCACCGGCACGATGTTGGTGGGGTCCGATATCGCCGCAGTGGTGGCGATCCTGGAACCGTTTCCGATCGACGTGCTCGGCCTCAACTGCGCCACCGGGCCCGAGCAGATGAAGGAACACATCCGCTACCTGAGCGCCCACAGCCCGTTTGTGGTCAGCTGCATTCCCAATGCGGGTCTGCCCGAGAACATCGGCGGCGTGGCCCATTACCGCCTCACCCCCACTGAGATGAAGATGCAGCTGATGCACTTTGTCGAAGACCTGGGTGTGCAGGTGATCGGTGGCTGCTGCGGCACCACACCCGCCCACATCGGTGCTCTGGTCGAGCTGGCGGGCGAACTCAGCGCGGCCCCGCGGCCGGTCAGGCGCTCCGACCGTTCAGCTCAGGACAAGGCCCAGGATCCAAGGCCATTGCTGGGCGCAGAGGCTGCTGCCAGCTCGATCTACGGCACCACGCCCTACCTCCAGGACAACTCATTCCTGATCATCGGTGAACGTTTGAATGCCAGCGGCTCCAAAAAGGTGCGCGAACTGCTGGCTGCAGAAGACTGGGATGGGCTGGTGGCAGTGGCCCGCGGGCAGGTCAAGGAAAATGCCCACGTGCTTGACGTCAATGTCGATTACGTCGGGCGCGATGGCGAGCGCGACATGCACGATCTGGTGAGCCGACTGGTCACCAACGTCAATCTGCCGCTGATGCTCGACTCCACCGAGTGGCAGAAAATGGAGGCTGGTCTCAAGGTGGCCGGCGGCAAATGCATCCTCAACTCCACCAACTACGAAGACGGGCCTGAACGGTTCTTCAAGGTGCTTGAACTGGCCCGTGATTACGGCGCTGGTGTGGTGATCGGCACCATCGACGAAGAGGGCATGGCCCGCACAGCCGAAAAGAAATTCGCCATTGCCCAGCGGGCTTATCGCGACGCACTCGAGTTCGGCATTCCCGCTCATGAACTCTTTTATGACCCTCTGGCGTTGCCCATCTCGACCGGCATTGAGGAGGACCGGCGCAATGGTGCCGCCACCATTGAGGCGATCCGCCTGATCCGCGAGAACCTCCCAGGCGTGCATGTGGTGCTGGGGGTCAGCAATGTCAGTTTCGGCCTCTCGCCGGCAGCACGCATCGTGCTCAACAGCGTGTTTCTGCACGACTGTTGTACAGCGGGCATGGACGCCGCCATCGTCAGCCCGGCCAAAATCCTCCCCCTGATCAAGATCAGCGAGGAGCATCAGCAGGTCTGCCGCGATCTGATCAACGACAGGCGACGCTTTGAGAATGATGCCCCAGCCGGCAGTGGTGCCCCCTGCATCTACGACCCGCTGACCGAACTCACCCAGCTGTTTGAAGGGGTCAGCGCGAAGGAAGCACGCGCCTCAGGACCATCGCTTGCCGATCTGCCGCTCGAGGAGCGCCTCAAGCAACACATCATTGATGGCGAACGCATCGGCCTGGAAGCAGCTCTCGATGAGGCCCTCAAGACCTATCCACCACTGCAGATCATCAACACCTTCCTGCTCGATGGCATGAAAGTTGTTGGTGAGTTGTTCGGTAGTGGTCAGATGCAGCTGCCCTTTGTGTTGCAGAGCGCCGAAACGATGAAAGCTGCGGTAGCTCAACTCGAGCCCTACATGGAGAAGCTTGAAGGTCAAAGCAGCGGCAAGGGGAAGTTCCTGATTGCAACCGTCAAGGGCGATGTCCACGATATCGGCAAAAATCTAGTCGACATCATTCTTACCAACAATGGCTATGAAGTGATCAATCTCGGCATCAAGCAGAGCTGCGAGGCGATCATCGAGGCCCAGCGCCAGCATCAGGCTGACTGCATCGCGATGAGCGGCCTACTGGTCAAATCAACCGCCTTCATGAAGGACAATCTGGAAGCCTTCAACCAGGCCGGCATCCATGTTCCCGTGATCCTGGGCGGGGCTGCCCTGACCCCGCGCTTTGTCCATGGCGACTGTCGCAACGCCTACAACGGGCAAGTCATCTACGGACGCGATGCCTTTGCCGATCTGCGCTTTATGGATGCGCTGATGGAGGCGAAGGCATCCCAGCAATGGGATGACCAACTGGGTTTTCTGGGCACCATTCCGGAGGGCCTGGGCCTCGGGGCCACCAACGAGACCGACGACCAACCGCCATCGCCGAGCGACGGGCGTTCGCTCCAGGACGAAGCCCGATCCGAGGGCAAAGGTGAGCAGTCAGCGACCCCGGTCAGCGACGAACGCTCGACGGCCGTGCCCGAAGAGCCGGCCCTGGCCCCGCCCTTCTGGGGTAGTCAGGTGTTGCATGACGGCCAGATCGACCTGGAGGAGGTGTTCGCCTATCTCGATCGCAATGCCCTGTTCGCCGGGCAGTGGCAGCTGCGCAAGACCCAGCAGCAATCGCGTGACGAGTACGAGTCGATGCTGGCCGCCAAGGCTGAACCGGTCCTGCAGCAGTGGATGGCCCGTTGCATCGATGAGCAGCTGCTAACCCCCCGCGTGGCCTACGGCTATTTCCCCTGCGCTCGACTTGGCAATGCCGTGCTGCTGTTTGATCCCAGCGGCATGAAGCCCGGCGATGCTCCGACTGCTGCAGGCACAGAACTGGGTCTGTTTGCGTTGCCTCGCCAACGATCGGGAAATCGCTACTGCATCGCTGATTTTTACCGCGACTCTGGTTCTCGGGCTGATGGACGGCCAGCGCCGAGCGACGTGTTGCCGATGCAGGCGGTGACCATGGGTGAACGGGCCACGGCGTTTGCGCAACAGTTGTTTGGTGCCGACCAGTACAGCGATTACCTGTACTTCCATGGGCTGGCGGTGCAGATGGCCGAAGCCCTGGCCGAATGGACCCATGCCCGCATTCGGCGTGAGCTGGGCTTCGCCGATTCCGTCGACATGCCCCTGCGGGATGTGCTGGCCCAGCGCTACCGCGGCAGCCGTTACTCGTTCGGCTACCCAGCTTGTCCCAACGTGGCTGACTCGCGGCAGCAGCTTCTCTGGCTCGGAGCAGAGCGGATCGGCCTGTCGATGGATGAGAGCGAACAGCTCCATCCCGAGCAGAGCACCACAGCGCTGGTGGCCCTGCACAGCAAGGCGCGATACTTCAGCGCCTAGCCTGGCGCCTTCAGCAACAACAGCACCCCATGGCGATCGCAGGACCCGATGGTGTGGATGCGGCCATCAAGGCCGGTGTGGATCTCGATGGCACGCCGATCCCGGCAGAGATGCTCGCGCTCTACAACGAGGTGATGGAGCTCGAAAGCAAGCGTGCCCGCAGCGGTGTGAAGAAGTCCATGCGGAACCGCATCGTCAAGACCGGCGCGAAGCACTTGGATCAAGCGACGCTTGATTCCCGCCTCAGGCAGGCAGGTTGGGATGGTCTCAAGGACAAGGAGATTGCCTTCTTCTACGGCTGACTGCGGTCGTTGATCAGCTGCAGAGGTCCTCGAGGGTTTCGATGACCTCCTGCTGAAACTCCTCGAGATCGGACGAGTCGCTCAGGTCGATTCCCTCGCCGGCGGCGTTCTGGGACAGCTCCTGAAAGTGGAAAGCCCCTTCGCCATGGGCCAGAAATTCCATGGCGGAGGGTTCACCGCTCTCCTTGTAGGCGTCGCAGAGGGCCAGAAAGGCCGCGTCCTCGGTGAAATCCCAGCTCATGCAGCAATCGTGACGAAGGTCGATCAAATCGAGATCTCAAAGACCTTTAACGCCTGACCCCCGGAATCCGTCAACCTCCTGGGCCAAGTTTGCTCAAGCCTCGTTGCCAAACTCCATGCCATCCCCCGCCCTGAATGTGTTCGGTCAGCCCTTGAGCGTCTGCGGTTGCGAGCCGATGACCGGCTGGACCCGCGATGGCTCATGCCGCACCGATCCATCCGATCGCGGCCGTCACACCGTTTGCTGTGTGGTGAGCGAACAGTTCCTGAGCTACAGCCGGGCCCAGGGCAACGACCTCAGCACGCCCATGCCCGCCTATGGCTTTCCCGGACTCCAACCGGGAGATCATTGGTGCGTCTGTGCCGCCCGCTGGCTCCAGGCCCATGACGACGGCATGGCACCTCCGGTGCGACTGGAAGCTTGCGAACAGTCCAGCCTGGAGGTGATCCCGCTGGAGTTGCTGCAGCGCTATGCCGCCTGAACCGGCAGCTGCGGTTCCCTACCAGGGGATCGCCTGACCATCCCAGGCCCAGAAGCCACCGCTGTGGGCCGCTGTGAGGCCTGACAGCACCTGCAGCAGCTGGTTGGCCGCCCTGGCAGGGGTGAACAGCCTGTCGGGCGCCACAGAGCCCTGGAAGGGCCGCGAGAGCGCGGTGGCGGTGGTGCCCGGATGCAGCAGGCTCACACAGCAGTGCGGCAGGCGTCGGCGCCATTCGATCGCCAGGGTCCGCAGCAATTGGTTCTGGGCCGCCTTGGCACCGCGATAGGCGTACCAGCCACCCAGTTGGTTGTCGCCGATACTGCCGACCCGCGCCGACAGGCTGGCGAAATGGCAGGGTTGATCCCTGGCCAAGGCACCGCCAACGGCCTGGGCCAGCAGCAGGGGGCCGAACGCATTGACGGCAAAACTGGCTTCCAGGGCCCGCCGTTCAACAGCCCCCAGCCGTTTTTCGGGTTGTAGGCCGGCTCCATGCAGCAGACCTGCGGTGTTGATCACCAGGCGCAACGGTTGCCAGCGGCTTTCGGCCATCGCCTGCAGGGCCTGCAGGCTGGCGTCGTCGGTGAGGTCCAGCGCGCAGGCATCGCCGACCCGGGGGGAGCGTGTGGCCAGATGCACCTGCAACTGGGGAGCCTGCAGCTGCAGTTGGGTCAACAGGGCGCGACCGATGCCCCCGCCACCAACGACCAGGGCATGACCCTGCCAGGACGTCCAGGTCGGTTCCACTGGGGTGCCCATGCCATGGTCTGGGGCGGAGTGCATGGCGCATGATGGCAGCCATGACACTGCGGATCACGGTGCTGGGACGGGGTGCCTGGGGGGGCACGCTGATCGACCTCTGGCAAGGCCAGGGCCATCACGTCCGCAGCTGGTCGCGCGCCGACGCCCACCACCAGCCCGAGGCGCTGCTGGATGCCGACCTTGTGGTCAGTGCCATCGCCATGGCCGGCATTCAGGAGCTGGCGGCACGCTTGGCCCCCCATTGGTCCCCGTCCCTGCCGTTGTTGAGCTGCAGCAAGGGAATCGACCTGCAGCGGCTTGAGACGGCCTCGCAACTGTGGTCCCGCGGGCTGGGTCGGCCGCCGCGGTTGGCGGTGCTCAGCGGTCCGAACCTGGCCCGTGAATTGCAACAGGGCCTGCCCGCCGCCAGCACTCTGGCCAGCGATGATCCGGAGCTCGGCACCTGGTTGCAACACCATCTGAGCGGTGAAACCCTGCGGCTCTACCGCCACCACGATCCGGTCGGCACAGAAGCGGCTGGAGCGCTCAAAAATGTGATCGCCATCGCCGCAGGCATCTGCGATGGCCTGGAGCTCGGTGCCAATGCCAAGGCCTCGCTGCTGTGCCGAGGCCTGGTCGAGATTGGGCAGGTGGTCAGCGGTCTTGGAGGGCAGAGCAGCACCCTCTATGGACTGGCCGGGCTCGGCGACCTGCTCGCGACCGCGAGCAGTCCCCTGAGCCGCAACTACCGCATGGGCCTGCTGCTGGCGCAGGGGTACACGGCGGCCGAAGCGCTCACCCAGATCGCTGCCACAGTCGAAGGGGTCCCCACGGCTGATGCGGCCCTGGCCCTGGCCCAGCAACGGGGTTGGCACCTGCCGATCTGTGAGCAGGTGGCGGCGGTGATCCGTGCAGAGGTCACGCCTGCCCAGGCCGTGCAGGCACTGATGGGTCGCCAACTCAAGGCCGAGCTGCGCCCATGACGTCAGGCATCCCGGCTGTTCTGGTGGAGGCCTTTACCACCGTTGCGTGTCAGGGCAACGGTGCCGCCGTGGTGCTGCTGGATCAACCGGTCAGCGATGGCTGGATGCAGCAGCTCGCCCGCAGCCTCAACCAATCCGAGACCGCCTTTCTGCTGCCCGCTCAACAGGGTTGGGCATTGCGCTGGTTCACCCCCAGCTGCGAAGTCCCCCTGTGCGGTCACGCCACGCTGGCAGCCCTGCTGGCCCTGGATCACTGGCAACGGCTGGATCGTGAGGGGCAGACGACCTTCTTCACCCGCAGCGGGCCCCTGCAGGTTGCCCTGCGCCAGGGTCTGGCCCAGATCCAACTGCCCAGCGCCAGCCTGGAACCTGGGGAAGCGCCGGCGTACTTGCGCTCCCTGCTTCGGAAGTCCGGAAACGGCGATCCGCTGGCCTACTGGCGCAGCGCCCTGGGTTACAGCGTTGTCCTGTTGCAGGAGGACGCACCCTTGGAGGGGCTGGCTTCACTGTCGCCCCAGCTGCAGCCCCCGGAAACAGGGGGACTGGTGTTGATGCAGGCGCTGGGAACCCAGGCTGAGGCGCCCACGGTGGCTGGGCAACGGGCCGATTACCAACTGCGGTTCTTTGCCCCCGGTCTGGGCATTGACGAAGACCCGGTGACCGGCTCGGCCCATGCCCTGGTGGCCCCGTACTGGCAGAAGCAGCTCGGTCGTCGCCAGGTGGTCGGGTGGCAATGTTCACCCAGGCCTGGCGGCATGGTCTGCGAGGCGGGATCCTCAGGCATGATTCGGCTCAGCGGCTCGGGAGTTCTGCTGTGGTGCGGCAGCTTGCAGAGGCAACCCGACAACTGCCCCGCCGCTGGCGGACGCTGGCAGAAGCTGTGCAGCGGCGTCTGAAGGGCACATCGCCCTTGCTGTTGGGCCCGCCCGTGGCACTGGGGCTGGTGGCTCTGGGCTTCGGCATGCAACAGCTCTCGAGCAACCTGGCGTCATCGCGATCCCTGAACGATCCCCTGCTTGATGCCCTGCATGCCGAACCGATCGGTGAGTCCTTGCAACAGGTGCAGGCCGCCCGTGCGGCCAGACGGGTCAGTGGCTCGGGCGGCAATCAGCAGCTGGCGTTGACCGAACCCGACCAGGGGCGGCCCTTGGATCTGGAGATCCGCGTGGCGCTGCTGTCCCTGGGGGGCAATCCAGCCTTGAGCAGCACCGGTCCCTGGCTGCTGCACAGCGCCGGCGGGCAGGTCCTGCAGCAGGGAGCGCCGGGTGAACCAGTGGATCTGCGCTTGCTGCAGCAGACCGGCGAGGCCTGGCTGAGCGCAACAGGGGGGGATGCACTCCTGGCCAATGGTCAACGGTATGGGGGCCGCTTCCGTTTGCTGGGCCTGCAGACAGGGGTGCAGGTGGTCAACCACCTCTCGCTTGAGCAGTACATCGCTGCCGTGGTTGGCTCTGAGATGCCCAGCAGCTGGCCCCTCGAGGCCCTCAAGGCCCAGGCGGTGGCTGCCCGCTCCTATGCCCTGGCCCACATGGCCAGACCGGCGAACCGCAACTGGCATCTGGGTGACACCACGCGCTGGCAGGCCTATCGAGGCCTTGAACGGCTCAACGCGCGCACCCGTGAGGCATCGTCGCGGACCGCCGGACTGATTCTCAGTTACCAGGGCGGAATTGTGGAAAGCCTGTACGCCTCAACCCAGCAGATCAGCCTCGAGGCCCATGGCCATCTTGGGGCCAGCATGAGCCAGCACGGTGCCCGAACTCTGGCCGAACAAGGACATCGCTACAACGCCATTCTTGGCCGCTATTACCCAGGGGCCTCACTGGCCAGGCTTCGATCCGGTGCCGGCTGAATCCTTCTGGCAACAGGCACTGGAGCGCTCACTCCAGGCCCGCGCCCAGGGCGATCTGGTTCCACTGCAGACGGAACCCCTGGCGTTGGGCTTCGATCCTTTTGTGATCCGCCGCCTGCTGAGCAGAACGCCGAAGCACCTCCGGGCTGCCGGACCAAGACCGAATCCATTTCTGCCCTGGGAGCCAGGCCTCGAGGTCGCGCGCCTGCAGACGGGGCATGTGCTGCTTCTGAACAAATTTCCTGTTCAGCCGGGCCATCTGCTGGTGATCACACCGCACTGGGCGCCCCAGTCTGGTTGGCTGACACACGAGGACCTGCAAGCTGTGGTCGAGGTCAGTGCTGACACCTCAGGGCTGTGGTTCTTCAACAGTTGTGCCGCTGCTGGAGCCAGCCAGCCCCATCGGCATCTGCAATTGCTGCCGCGCCACGATGGTGAACCCTGTTGCCCGCTTGAGCCCCAGTTGCTCACAGCGCTTGGCACCAGCAAGACAGTGGATGGCTTTGCCTGGGCCCACGCCTTGAGTCGACGGCAGGACCCGACCAGTGCGGCTGAACTGCACAGGCTGGTGCTGGACCATGCGGCGCACCTTGGACTCGGCAACCCGGGTGGCGACGCCAGCCCCCGCCATCCCTACAACTTGCTGTTCAGCAACGACTGGCTGATGACCGTGCGGCGCAGCCATGAGCTTTGGCACGGGTTCAGCGTCAATGGGCTTGGCTTTGCTGGTTACCTGTTGGCCACGGAGGGATCGGATCTTGAACAGTTGCGCCAGCAGGGGCCCTGGCAACTGCTCAGGGCCGTGGCTGCTGACCCCGGATCGGAGGCAGGCGCCAGCCTCTCTCCGTGATTCCACGGTTGACGGATCCAGCGGTGTTCGGGCGAGCTGAAGTCAGTCCGTTGCGAATCCCATGGTCAGACATCGTCCGCTGTGCCGCCACCAGAGGCGCGATCAATTGCTGCTCAACCACCGGCTGCTGGTCAGACCGATTGCCCTCCATTACGCCCAGCTCAGCCCCGAACCGGTAGATGACCTGATGCAGGTGGGATTGATGGGCCTGCTGCGAGCTGCCGAGAGCTACGACCCGGAAACGGGCATCCCTTTTGAGAGCTATGCCAGACCCCACATCCGCGGAGCGATCTTGCATCACCTCAGGGACAGGGCCTGGATGGTCAGGCTGCCCCGCCGCCTGGCCGAACGGCAATGGAGTCAGTGGCGACCGGGCCATGGGATCACGCCGAACGTGGATCCGGCAGCAGGTCTTGCCCTTCAGCGATGGCAGGCCATGAACCGACCGGTAACCCTGGACAGCCTCGAGGCCGCAGCAGAACCCCCCACCGACGTCACGACAGATGCCGTCACGGAGACGCCGGGTCAGATCAACACCTTGCGGCAACCTGCGCCGGCCGATGCAGAGGGGCCTTATGTGCCGGCCAGACTGGCCATGGTGTGGCAACAGCGTTCGGTCGAGCAGATGCTGGCCATGGTCGACCCCAGGCAACGTCAGGTGCTACGCCATGTGGTGCTGCAGGGGTGGAGTTACCGACGGACGGCCACAGCACTCAAGGTCAGCGCGCCGACCGTGCAGCGCTTGTTGCACCGTGCCCTGGCTGAGCTGCAGGATCGCCTCAGCTGCGATCGCGCTCCATCTGTTGCTCGAGGGTGCTGATCGCAGCGTTGAGGGCAGCCAGCTGGCGCTCGGCGGCATCACGCCAATGGGAAAGCAGCCTGAGCTTGCGCTCCTGATGCTGGCGACGGCTGACAGCAGCGTCCTCGCCGCTGTAGCACGACAGAAAGGGCAGAGGCATGTACGATGACATCAACCTGTGAGGTTCTAGCAACTTCTGCAGGGGGCCCGGGAGTCGTGTTTCCTCCACCAGCAATGGATACGAAACGCTTCGCACCCAGGACCATCACACCTTTGCGACAGATGGCCTTCACCACTGTCTCGACCATCGGCCTGGCCCTTGCTTCTGCAGGGATCCTTGAGCTTTTCAGCGCCAACAGGGCCTTGGCTTACGTCGCCCTGATGGCTGGGCAAAATGCCAGGCCATTGAACGGCGAGTTCAACAAAGTTCCCGTTCTCCACTCCAACCAACCGGAAGAGGTTGAAGGCCCTGGCATCCTGATCAATACCGCACCCGGTCAGGCATTTAGTGCGGAAGGTGGCCAGACATTGAAGAATGCAGAGTTCACCTTCAATGGTGAATTTGGTGTCCATATCCATCACAAATACTTTCCTCCCTACCGCAACCGAATCTCACCTGGACAGAGACGCACTGAATTAAGCCTTGGATTGATCCTGATCAACCCAACCAATCGCCCTGTACATCTGAAATTCAGCTCCGGCGCTGTGCGAAACAGCTTTGAAGCTCCCTATTTGGCCAACAGTCTGCAAGGTGTTCGTCCACTGGGGCCCCGCCCCTGGAATACTGGCCCTGGCGACGCCACGGCTGTCCAGATGCTGCGTGGGCGCCTGGATGCCCGACTCAGCCAGGAGATCACCATCCCTGCCTACGGCAGAACAGTGCTGTTCCAGAAGGATCTACCAGCTTTGGGGATCGCCAATGGTCTCCTGCGGGGCCACAGCGACGGGGCTTTCCAAATGGCGGTTGTTGCGGCACGGAATCCCCAATCTGATGCTGATCTGCTGAAGGTGCTGGACTCTGGTCAACTCGCACCCGGACGGGTCTATCTGAATCGCATCGACGAAATCGAAAATCGCCAGATCTTTTCCAGGGTCGGTGGGGTCGCCCTCGGCGATACCTACAAGGCAAGTTTGTCTCACAATCTGGACATCAAGGGCCCTTTGCATGTGCCCTTGACCAGCACCCATCGCCACCATTTCGGCACCAAGGAGGTTCAGGTCAATGCGCTGGCGAGTCGCATGCTCGATTCCTCTTTGGACAATGTCGGCACCTACGGAGTCCGCTTTGACGTTGACCTCAACCTTCAAGGCAACGGACCCCATGAGCTCGTTTTGAGCCATCCGGTTCTGGCCGGTGGGCGACCGTTCACCGCCTTCCGTGGGTCGCTACAGATTCAGACCACTGAGGGGACCCAGGACCTGCATGTGGTGCTGCGATCGGGTCAGAGCCTGTCACTGATGGGTCTCAACCTGAAACCAGGTACGGACAACCCCGTCAGGGTCAGTCTGGTGTATCCAGCTGACGCCACGCCGGGTCATCTGTTGAGCGTGGTGCCGAGTCAGCAGCTCACCCGTGTTCAGGATCAGGAGCGGCAACTGGCACTGGCCCGTGCAGCCGCAGAACAGGCAGCCCGAGCCCAAAGCGCTGCACGTGGTGCTGCCCGCGGCAAGGGGCAGGCCGCTGGCAGCGAGCCTGGCCTCCCCAAGTTGCCACCGCTCACCCTGGGAGATGGGCCCGGTGCACTGGCCGGTCTGCAGCAGGAGGCCCCAGCCCTGGTGCCGCCACCACCGCTGCAGCCCAGCCTCACCCTGCCCCCCCTCGTCTACCCCCCCAGCGTTGGACCTGCTGTGATGCCAACCACAGGTTTGCCCCAATCCTCACTGCAGGATCGTTATCAGCAGGCCCTCGAGGCACAGCAGGACATCATGCGGGGACTGCAGGCCCGCTGATCTGCCGGAGACCTCGACGTGGACGAACAGCGTGACGATCCGAACGAGCGGCGGCGCATCACGCTCGAGCTGCCCCAGGACGTGATCGCCTGGATCGATCGTTTTCGATCCGAATGGGGGCTAAGGGGCCGGGGGCCCACGGTCGAACGGCTGTTGCGTGAGCTTTTCAACCCTGACGATGGAGAGGAGTTCATCCCTCCGGCCGGCGATGGTGCGGGCGAAACACCAGACCAGAGCCCGGAAAGTCCGTTCGACGAATCCGGAGCCCTTGTGCTGGTCAGCCAGAAGCAGGGTGGTGAACTTCAGGCTGATTTCATCCATCCCCATCCCCCAGGTACCGGACCTCGGCGCTCAAGCACAGGCATCGACTTGCCAGGTTTTGTCCGGCGCCAATCGGATCACCTCAAGCGGGCTGTGGCACCGACGAGCCAGCCGGACCGCTCAGCCAGGGACACGTTTGCCCTGGTCGAACCGGATGATCTCGATGCGGCCCTTGCCGCTGCTCGCAGCCATTGGCAAGAGCTGTATGGGACCGAGCCCAATGCCCATGTCCTGGAATCGGCCATGACTTGGCTGGCATCTGACATCTGGGCTCAGGCTGATCAGAGCGAAGGCCGACCGTTCAGCTGGAGTCTCGCCTGCTCGGTCACGACACAACTGGCGCCCAGCTGGCCCGCCGGTGTCCCGAGTTTTGAGCGTGTGATGGTGATGGCAGGACTGCTTGAGGACCCATTCAGTGCCTCCACCCTGAGCCTGCGGATCCCCACGCTGATCCGCCGCTTTGTCAATCGTTTCCGCAAGCGGCATCGCGGCATGTCCTTCGAGACCCTGCAGCACACGATGAGCCTGCATGGAGCACTCAAGCTGCTGCATCTGCCGACCGCGCCCGGCCACAGGCTGACCCTTGCGGACATTCGTGAGTCCTATCGGGAGCAAGCCCTGCAACACCATCCCGACTCCGGGGGATCAGCGGAACAGATGCGACGCCTGAATGAGGCCTACCAACTGCTGAAAGAGCTTTACCGCTCGTCTTGAGCAAGAATCTTTTCAAGACTTGCTTCGGGTCTCGGATGAGACATCTGTGTTCACGACTTGTTTGCTTTTCCCGTTCTAGACGCGAGCCGGGACTCATAGTGGGAACCAAAGTCATCAAATGAGACGTGTTTTTCCGTCGTTCACGCAGACTCCTTCCAAAGGGATTCACCACGACGACAAATCAAACGTTGATTTTTTGCTGTTTTTCCTCCCCGAGTGGCAGCTCCTTGGCTCACCCGGTTGAGGGCTTCCACCCTGGAGATGGCCGCTACAGCCTGCAGCGTGCAAGACGGCTTTTCGGCACCCTGCCTGATTCAGCGGC
>CAZJIF010000026.1:14179-21064 GCA_964546045.1 uncultured Klebsiella sp. | reverse complement strand
CAGCCCGTTTTGACACCTCGCCAACGCCGCCTTCGGCATGGACCCAGCACTGTTCCGCTGATCTGCTGCAGATGTACAGCACCTGACACCGCCGGCGGTGAATGGGTGGCATAGGTTGGGGTGGGCCAGCGAGGGTGCAACCTCCTGACCCCGACCAGTCCAACCTGAATTGAACTGATGACTTCATTCTCCCAGCCCCTCAGGGGCTCAGCTCCTGCCGTGTCAGCGCAGCAGCGCATTATGCGCCATCCGGTGCGGATCAGCGCCACGATCCCCTGGGGCCTGCACCAGCGGCTGCAAGACCAGGCCGACATAGACGGCCGCAGCCTCAGCAACCTGATTGCCCACCTTCTCGAGCTGGCCAGCATGGGGTGAATAGGTGCTGAGCGCTGCTGACAGGCGCGGCGGCAGGGGCTACATATATGAAGTCGTCTGCCGCTTCAGGCACATGTCCGAAGAGCAGTTATCAGCCCTGCTTGCCAAGCTCAAGGAGGACGCTGGTCTCCGGGAAAAGCTTCAGGGTGCTGCAGACCTGGATGCAGCTGTAGCCCTGGCACAGGAGGCTGGGTTTGATGTGAGTAAGGATGATTGGCTCAGGTATCAGGCGAGGCAGGTCGCAGTGGCTGAGCTGAGTGACGAGGAGTTGGCGGTTTGCGTCGGCGGGGGACGATCCAAGCAACATGCCAAAGGGCTTGCCGGGCTGGTTAATTGGGCTATAGAGAATGGACCTGCGGTCGTCATGGATGCGGTAGACGCAAAAACGAAAGCAGGAACGGCGGCGGCCATCGACGGCATCTATTTAATGGATGGGTAAAGTTGATCAATTATGATTTGTTCCCCAAACATTTACTTTGCCCCTGCCACCAAAGGGCTTTTTGCTTCTTTAGGCATCCCAGGCACGCGTAATTTGCGATCAACTAGTTATATCTAGCCTCTGTAACTAGCACCCATCAAGCCACCGCCCGCAGTCGCGCCCGTGCTGCTGCCAACCGTGACGGCACCGTCGCGCGGCTGCAGCCCAACACCGGCGCAAGCTGCGGTGCGCGGTGATCCTGCGCCAGCTCGAGCAGCGCCACGTCATCCGGCAAGGCCTCGCGCATCCGGGCCAGCAGCTCGACCGCTTCGAGCCCCTCGAGGGGTCGGTGGCATCAGCTGCCAGCAGCTCGCCTAGGGGCGTGGTGCCATCACCGACTAGCCGGTCAAGGCTGCTGGGGTTGAGAACCGCAGCGGCAGCGGTCAGGCGTTCATCACCGCTCGGATCGTCGCCGCGGTTGATCTTTTCGCGCAAATGCACCGGCACGCGGATCAGGTCGCTGTTGCTGAGCCAGCGGGTCAGCGCTTGCCGGATCCACCAATAGGCGTAAGTCGAAAACTTGTAACCCTTGGCAGGCTCGAACAGCTCAGCCGCGCGCGCAAGGCCGATGGTTCCTTCCTGCAGCACGTCGAGCATCGACAGCCGGCGGCGCTCAACAGCGCGGCCGTACTTCTTGGCCACGCTGACCACCAGCCGCAGGTTGGCGGCGACCATCCGATCGCGGGCACGCAGGCCCCTGCGGCGCACGCCAGTGGGTGCCTGGTCGGGACCGCCTTCCCAGTCCTGCCACGCGCGCACCATGGCGCCCAGGTGCAGCTCCTCGGCTGGGGTCAGCATCGGCACGCGGCCGGGCAGCCGCAAGATCAGGTTGTTGAGCCGTAGCAGGATCACCGAAAGGACTCGGTAGCTACCATTGGTATGCACCATTGGGGGCCGCGATGGATACGGCGCGTCTGTTTCAGTCCGGCCGCAGCCAGGCGGTGCGATTGCCCAAGGCGTATCGCTTCAGTGGCACTGAGGTGATCGTGAAGCACTTCGGCAACGGGGTGCTGCTGCTGCCGATCGAAGATCCCTGGCAGACCATCGAAGCTGGCCTCGCCACGTTCGAACCCGGTTTTCAGCTCAGCCGTGCGCAGCCTGAACAGCAGCACAGGCCGGAGCTGACGCGGTGATCCTGCTCGACACCAACATCTGCATCCACATCATCAACGCCAAGCCGCCTGCTGTGCTGCAGCGCTTCCGGGACTACCGCCTGGGGGAGATCGGTCTCTGCAGTGTGGTGGCCGCCGAGTTGGCCTACGGCGTGGCCAAGAGTGGCTCCACGCGGAACCGACAGGCGCTGGATTTGTTCCTGGCTCCTCTTGTGATCCTTCCCTTTGATGAAGCCGCTCTTTGGTGCTATGGCGATCTGCGCGCTGACCTGGAGCGTCAGGGCACTCCGATCGGAGCCCTCGACACCTTGATCGCCGCCCATGCCCTCAGCCTGCAGGCCACCTTGGTGACCAACAACATCAAGGAATTCAAACGAGTGCCAGGGCTTCTGCTCGACAACTGGGTTCCCAGCGCCTGACGACGCGAGCGAAACCCTCTGGATCGACCCTCAGGTCACAGCTGCCCCGGCTGGGTAGCCGCACGATCAGGTTGCCCGGCTCGCTGCCGTTGCCGACTGATGCTCATGCAGCAGCCCCAGCGCACCCCAGCGGGCATGGTGGGGAACCGCGAACTGGTGCAGATCGGCGATGAGGCGGGACTACAGATCGGGATCAGATATGGGGGACTTACAACTGACATCCAACCTCGCCAGTGCTGCTGCTCCCTCGGTCGCTGCTGCTGCGAATCACCAAACCCCCAGATGAGCGTCGAGGACAAGCTCTAGGAGATGGAACTGCTTTGGGCAGATCTCTCCAGCAGCCCCGCCGTGCTGCCGTCGCCCCCCTGGCATGGCGACGTGCTCCGCAACAGGCGTGAGCAGGTGCTTCAAGGCAAGGCCAGCTTCCAGAGCTTGGATGCCGCCATGGGTGAGTGAGGGCTGAACGGCGTGGTCATCAGGCTCCTTAACGGCGCCAAGGAGGATCTCCGCAACGGCTGGTTCCTCTTCCAACGTCAAGCGCCTGGTCTTGGTGATCGCTTCCTCGGCGCCACCCTGAGGTGGACGGGTTTCACCGGCTGCTGATCAAACGCTTCCCATTCGCCCGCTAAAGCGTTTTAGAACAGACGCCCAAAGAACAGCGGCCGCAGGCTCAGCCAAGGATCAGGTCCACCAGCGACTGCCACTCGTCGTCGCTGATCTCGTCTGTGATGCCCAGCTGGTGCATGGCACGATCGACCTCGCTATCCAGATGGTTCAGCAGGTTGTTGCGCACGGTTTCGGCAATCTGATCCAGCTGTTCGGGGGTCATGGCGGCAGTGGTTGGCTCTCATCCATGCTCCAGGGCGATCAGTCCCTTTTGCCTGCTTCTCGTGCGAATCACCAGATGGTGGCCGGGCCCCGCAAAGCGCCCGATCAGACAGGGCGAGACAGGAGCTTGAAGCGCAGTGAACTCACCGAGGCGATGGCCTCAAAGTCGGCATCGAAGCTCACCAACTCGGCACTGTGGTGCAGGGCTACGGCGGCCACCAGGAGGTCCAGGCTCAGTACGGTGCGGCCGATCCGGCGGCAGGCCTGGCCAAGCTCGATCGCCTGCTGCCACAGATCTGCTGGTGTTGCCAGCAACGGCAGGGTGTCGAACTGGGCTTCAAGCAGCCGCACTTCCTCGGGCCTGCATCAGCGCCTGCAAGACCAGGCCGACCTCGATGGACGAAGCCTTTCGAACCTGATCGCGCACCTGCTGGAGCTGGCCAGCATGGGGTGAGGGCACGACAAACGTCGGTTGCCGCTGGGGGAGCTTCTGGTCAGGATGGGTTCAGTTCACCGCCGAACCATGACCGACGACAAAGCCACCCCCAATACAGAAGAGCCGCAAGAGCTTCAGGCCGATCAGCTTGAAGAGGTTGATGGAGGCCTGACCCATCCCTCTCTGCCCAATTACTACCCGGTTATTGGTGGAACCGATTTTGGCTTAACATCTGCTGAAAAATAAGTCTAGTTCCCAATTCCTTAAAAAACAAAATCGCGGCTTTAGCCAAATGTCCGAAGAACAACTCTCAGCCCTGCTTGCCAAGCTCAACGAAGACGCTGGTCTCTGGGACAAGCTTCAGGGTGCTCCAGATCTTGATGCCGCTGTAGCCCTAGCAAAGGAAGCTGGGTTTGATGTGAGTAAGGCGGACTGGCACAAGTATCAGGAGAGTCAGATCCTGGAGTTGAGCGATGAGCAGTTGGAAAGCGTGGCTGGAGGGAAGGGGGGCGGGCCCACCGCAGGGGAGAGAACGTCGGGAGGAGACCAACGCCGATGCGGCGCCGCCGCTTGATAACGTGCACCCATGGGGGGTTCAATCCATTATCCTGCAAGACCCTGCCACCACAGGGGCATTTACTTTAAGAGGCATCCCAGAGAAGCGTAATCTGCGAATAATTAGTTATACCGAGCGTCGGCAACTAGCAGCCATCAAGCTACCGCACGCAGCCGTGCCCGTGCCGCTGCACGCGCGACGGTGCCGTCACGGTTGGCAGCCCAGCACCGGCGCTAGCTGGGTCGCCCAGTGATCCAGCGCCAGCTCGAGCGGCGCCACGTCATCCTGCCCCCCCCTGCCACGAAAGTTTGACACCAGGAGCTTTCTGGGCCTAAGCAGCAACATCTGACAACGCGCTGATCGAGACACTAGTGCCAGCGAGTTTTATGGGTTGAGTCTGACGAACCCGACATTCATCGGTTGCTGGACTGGCTCAGCTTGCGGATGATGAGTTGACTGCAAGGGAGCAAACCAAATGGCTGGCGAGATGTGGGGTTTCATGGTGAACCCAAACACACTCGTCCAAACGACCCAAACCCTCAACCTCGGATTGAGAGGCTTCCCGCAATCCACGCCACAGGTTCTGCCCAATCTCTTCAAACTTCTCACTCCCCTGAACTCGGCACGTCTGCTTTGCTTGCACTCATCTTTACGGCCTCTATTTCTGCGGCAGCTTTTGCCTGGCTTCTATAAAGACCGGAAAACATCGGTTGCCTAATCTTAAAACCCTGCCCAATATGGGTGCACTTGATCACAGAATCATGACCGATGATCAAACCAGTCCCAGCGTTCAAGAACAAGAGCTTCTCGACGAGGTGCTTGAGGGAGTTGTGGGCGGAGAAATGATTGACTTAGTTGCTAAATCCCTAGACAATGAAGAGGTTTTGACGCAATTATGCATAAAAAATAGGTAATATTGCAGTAAATGGACAACCAACTGATCCAATAGCCCGCAAAAAAATGTCCAAACAGCAGCTCTCATCCCTTCTTGCCAGGCTCAAGGGGGATAAAAGTCTCAGAGAAAAGTTCCAGATCGCTGCCGATCTTGACTCAGCGTTGTCTCTGGCCAAGGAGGCTGGTTTTGATGTCAGCAAGGCAGAGTGGCTGCGTCATAATACGCGCAGAAATTTGGATTTTAGTGATGATGAGCTAGAGGCTTTGGCTGGTGGTGCTGAATTCGGAAGATTGTCATCTTATCCATGCCGTTAATGAAAATGTGGACGCACTGATGCTAGCAAAGCCATCTTAATGGTAATCGAGCTCAATTGTCACCCAGTATCACGGACTATCTCAAGCGGGCTCGTCAACGATCGAATTGGTAGTGAAATCTGTCCAGCTTCCAATCGTCCGCCGCACGAGCCCAGCAGCTTCAATTGACATCAATCTTGTGCGCTATGGAGTCAGAATCAGGTTCTGGAAAGGTGATTAGATAATTTCGTTGTTTTATTTGCCGTGGATAATCGCAACAGGCATGTGAATAGTGTGTTCATGTTACTGCTAGTAGAGAAGGGCGACCCAGATCCTGACTCGTCCGTGGGGCTATCACACTCATCATTTAGCAGTTCTTGGTTGGGCCAACCTTTCGGTTTTTCTGAATGCAGAACTGATCCTGTGGCCTCCTGTCGCCTTCGTTTGGTTCACCCGGAAAAGATTATTCCTTTTTGCGCAGATGTAGACCTTGGATTCGAGCAAATTCAGTAGGCTTCCCAAATCACCAGGAAGGTGGTGAGCTGCTGCTGGTCCTTCTGGCGGAATTAGTGGTCTATCCCTATGAGAAACCCTGCCACAGGGGCTACACATTGCATTAAGCCTTCTATTAGCTCACGATCTGAATGCATTTAACTATTGCTAGGCTCATCACACAAGAATCCCTGCCCATCCGTCGTTCTCTCACCCGAAGCCGTGCCTGCGTCGCTGTAACCCTTGTGAGCACGATCGGCCGCTTGACATCAAACAGCCTTGCCTGCTCGGTTGATCGGTGCTCTTGCGACAGCGAGACTAGGGACAGCCAGTCATGCTCCTTTTCACGTGTCCTGTCCGGCAGCGCTGTGGCTTCGCTAGCCCGTTGATTTACGGCTGTAGCCCCCTTCAGCTCACTCAACGGGGTATCGCCATCACCGCCAGACGGCCAGTCTGCTGGATTTCGCAACCAATCCACAGCTTTCCGGAAAGGCGGCAGTCGGCGGTTTTTTTCAGTACATTTTCCTCTGATGACCTCAATTGACGATGATCGTTCGGCGTCGTGTGTTCTTCAGCTTCATCGGTGCGGGTGCGATGGGGGCCATGGTTTTTGCAGGCTTAGGTAAACCTGCTGATGTCACCAAGGCAGTAGCGACCACGTCTGCATCAAAACTGTTGGCGGTCGGAACAGCTAAGGCCAAACTGCGAAAAGGCCCCTGCTGGTTGGTTTGACATTATTGAATTTGATGATTGGATTCAACCGGCTGATCCAACCGCAGCTTTTTTGCAAGGCTCACTAACGGCCCCGCGAGCAGCCGGTGCAGTGCACAGGGGCTCTTTTCGACCAGGGTTCTTGGTCTTTCAGACGCTATCGGATTTCACCAGAGGGTCTGCCAGGGGAACGTAGACAGCCGAAGTTCGGCGGTGAGCAGAACCAGCCGTTTCAGGTCTGCCGGGGCCGCCAGCATGCGATCAGATGGATCGCGATGGGGTTCGCTGTA
>CAZJIF010000026.1:0-14079 GCA_964546045.1 uncultured Klebsiella sp. | reverse complement strand
GGTCTGCCGGGGCCGCCAGCATGCGATCAGATGGATCGCGATGGGGTTCGCTGTAGCCACCTGCCGGCCGCCTATGGGCCAGGGTGATCAGCAGCGCCTCGAAGCCAACGGCCTGCAGGTCCCCCGGGAGATCGGCACTGGCGCCGTTCAGTTGGGGCAACTTGACCTCGTGGTGCACCAAGCAGAGTCTCCACACAGAGGCAGCACTCATCAGCACTGGTGTTGGGGGGTGCCGAGGAGCGAATCAGTCCAACAGGTCGACGTTGCCGCTGCAGATCGTTGCCGGGCCCCGCCTGCGCAGTCGCCCACGTCTGCACCGGGAACGGAGGAGGCCTGAGGCATCAACCACTCCCAGGGCTTGCCGGCCTTGGCCTGCACGATCCTTGTGTGGCTGATGACCCTGGCCCAACGGCCCATCTCTGGCTGACGTCTACCGTTCGCCTGTCACTGTGCGCCTTGGTGGTCTTGCCCAGGACTGACACACTTGGCCCGCCAGCCCCAGAACCGCGATGACCCGCTATCGAATCGTCCGGGACGACGGCCTTGTCGATGCCATTGCCGGCCAGTCGTATGCCTCCTACGACCTGGCCTATGGGGTGCTCGAGCGTTATTACGGAGATCTCTGCTGCTCGGATGAGCGCGAGTACTACAGCATCGAAGAAGAGGCCTGCGCCATCGAACACGTGGCCGATGCAGAGCACCTGCCGACTGACTCCTTCTAACGCCGTTGAACGCTGGGGTTGACCTACAAAATCCCCGCCTGGTGCCGCTGGAGTGTCGATCCGTCAGGCGCTCAAGGTCAGATCCAGCGGTGAAGGCTGCTCTCTTGCCTGGCTGAACAACCCGCCCACCGGTTGGTGACGACTGTTGGAGCAGTGGCCGGCAGTCAGCTTTGCTCCGCGAGTCGCTTTCCTTACTCAGTCGTTAGACGTATTGCCCTGGTCTCCCCGTGGGAACAGGGGCGCTGGTTTGCCCCAGGCTCACTTGCCATAGCGGGCGTAGGCCTCGAGGCACAGCTGCCACCATGGAGCGCTTTTGGTGTAAAGATCGAGCTCCGCGTCGCTGAACGAGAGGATCGTCTGTGCCTGGTGACGAACCATGTCAGCGGGCGTGAAGGCGAAGCCGTGGCGATTGGCGACGGCAACAAGTTCTTCAACGTTGCGCGCCGCCATGTTTTCGGTTCGCATTGACGCGTTCGTCCCGGTCTCGACCAGGAACGCGGTGATCTGTGCTTCGGTGGTATTGGAATTGTCCAAGGTCGGCCGGAAGGGAACTGCACCCATCATCGCCTGCCTTGCATTGATGATCAGGTCGTCGCCCTGGCAGCGGCAATGGTTGAGAGCCTGCCGGCTTGCTCGTCCCAGAGGATGTAAGAAAAACAGGACGCCAGATCATGCAGGCGCAGGCGGGTCACCCCTGACAGACGATCAGCATTGCAGCGCTGTGCTGCCTGAAGCCGATAGTTGGGGATCGCCTCGCACAGATGGTGAATCGCATGGCAGCCGATGTCCGCAGAAAACCAATGCAGCAGGGCGGGGAGTTCAAGATCGCTGGTTCCCTGCAGGACTCCATCCATCGCGTTCCAGTCATCCGTCGCGTGCGCGTAGGAACCAGGAAAATTGTGTTGAACAAAGAAAATGCAGATGAACACGGCCGCTCCGCAGGCCATCACGGGGGCATAGATCAGACAGAAGGTTCCCGCACCCAAAGCATGGGCCAGCAGCATCCAGGCGCTGATTACGGCGATGTTATTCAGAAGGAGATCACGGAATTCTTCTGGGCTGTGCCACCAGCGAGTCCGATGGCTAGCGACGATCTCGGACCAGGGCATCAGCGGCTGCTCCCTCAGACATTGCACTGCATGGGGAAGCAGGCCGATCAAACCAGCCACAAGCTCAACTCTGGGCTTGATCACAAGATAAAAGAAACCACCTGGCAGCAACATCAGGGGATGGCGCAGCAGTTGGTAAAACCACTGTTGACTCACTGAAAACGTGCTGTATTGCGCCACACTCACAAGCGCTGAGGGCCCTTTGTATTTCTCCCAGTTGCCGTTGTGGCGGTGATGAAAGGCATGGCCCCGTGACCAGGGCAACTGGGGGATGCCGGCCACAATGCCCAGCACAAAACCAAAGCATCGGTTCAGCGTGCGCTGTTCGAACAGGGAGCCATGACCGCAGTCATGCATCAAGGAAAAACAACGTGCCAGAAACAACACCTGCAGCAGCAGCACCGGCAGCAGCAGTAGCAACAGGGGACCTGAACCCTGCTGCAGCAGGGCCACAGCTGCCCACCAGAGCAAGCCGTAGGGAATCAGGGTGTTGGCGATCTGCCAGGCGGCGATGCGGTTGCAGCGACGCACAAACGGACTCAGCTCAAAATCGCGGCGCTGCAGAAGGACCCCTGAACGTCAATAAAGCACCTTAAGCGCAGCAAAGCTGCTGTCGTTGCTCCCAGGGGGTCAGGACAAGGGGCGCTGACCCTGGGGCCTGCCCCGGGAGACGAGCAAGCCTGCACCCGAGATGATGACGACCAGGGTGAACACGCCCAGAAGGGCTGAGTAATAGGGCTGGAGATTCAGTGGCCCAAAGCGGCCGGCATGGATCTTGAGCAACCAGAAGGCATCGATGCCCCGCTCCAGCAGCAGGCTATAGAGCGAGCCAGTAGCAGCGGTCAGCAGCAGAGGCGCCGCAGCGATCGGGACCACCCAGCGGTGCAGCTTTCGCCAGCGTGACGTTGGCAACAGAGCCATGACAAATCAGTGTTGGCGAAGATGCTGGTGCAGGGCAGCCTCATCGCGGCAAGGCATCCACTTGCCATTGTTCTGGTGGGTGCCGGCACAACCCAGCTCCCGGGCCCGTTGCTCGGCCTGCTGTTTTGTGTCGTAGAGGCCCTTGGAATGGGCCTGGCTGATCAAAGGCGTAGTCACCAGGACCAGGACGAACAGGGCCATGCACCTGGTCATTGCCAATCCCTCCATTGACTGCCAGTCAATCAAAACGTCAGCCCGACCTCATCGCACCCGGTCGACGCGTGGCGCACGCTGCCTCGCAGCCGGTCCAGCCCCTTCGCCAGAGTGTGAGCCTTTGTGGCAGAGCCATGACGCCAAGCCGTGAACAGATCCTTGCCGCCTCGGCCGGCTGGGTTGCGGTGGTCCTCAACGTGGTGCCTGGCCTGGGAGCCGGGTACCTCTATCAACGCCGCTGGAAGGCTTACTGGATCACCTCGGCTTTGGCTACGGCCTGGTTTGTGGCCGGTGCGATCTTGGCTCAGGCTGCTGACCCTGCCGCCGAGGCCCAGAACCAGCTGGTCGGTTTGATTGGGCTGGTGGTTTTGGCTGCCGTCACAGCCAGCGAGGCTGGCCTGGCTGTCAAGTCGGTACGCCGGGACGGCTGATCCTCCCCGGTTGGCGGCATCCCAGGGGGACGAGGCCCTTGCCTTTGAATCTTCCAAATCTCTTCAGGGTTTTGCCTCGGATGGCATGAGCCTTTGCCCTGGAACGGCTGCAAGGCCTGGAGTGGTCTGAGGCAATCCACCTGGGGCTCATCAACCTGTGGCCAGCCCGTCTTAGCGCCTTTGTGTGGAATCCCTGGCAGATAGGTTTGGCCATCGGCCTCGGCCGGGTTGCACACCTGCACCAGATCCGTTGTGGCAAACAAGGCAGAAGCGCCGATCAGGATCCTCGTTGCCGACGATGACCCCAGCACCCTGCGTGTTCTCGAGATGCGATTGGCGATGCGGGGCTTTGCTGTCTCAACCGTCAGCGACGGCCTGGCGGCTATCGACGCCTTTCGCACCATGGATCCCGAGGTGGTGGTCCTCGACGTGATGATGCCCGGCCTTGATGGCTTTGGGGTGGTGGAGCGCATTCGTGCCGTCTCCGAGGTGCCGATCATCCTGTTGACGGCACTGGGTGACGTCAGCGACCGGGTCACAGGTCTGCAACTGGGTGCCGACGATTACATGGTCAAACCCTTCAGTCCCAAGGAACTCGAGGCCCGAATTCACTGCCTGCTGCGCCGCAGCCCACGCCGAAGCGACGCAGTCGGCAACAGCACCGCGCGCCCGGGAGCCGTCCTGTCGGTCGGTGACCTGCGCATTGACGTTGTGCGGCGCCAGGTTCATCGGGGTTCCGAGCGGTTGCGGCTCACCGGGATGGAATTCAGTCTGTTGGAACTGTTGATCAGCCGCGCCGGAGAGGCCATCCCCCGTTCCGAAATGTTGGAAACGTTGTGGGGGTATTCACCGGAGCGAGCCAACGATCGACGGGTTGTCGATGTTCACGTGTCGCGGCTTCGGGCCAAGTTGGAGGTCGATCCTGACCATCCCGAGCTGATCCTGACGGCCCGCGGTCTCGGGTATCTGTTTCAGCGACTGGTGCCTCAAAACATGGCAGCAGCCTGAGCCTGGCTCAGGTTTCATAAGCGCGGCGTGTCCCACCCTTCAGCCGCGCCCCACCCCATCAACCTGAAACAGATGCCCAGGCGCCCGTGCCTGCTCCTGATTCAGTAACGGTCGCCGAGGTCCAGGCCCGTGCGTTGATGGCGCGGCTGAGCACGGATGACAAGCTGCAGCTGCTGAGCGGTGGAACACCGTTCTGGGCCGGCATGGTCGACATTGCCCTCAGCGATGCCTCGCACCGCCATCCCTGGCCCGGCGCCAGCCTGCCCCACCTGGATCTGCCGCAGCTGCAGTTCGTCGACGGGCCCCGTGGCGTGGTGCTGGCCGGGGGGGCAACCACCTTTCCGGTTCCGATTGCTCGCGGCGCCAGCTGGGACCCGGCACTGGAACGCCGCATCGGCGCCGCGATCGCCCGGGAGGCCCGTGCATTCGGCGCCAACTGGGTGGCAGCCGTCTGCGTCAATCTGCTGCGGCATCCCGGCTGGGGCCGCGCCCAGGAGACCTACGGCGAAGACCCGGTTCACGTCGGCGCCATGGGTGCGGCGATGACCCGTGGCCTGCAACAGCATGCAGTTGCCTGTGTCAAGCACCTGGCGCTCAATTCGATTGACAGCTGCCGGTTCATCGTCGATGTGCAGGCCACCGGCCGTGTTCTGCAAGAGCTCTACCTGCCCCAGTTCCGTGACTGTGTCGAGGCGGGGGCCGGCTCGGTCATGAGTGCCTACAACCGCGTGAATGGGCGGTGGTGCGCTGAGCATGCAGAACTGCTGAGCGACACCCTCAAGCGCCGCTGGGGCTTTGACGGCTTTGTCGTCAGCGATTTCATCTTTGGTCTGCACGATGGGCTGGCGGCCCTCCAGGCCGGGCTCGATCTCGAGATGCCGTTCCAGATGATCTGGCATGCCCGCCTGCGCGATGCCTTGCTGTCAGGGCAATTGCCTCAGGATCGTCTGGATGACGCCGTGCTGCGGCAACTGCGCCAGCGCCTGCGGCTGCCCGATGGCGCCTACGCCCCAACACTGCGGCGCTGCCCCAGGCACCTCCGCTTGGCCCGCGAGGCAGCCGTTGCGTCGATCGTGATGCTGCGCAACGCCCCCTGCGAGCAGGGTGTGCCGCTGTTGCCCCTCGGGCCGGTCCACTCGATGGCGGTGATCGGTCGATTGGCCGCCTGCCCCAACCTTGGCGATCGTGGCTCGTCGGACACCCGCCCCCCCGCTGGCGCCGTTGTCACACCGCTCCAGGGTTTGCGTGCGGCACGGCCCGATCTGCCGATCGAGCACTGCGACGGACGGGATCGACAGGCTGCTGCCGCACTGGCGGCCCGATGTGACACCGCCGTGCTGGTGCTGGGCCTCGACTGGCAGCACGAGGGTGAGCACATTCACGCTGGTGATCTGGCGCCGATTCTGCGCCAGATCCCGCCACCGCAGTGGCTGGAGGCGCGTGTCCCGCGGGCTCGGTTGAAGCAACTGTGGCAACCTCTGGCTTCGTTGATCGCCTGGTTGACCAGCCACGCTTCCACCCCGTTGCGGGGCGATTTTGCAGCCGGTGACCGCACCGCACTAGAGCTGCCCGCCGATCAGGTCGCCCTGATCGAAGCGGTGACAGCTGTGCAACCAAAGACGGTGGTTGTGCTGATGGGGGGTGGGGCCATGCTTTGCGGCCCTTGGCTGCGGCGAGTCGCGTCATTGCTGTTGCTCTGGTATCCAGGCGAGCAGGGTGGCCATGCCCTGGCTGACGTGCTCTTTGGAGCCGTGTCGCCGTCGGGACGGTTGCCGTTCACGATTCCCACCAGCGCTGCACATCTGCCGAGTTTCAACCCCAGGGCGCTGCAGATCACCTATGACCTCTGGCATGGCTACCGGCGTCTGCAACACCTGGGTCTGCCTGCCCGGTTTCCGTTTGGTTTCGGCCTGAGTTACGGCCGTTTCACAACGGCCGATCCCACGGTTGCGCTGATCTCTGGCGGCAGCCGTAGCCCGGGGATCGGCCTCCAGGTGAGCGTTGCCAACGTTGGTTCGATCGCTGCAGCCACGGTGGTTCAGATCTATCTGGAACCCCCGCCTGGCCCCGTTGTGCGTGGCATGCGCAGCCTGGTGGGCTTTGTCCGGGTGGCTCTCAAACCAGGGGCGAATCGACGGATCAGCCTCAGGATTCCATTGCGCCGCCTGGCTTGGTTCGATGAGCGCCGGGATTGTTTTGTGGTGCAGGCTGGGCGCTATCGCTTGGTCGTTGCCGACCATGCCGAGGATCCTGGGCAGGGGGTGAGCCTGGATCTTGATGCTGACGTGCTGATGCCTTGAGCTTGGGGTTGGTGCGGCTGTGCAACAGGGCCCGCTGCACCCGGCGCCGGTTGTGCCGCTGCAGCACCAGGCATGGAAGGTTAAACAGCGTGGCAAACAGCAGATTCAACAGAACCCCTTGCGGCGGAAGCCACAGGGCTGTGGGCAACCAGCCGGCCCACAGCAGTCCGTGGACCAGTTCCGCGCGCTGGGTTTCGCAGATCAGTTGTTCGAGCAGTGCGGGGTCGGCTCTGGTCAGAGCCGCTTTGCGCAGTCCACCAGGCAAGGCCGCACCCGCATCCGGCAACCACCGCTTCCAGTGACGGATCCCGGGAGCATCCGGCCCGCCCTGACGCAGGGGCAGGCAACACAACCAGCGGGCCGGCAGGTGGTTGGCGACCCCGCCCAGCAACAGCGACAGCAGCACCCAATAGCCGCTGCAACTGAGCAGTGGCAGGACGACCGATGACAGCGGTCCAGGGGGACTGTCCACGCTCATCGGGTCCTGACGTCGCGGCCCTTCCAGTGCACCCGCCCCCGTTTGAGGTTGATGATTGCCAGCACGAACACAACCAGAAAGAACAGAACCGGTATCGGGTACAAAGCATTGATCCAGCTGAAGCGACCGACCCTGCGTGTCAGCACCATCAGTTGCAGGGCCCACAGGCCATAAATCAACCCATTGATCGCCAATCCGCGATCGCCCACCAGAGGCCACCCGAACAGCGCTGCCGGCAGGCACCAGGCCGCCCAGAACAGACCCGACAACCACAGCAGCACGGCCAGCATCCAGGCCCAGCGCACCTCACCGGCGGCGGTGGCGAAATTCTTGTCAAAGCCACGCACCAGCTCCAGCAGACCGCCGGGATACATGCGGTAGCTGATCTGGCCATCGCCGATGAAGGCACTCACCGGCAGCCCAGCCGCTTCGTAGCGATGGGCCAAAAACCAGTCCTCCACGACCCTATCGGCCACCGCGGCGTGCCCACCGCTGCGCAGGTAATCAACCCGGCTGGTGGCCATGGCTGGTCCAAAGGCCACGCCGCAGCGCCTGCCGAGGGGGACGGCCATTAGCCCCACCAGGTTGAACAGCAAGGAGAGTTGTTCGTAGGGGCGTTCGGTCCGGTGGTAGGGCTGCACCGACACCAGGCCGCCAAGGTCTTGTTGCTGGGCCAACAGGCTCGCCAGAAAGTGTGGCCTTGGCTCGGTATCGGCATCCAGAAACACCAGGGTGTCGGCCTGGGATGCCATCACCCCGTGGTGCAGCGCCCAGGTCTTGCCACACCATCCCGAAGGCAGGGCGGGTGGGTGGATCACGGTGATTGGCAATCCCCAGTTGCCCCCAGCAGCCAGGCTGGCGGTGTTGTCGCTGCTGTGATCATCGATCACGATCACAGCAGATGGCTGCAACGATTGCTGTCCCAGGCTCAACAGCAGGTGGGGAAGGGTCTTCTCCTCATTGCGTGCCGGGATCAGCACCGCCACAGAAGGCGCTCCAGCCACGATCAGTTCGGCAGAAGGCAGTGGAGGCATACGCAGCCCGAGAGCCCAGCCCAGCAGCCAGCGCACCAGCAAGGAAACGATCAGCCAACCCATCAGTGGCCAACTCTGCTGCTGAGATCACAACGCTAAGCACGGTTTGTGATGCAATCTCAGGGCCGCAGCAGTTCGCGGGCCAGAGGCCGCAATGCTGCACGATCCCGCAGCAATTGAGGATGGGTAAGAACCGGCAACATCGTGCGTTGTCCCACCGGAAGCACTGCACGCCAACCGGGCAGCACAACCAGATCCAGCGCTGAAAAAAAGCTGTGGCAATCGATTCTTTTCAGCGGTTCGATGTCCTGATCGAGGCGTCGCAGCAACGCGCTGCCCCACTTGACATCGTCGATTCCTTGAAAAACACGACCTGGCCAGGGTTGGGCGGTGATGGTTCCCTGGTGGGGACTGCCGATGCTGACGAACCTGCGAATGCGCTGTGCGCCTCCCAGGAGCTGGATCCAGCAGCGGGCAATGATCCCGCCCATTGAAAATCCGAGCATGTCGACGGTCTGGTGTGGCCCGACGCTGCTGTTGATGCTGTCGGCCAGTAACTCTGCTGCCTGCATCACTGGCGTTCTGCCCAGCCGCATCGGCAGTGCCGGGCTGATCAAGCCGTGGCGTCGTCCATCCAGGTGATCCCTGAGTCCGTTGAAGACCCTGGGGGTGTCCAGCAGGCCATGGACCAGAACGAGTGGGGGAGTGTCGGAGGCTGTCACGTCCTTCACTCCTAGCACCTGGGAGCATCGGCTGCGTGCTGACCTGGTCCGGAATCACAACGTTGCAGCCTTTGTGTTGTTTTGACTCGCAAGATTGCGAGCAGTGACATTGTGAAACTTTGGTGTGTTGTTTGGTGCACAACGCTGGCATCAACAGCTGATGACTGTCAGGCTTGAACCAGTGATGAGGGTGGCAGCGATGCGTTTGGTTCCCCCGGATTTCAAGCGACAATGCCATGGATCAAGCGGCGACCACTGCGGTTCACCGATGCAGATCGTGGCCCAGGCTTTGCAGTATTTTTCATTGCACTTTCAGGATTCTTTTGCCACATCAGACATCCTTGCGGCCTTGGAGATCAGTGAAGACTGTCTCGAATTCAGTTTTGATCAGGTTCGTGGCATGACACCGGCTGAGGCCCTGCAGGAACATCGCCTCAACCAACTGTTTGCCGCGCTCACCCAGCACCCGCGCCAAGGACTCGGCCATGCGATCGAGGCCTGTGGCCTGGGACAGACCCGTGGCGTGGTCCCGTTGTTTGAGCAGACCTTTGGCATTGAGATGCCGTTGTTCCTGCTCACGTGCAGGCGTGCTGCCGACGATCGTTGCTTCCGCCGTTTGCACCCCGAGCCGGCAGCGCTGGTCCTGCTGCCCTGAGTGTGGTGATCGCCACGGCGTCGAGATGTTCCATCCTGTTACAATTGTTGAAGTTTCTTGACGTCCATGGCCAACGCCTCCTCCAGGGACAAGTGGTTTCAGGACCGTGCAGCCGAGCAGATCCATCTTGAGCAGCTCAAGCGTGCCGAACGTTTCAATGGCCGCGCCGCCATGCTGGGCATCGTGATCGGTGTGATCACCGAGGGACTCACCGGCGCAGGCATCGCCCATCAGATTGGTCTGGGCCCACTCATCGACGGTTACGCCGCCTGCCACACCCAGTTTCTGCCCTTCTGCTTCTGATTCTGCGGAACCTTTTGCTGCGTCAGCCCAGCAGTGGTCATGAGATCCGTTCGAACACCAGTGCTGAACGTGGTTCCTGGCTGACGCGCCAGATCCTCCCACCCACCTGTGCCAGCTCCTGCACCAGTGCATCGGCGCTTCCCCCGTTCAACCAGTTGGCTTTCAGGGTGGGAATTTGCGACTGCAAGGCTTCAAGCGGCACTTCGGCCAGCAGCAGGCTGTGTTCACCAGCGGCCCGTTGGATGCTTCCATCGTCACTGCGCTGCCAGATCCGCACCAGCAGTTCCAGGGCCTGTCCTCGGCCGACGTCGCCAGGATCGCCATCGGGTGCGATCGGCTCGCGCAGCGACTTGCCCTGGAGCGGCATCGCCCGCTGGCCGTCCTGGACAAGCAGGGCCAGCGCAATCAGGTAGGGGGCGTCGGCCATGGGGGCACCGTGGTGGTCACCCAGACTGAACCCACCAGGTGCTGTTTGGCTAGGCACCAGCTGAATCGTTCAGCCACAACGCCAGGCCGCCACCGCGACCCCGGGCAGCGAGCCACCCGCTGGGGTCCCTGGCGATCAGGGCAAAGAAGGGCAGGCGTTGACGGCTTGGTGTGGTCAGCAGCCGACGCCAGAGCAAATGTTCTGCGCATCGCAGCTCCACATCCTGGAAGCTGAACTGCAGAAGCGGCCGCCGACTCACCAGGGCTGCAGTTCCATTGAACTGCAGCCTGAAAGGCCCTAGGCGAACCGCATTGGCGATGACCAATCCAGCGCCTTCGGCACGCAGCTCCAGGGTTGCCCCAGCTGCCCGCAGACCCAGCCCTGCCAACGGTGAGGCTGCTGTCTGGCCTTTGCCCCAGATCTGGTGAAGACGCCAGCGGCCCAGCAGGTCCTCGCTCACCAAACCGGTGCCCTGATGTCTGACCAGAGACTCATGGTTCAGCAGCGTCTCGCCGCTGGGCAGGGCACAGGTCATCGCTTCTCGTCGGCTCAACGCATCATGTTGGCGGGCTCGCGGGCATAGACGCCCATCAGCTGGGCTTCTGCCTGAACATGCCCCTCGCTGGCATGGTGAACCTGATCGAGCGTGCAGCCAGAGGGCAAGGCCAGCCTGGTGTCCAAGGCACGCAACAAGAACCGGTAGTGATGGGCAGCACCAGATGGAGGCTGGGGGCCTTGATAGCCCAACCGATGCCAGCGCCTAACCCCCCAACACAGTCCGTGCACCGCGCCGTTCGCCAATGCAGGGGACCGTGGTATCCCCGTCGGCAGGTTGTGAACCTTGGCAGGAATGTTGACCAGCAGCCAGTGAACCCAGGTGCCCTGGGGCGCATCGGGATCGTCCATCAGCAACACGAAGCTGACCGTGGAGCTGGGCTCACCCTGCCAGGCGAGTGGCGGTGAAAGGTTCAACCCATCCGCTGTGTGGATGGCGGGGATGCTTTCTCCGGCGCCGAACGCTGCAGAGTGGAGTGAAAAGGTGTTGATGCCCATGACCCAGGCCGCCGGTTCCGGTCAGCCTGATGGTGATCAGCCTCGACGTTGAAGCTCGGCCCGCTCTTCTGGCACGATCGCTCCCGCCACGGGGCAGACCTGCAGGCAGATGCCGCAGTCGATGCAGGTGTCGAAATCAATCCAATAAAACGATGTGCCTTTGCTATTGGCACCTTGGCCGGGATGGATGCAGGCAACAGGGCAGGCATCCACGCAATCAGCAACACCTTCGCAGACGTCAGTGACGATGGTGTGGGCCACGGTTCAACCGTACAAATGCGCTGCAATCGTAGGCAGCAGCGCTCAGGGGCCGAGCCAGATCAGCTCGCCGCAGCCACGCTGGCGGGCCGCCGCTTCGGCCATGCTGCGCTCGGACACGGGCTGACTGTGCAATTCGGCAGGGGAGCCCTGCCGATGCAGCCGTTCCAGCTCCTCCAGGGCAGCGTCCAGTGGTGTGCCCGGGCCATAGGCAACCAGTAGCGGCAAGGGGCTCTCGCTGGTGCTGGGGGCCAGATCTCGCAGCTGCTCCACATCAAAGCCGAAACCGACGCCCGCTGCCGGCAGGGTCTGAAGGCTGCCTGGACTGCTGAAACGACCCACCAACGCGTCGTAGCGTCCACCACTGGCGATGGCGACCGGCACGTCGGCGCCCTGGCAAACCAGCTGCAGCACCACCCCGTCATAGAGGTTGTAGTGGGGCTGGAAGGTGGGATCGAGCTGCAGTGCAACGCCGCGGCGCTCGGCGGCGGGGCTGACCAGCGTCAGCAAGCGCCTCAGATCCTGCAACAGGGGTGCGTCTCCCAGGCGTCCTTGGAGCTGGTCAAGCACCGCCTGCGGCCGTCCGCGCAACTCGAGCAGGGGGACCAAAGCACCCGGTTCCTCGAGTTGGGATTCGAGGGCTTCAAGACCGAGTCGGTCATAGGTCGTCAGTGCTCGACGGGCCGGCTCACGCAGGGGGGCGGGCAGGGGCTCCAGCAGAGACTGCAGAAGTCCATGGTGCCCCATCAGCAAGGTGGGCTGGTGTTCGGGCCTGAGTCCCAGGCTGCCCGTCGCCGCAAGCAGCAGCAAAATCAGCTCGACATCAGCGACCAGCGAGGGCTCCCCCAGGAGCTCGACACCGCTCTGAATCTGTTGGTGGATGCGTTGCCGACCCGCATCCCCCTGGGAGCAGCGAAAGATGTTGCCGTCTGCCCAGAGCCTCAGGGGCAGGGGACGGCCGGCCATGCGCGTGCAGGCAGCCCTGGCGATCGAGGCGGTCAGTTCGGGGCGTAGGCCCAGCGGGTCATCGCTGACCAGACGCACCAGTTCCTCTGGGGCGATGCCGCCGCCTGCCGCCAGCGTGTCAAGGGTTTCAATGCTGGGTGGGTCGACCTCCTGATACCCCCAGAGCCGATAGACAGCAGCCAGGGTCTGACGGATGCGCCGGTTGCCCTCAACCTGACGTGGATTCAGGTCCCTCGCACCGGCAGCGGGTTGCAGGGCCATGGAATAGGGGCGCGCAGGACAGCTTTCTGATCCTATGGAGCCACTTCGTCCAGCTCCTCAGCGCCATAGCTGGCACCGGGCAAGGGGTTGCAGGCCGCCAGACCCTCGACCAGGCTCTGATGCAGTCCCGGTGCACAGGCGATCAAGCGGCCACTGCTGAGCTGCAACGGCGAACCGTCGTAACTGCTGACCAGGCCGCCGGCCTGTTCCACCAGGACAACCCCAGCAGCCAGATCCCAGGGGCTCAGCCCCCGTTCCCAGTAACCGTCGAGCCTGCCTGCTGCCACATAGGCCAGATCCACCGCCGCGGCGCCGCCGCGGCGGACCCCATGGGTGCGATGGGTGAACCAGGCAAATTCGGCATAGTTGTTGTCGAGCCGCTGTTGGCGGTCGTACGCGAATCCGGTGACCAGCAACGCCTCGCGCAGGGCATCGCAGTCGCTGACCTGCAGCGCCTGCTGGTTGCACCAACAGCCATGGCCCGGAGCAGCCCAGAACAGCTCGTCCATCCTTGGAACAGCCATGGCTCCCAGCAGGGGCACGCCACGCCACAACAGGCCCACCGAGGTGGCGAACAGCGGATACCCGTGGGCGTAGTTGGTGGTGCCGTCGAGGGGATCGACGCACCATTGCAGATCCTGGGTGGCGGCGCCAGCCCCGGGACGGCTGCCGCTCTCTTCGGCCAGAACGGCAACCCCCGGGCTCTCGCGGTTCAACAGCTCGAGCACGGCGGCCTCAGCAGCGGTGTCGGCATTGGTCACCAGGTCACCGGCGCGCCCCTTTTCGGCAATGCGCTCCAGGCGGCCGAAATGCTGACGCAACAGGGCACCACCGGCCTCGGCGGCATGGCGGGCAATCACCGCCAGGTCTCCGATCTCGGTTGGGCTGAGACCGCTCCTGGCTGCGGCCTCGGTGGACTGGCAAGGGGGCGCTGGCAGGGCCTTCATTGCTGAATCACTCCTCGTCAAGGGGGAGGCCGGGCCGCACCCGACCGCGGCCGAAGTAGCGGCCGAACTGCAGGTCGTAGACCTCGTCCTCGTCCTGGGTCTCCACCTCCAGCGGGCCAGTGGCCCTGGCCACGCAAAGCAGGCCGTAGCCGCGCTCGCGCAGCTCGCGTGAGAGCCCCAAGGCCTCGCGTTGGTCGATGTTGCCGCTGATCACGCGCACCGCACAGGCCGTGCAGCAACCGTTGCGGCAACTAAAGGGCAAAGGATCTCC
>CAZJIF010000025.1:0-22252 GCA_964546045.1 uncultured Klebsiella sp. | reverse complement strand
ACGTGCGCCTGGTGGGCTACGACGCCTACACCCAGAGCCAGGGTGCTTGCTTCGTTGTGTTCGAAGGTCGCTGATTCTTCAGCGTTCCTGAGTTCTCGAAGGTTGTGTGGTCCCGGCAGCGCCGGGACCCATCCCCTTCACCAATGCAGTGCGGGCTCCTGCGTCGCGCTGCGAATTCTTCGCACATTCATTTGACGGGCGGTCATGGCCAGTACATCCAGCCGGGAAGCAGCGCTAGAGCGGCGCAAAGCCCTCACCACGGGTGGCAAGAAGGCCGCCAGTCGCTTCACATCAGCGCCTGGTCGTGTGCGTTCAGCCAGTGATGCCCGCCCCAGTCGCACCGTCGTTGAACCGGCCGTACCCAGCTCGGCCCCTGCGGCACCCACCGCTGCCGTGACGGCAGCCCCCGCAGGCCGTGATCGAGGTCGCGCCCGCTCGTTGAGTGCCCCGAGCACGCCCCGAGAGGCCACGGCTCGAAAGGTCAGCAATCCCAGCCGTGATCTGGTTCTGGCCCGTCGTGAGGCCTTGAGCCGTGGTGGCAAGCGCGCCAGCACCTCACGCGATCGCACGCGCACCGACCTGGGTCGCACCCCAGCCATGGCCGCTGCCCAACAGGTGGCAGCAGCGCCGGCTGAGACCCAGTCCAAACCCTGTCGCTGTCATGAACAGGGCCAGACCTCCCGTGCGTCAGCACCGCAACTGAGTCTGAGTGCTCCGGCCTCCAGCGCTAGTTCTGGTTCCAACCGTCGCAACCAACAGCGCAAGGGCACGGCCCAGCACAACCCGAGCCGTGCCGTTGTGCTGGCACGTCGCGAAGCCCTGTCGAAGCGTGGCAAGTCGGCGAACATCGCCAGCAACACCGGCGCGGCTGCCGTTGTTCGCCAGATCAACCCCGAACTCAACGGGCGTGAACTAGCTCAGAAAGTGCGCGAGCTCAAGAGCCGCAGCGGGTCTGCCGGCACCAGCCGCAGTGCCGGGACCCGTCCGACCGGTCCCAATCGACACGGTTCCAAACAGAATGCGGCTGCCGATGCCCATTGGAAGGTGGGCGTCAGCCAGACGGTCGCTGGCCAGGTGGTAACTGGAACCCAGGCCAACCGTTCAGCCAAGACCACTGGCAATGAGGCAGCCACCTGCCGCCCGATCACCGGCACCGAGTACCTGGGAGCCGAGGTGTTCCAGACCTTCTGCAACACACCTCCCTCCTCGAGCCAACCGGCCAAGGTGCGCGTGACTGCCACCAGCCACGGCAATCGGGTGACGGGCAACGAGGTGGGTCGCTCCGAAAAAGTCACCGGTGATGAGCCCGGCACCTGCAAGTCGGTCACTGGTACCGAGTACGTCTCGGCCAACCAGTCAGCGACCTATTGCGGCACCACCGCCCAGACCCCGCGCAAAGTGGGGCGTAGCCAGACTCAGGGCGGTCAGCCAGTTTCAGGCGTCATGGTCGGCCGTTCCAGCAAGGTCACCGGCGATGAGGCCGGTTCTGGCCTGCAGCTGACCGGCGATCAGTACCTCGGCGCCGAACCCCCCACTGCCGGTCGCGCACCGATCAAGGTCGCCAACCAACAGACCCTGCGTGGCACCGGCGTAACCGGTACCGCCGTTGGTCGCAGCGAGCGGGTGACGGGCGATGAACCCGGCAGCTGCCGCAACATCACCGGTGATGAATACATCGGGACCCAGCAATACAGCCAGTTCTGTGGCTCCCAGCCGCCGGCTGAGGCTGCCAAGGTCGGCTTCAGCATCACCAACCGCTCGCAGATCGTCAGCGGCACCCGCACCGGACGGTCCGACAAAGTCACCGGGGACGAGCCTGGCACCTGCAAGGTGGTCACCGGCACGCCCTACGCCGGCCTTGAACAGGCCAGTAACTACTGCTCTACGGCGTCGGTTCGCAGCGTGCGGGAGCGCACCCCTGTGCGCGGTGCCAACCGCCTCAGCGGCATTCAACCTGGCATCGGTGGCAGCCTGACCGGTGCCGAGCGCGGGGCCTGCGAAGACATCACCGGCACCCCCTATGTGGGTGCTGATCAGCAGATCGAGGCCTGTGGTGGTGCCACCAGCCAGGACGCCGATTTCCCCCAGATGCTTGAGCAGGCCCCCTGGCAGCGTTTCAGCATCCAATCGCCGGCTCGTACCGCCCACACTGCAAAATCTCGCGGCGGCTCGGTCACCGGAACCTCCTACGAACAGGGCAGCAGGATTACCGGCCCTTTTGATCTGGCCGGTGACAAAGTCACCGGCACCGAGCAGTTCCGCTTTGACCGTCGGGGAGCCCAGCTGTCCCGCGGCCCGATTGATGTCGCCCCCGCCCCTGTCGCCTCCGCGGAGGAGCAGCGTCCCACCTCGCGTGTGACCGGAGAAGGAATCTCCGCTGGACTGCGCATCACCGGTGACGATTGGGATCGTGGTGAACGGGTCACCGGAACCGAAGGTGCTTCGGCACGCCGCCGTAACCCAACCCGCACCGGCCCGATGTCGGCCATGGCGATGCGCACCAGCAACAAGCGCAACGACGATGTGCCCGAGCCTGTGAGTCGCGTGACCGGATCCAGTGGTAACACCGCTGCCGGGTCCTTGATCACCGTCTCGGGCGGGGCCCGCGGTTGATCAGCTGATGCGCCGTTCCCTGGCCACCGTCAACCGTCCGCTGGCACCGACGGCTCCCCGCCGTCGCCCCGGCGTGACGCCTGAGGCTGAACCCGAGCTGACCACGCAACCACAGCGTCAGGTGGTCGGAGCGGCGACGGCATCGGCGCGGTTGCGTCCGATGCGGGGCCCTCGGCCTGCCCGGTCCATGGCTGCAGGACGGCTGCATCCGTTGACTGATGCAGCTGCGAACGCTGCCTTGCAGCATTACGACAGCCAGGTCAAGGGCAGTTTTGATCGCATTGTGCCTGTGCTCAAGCGCATCGCCGCCCTGCAGCACGAGCCCACGTTCATTGAACAGGCCCAGCAGTTGGCCCTGGAGGAATTCGGGTTTGCCTTGCCGCAGCCGATCCTCGAGACCGCCTGGGTCACCCAGCTGGACATGCGCACCCTGTTCGCCTGGTGCGTGTTTGAGACCCATGAGCACACCAGTGCTGCATTCTTTGAGCAGGACCCCCTGGGCGGGCAGCCCGGCAGCGAAGCCGCCGAATCGTTCAATGCCTTTTTGCTGTCCTGCGGATTTCATCTGCTGGACATCACCCCCTGCGCGGATGGCCGTCTGGCCCATGCGATTGCCTACGCGTTGCGGCTGCCGTTTGCATCGGTGCGCCGTCGTTCCCACGCCGGTGCCCTGTTCGATGTGGAGAACACGGTCAACCGCTGGGTCAAAACCGAGCACCGGCGGTACCGCGAGGGGCTACCCAACAGTGCCCATGACGACACCCGTTACCTGAAGGTCGTCCTCTATCACTTCAGTTCCAAGGACCCGAGCCACGAGGGCTGCGCGGCCCATGGTAGTGATGACAGCCTTGCGGCCGGCAGTGGACTGGGCCGTCTTCAGGATTTTCAACAGGCCGTCGAAAACAGCTTCTGCTGTGGCGCCTCGGTTGATCTGTTGTTGATGGGGATTGACACCGACACCGATGCGATCCGTGTTCATGTGCCGGGCCTGGACGGCAGCACCAATCTGCAGCGCTGGCTCGATGCCACTGACCTCTATCAAGCGACGGCGGCGCTCACCCCTGAGATGGCACGCGCCACGTTGGAACGTCTGGTCATTGAAGCCGCTGCGTCGACCCCCGACCCCGGGATGGTGCGCCTGATTGCACGCCTGTTCGAGCACAACATCTCGCAGATCGATTTTGTGCGCCAGTTCCATGATGGGGCTTACAGCGATGCAGGTCACGCTGAGCGCTTCATCGGCGTCGGCATCGGCTTTAAGGAGGTGCATCTGCGCAACCTCACCTATTTCGCCTACATGGATACCGTCGAGGAAGGGGCACCCGATCTCGATGTCGGCGTCAAGATCTTCAAAGGACTCAACGTTTCCCGCGGTCTGCCTGTGCCTGTTGTCGTCCGCTTTGACTACAACGGTCAGGTTCCCGGTGCACGGGAGCGTGCCATTGTGCGCGCTCAGCGGGTTCAGGCAGCGATTGAACAGCGTTACAGCGATTTGGTGCAGCAGGGGTTGCTCCATGCCCTCCTGACCGTGCGCGACCAGGAGCGTCACTGTCCTGCCGAAGCGGTAGGTTCCACGATCACCTTTGCGAGCGCGGGAGGGCACTGAGATGTTGATCTGCAAGGTCGTCAAGCCCCTGGTTTCCACCAATCGCATACCCGACTTCGAGCACAAGCATCTGCTGGTCGTACTCGATGGCAGCACCCAGAAGGTGGCCGTCGACGCCGTCGGCTGCATCCCCGGTGACTGGGTGATCTGTGTCGGCAGCTCGGCTGCCCGTGAAGCCGCCGGCAGCAAGTCCTATCCCAGTGATCTGACGATTGTCGGGATCATTGATCATTGGGATCCCGACGCCGCCAAATCTGCGGCACCTGCGACTCCAGGGGGTGCCAAGTAATGGAAATCATGCAGGTGACCGGTTCCATCGTCTGCACCCAGCGTGTTGGCGGTCTCAAGCACTGGAATCTGCGTGTGCTGCGCACGCCCAAAGGCAAGCTGAGCGTGGCCGTCGATCCTGTCGGGGCTTCTCCGGGCAACTGGGTGTTTACTGCCAGCGGCTCGGCTGCCCGCTTTGCGTGCGGCGATCCCGACACCTACACCGATTTGACCATCGGTGGAATCATCGATTTCTGGGAGCCCGATGGTTAGTTGAGGGTGCTTTCAGCGCTCTGAACGTTCCAGCTCCCTTGCCACCACCCCCCAGCCATGGCCACACCTCCCAAGCCCTCTGTCGCGTCCTCCGGACCGACCGCAGCGGCGGCCGCCGGTGCGACACCGACAGGGCCTTCCCAGCCCAGCGTCGCTGCCAAGGCCAGTCCGGCACCAGCTCCTGAGCCGGTCGCCAAGGCCGTCACTCCTGAAGTGATGCCCGCGGCGACCAGCACGCCGCGGACAACCCGTCGCAGCTCCTCTGCGCGGCCTTCGACCCGTCGCAGCGGCAGCAGTGGCAGCAGCAGCGGCGGTGGCGGCCGTGGCATCAACCCCCCTTCGACTCCCCCCTCCAGCACTCCGATGGCATCCAACATTCAGGGCATTGCCCTCGGCATGATCGAGACCCGTGGCCTGGTGCCGGCGATCGAAGCGGCAGACGCCATGACCAAGGCAGCCGAAGTCACCATGATCGCCCGTGAGTTCGTGGGTGGCGGTTACGTCACCGTCCTCGTCCGCGGTGAGACCGGTGCGGTCAATGCGGCCGTGCGCGCTGGTGCCGACGCCTGTGAGCGCGTGGGCGACGGACTGGTGGCGGCCCACATCATTGCGCGCCCCCACAGCGAAGTTGAGCCCGTTCTGGGCAGCGCCGGTAACCGCCGCGCCTGATCACCATGGGCGCCGTTCATCCGCGCGTCCTGGGCACACTCGGTCGCGCTCTGAGCCTTGAGCTCTCTGCCGTTCAGCAGTACATGACCCAGGCTTCACTTGTGGAGCTCTGGGGTGATGCGGATGCGGCAGAGCGGTTTCGTCGCGAGACCGTTGAGGAGATGCGCCACGCCGAACGCCTCGTGCAACACATGCTCTCGCTGGGGGCGGCTCCGGCCGCGTCCCAGCTCAGACCTGTCACCCATGCTCAGGATCTGGCAGGGCTGTTGCGTCACAACCTTGTGCTCGAGCAGGATTTGATCGTGCTCTATGCCGGGGCGGTGCGTTTCACCCTGTTGATCGACGATCGCCCCAGTTGCGAGCTGTTCACCACCCTTCTGGATGAGGAGGAGCATCACCTGCGTGACCTGAACGTCTGGTTGGCTGATCTGGCCCCCAGGGGCCATGCCAACGCCCATGCTGAGCGTGACCCCCATGCCCGGGCCACCTTTTAACGTCGCCGACCGCCACCCTGCAGCCTCAGTCCTTGAGTGAAGCCCTGCCGTTACCGCTGCAATTCACCTGGCTGATCCCGATCTATGGCTTCAGCGGCATGGTGCTGTCGTTGCCCTGGGCCACCGGTTGGATCAAGCGAAATGGGCCCAGGCCCGCGGCTTATCTGAACCTCCTGGTCACATTGTTGGCTGTCGTGCACGGCAGCCTGGTGATCCGCGACGTGCTTGCAGTCGGTCCGCAGCACCTGGAATTTGCCTGGTTCAGCGCCGCAGATCTTGAGCTGCGCTTGGGTTTTGACCTGTCGCTCACCAATCTGGCGGCTCTGGAGTTGGTCACAACCATGAGCCTGGTGTGTCAGGTCTATGCCCTGGGCTACCTCGACAAGGAGTGGTCCCTGGCCCGCTTCTATGCGCTGATCGGTTTCTTTGAAGGGGCCATGAGCGGCGTGGTCCTCAGCAGCAATCTGTTTCTGAGCTATTTCCTGCTCGAGATGCTGACCCTGTCCACCTATCTGTTGGTGGGCTTTTGGTATGCCCAGCCCCTTGTGGTCACCGCCGCCCGAGACGCCTTTCTCACCAAACGGGTGGGCGATGTGCTCCTGTTGATGGGTGTGGTGGCCCTGGCTGCCTGGACCGGCTCACTCGAGTACAACGACCTCTACGACTGGGCGTCCCGCAGTGCTGCCGGTGGTTTGATCAGTCCACTGGCCGGAACTCTGCTGGGGTTGGGCTTGATCGCCGGGCCGATCGGTAAATGTGCCCAGTTCCCGATGCATCTCTGGCTGGACGAAGCGATGGAGGGGCCCAACCCTGCTTCGATCCTGCGCAATTCTGTGGTGGTCACCTGCGGCGCCATCGTGTTGATGAAGCTGATGCCGGTGGTGGCCCCGCTGTCGCCGCTGGCGACCCAGGTGTTGCTGGTGGTCGGCAGTATTAGCGCCATCGGTGGTGCCCTTGTCGCCCTGGCCCAGGTTGATCTGAAGCGGGCCTTCAGTTATTCGACCACCTCTTACCTGGGCCTGGTGTTCATTGCCATTGCCCTGCAGCGCCCCGGGCTGGCCTTGTTGTTCCTGCTGGCGCACGGTCTGGCGAGAGCGCTGCAGTTCATGGGCGTCGGCAGCATCATCGCCACCACCAACTGTCAGGACCTCACCGAGCTGGGTGGGATCGGCACCCGCATGCCGGCGACCTTGCTGGCCTTTGTTGTCGGCGGTGCCGGCGTTGTCGGACTGCTGCCGCTGGGATCCTTCTGGTGCTACGGGTTAATGCTCAACACCCTGCTGCCCGCTTCGCCCTTGTTGGCGACCATCTTTCTGCTGACCAATGCGCTGACGGCGGCCAACGTCGTGCGCGTGTTGCGGTCGGTGTTCGGCGGTACCCCGACTCCAAAATGCCGCCGCACCCCCGAAATCAATTGGTTGATGGCGCTGCCGATGGTCAGCCTGACCGTGTTGGTGCTGCTGGTGCCCTGGATCATGGTGCGGATTGATCCAGTGCCGGGCATCGCCTCCTTCCCGTTGCCTGTGGCGGTGGGTGTGGCCGGCAGTGCCGCAGCCGGTGTTCTGGTTGGCACCCTGTTGCCCCAGGACCAGTTCTGGTCAAGGGCCACCACACCCTGGCTGCGCCTGGTCCAGGATCTGCTCGCCTATGACTTCTATACGCCTGAGTTTTACCGCCGCACCGTCGTCGCCCTGGTGGCCTCGCTGGCCCGGGTCACCCTCTGGATCGACCGCACGTTGATCAAGGGCTTGGTCGATGGGGTCGGCCGGCTGTCCCTCTCAACCGCAGAAGGACTCAAACTCACCGTCAGCGGCCAGCTACAGAGCTACCTGTTGACGGTCATTGTCGCTGTGCTGTTGCTGCTTGGCGGTCTGCAGTGGTTGCGGGGAGGCTGAACGGATGCTCCTCTCGTCCCTGCTGCTGATTCCGTTTGCCGGCTCACTGGTGGTGTTGCTGTGGCCCGGTCAACCGAGCCCCCAACGGCTGCGACTGGTCACGATTGTGATTCTGGTGGCCCAGCTGCTGGTCAGTCTGGGGTTGATTGCCCTGTTTGATCCGGCAGCCCCGGGCATGCAGTTGCAGGAATCCCATGCCTGGGTTCCGGGCATTGGCCTCGATTACGCCCTGGGGGTGGATGGACTGTCGCTGCCCCTTGTCCTGATCAACGCTGCGCTGACGCTGGTGTCGGCAGTGATCACCCGCGACATCGACAAACGACCGCGCATTTATTTCGCCATGCTGCTGCTGATCAGCGGCGCCGTGAATGGTGCGTTTCTAGCCGAAAATCTGTTGCTGTTCTTCCTGTTCTACGAACTGGAACTGATCCCCCTTTGGTTGCTGATTTCGGTCTGGGGTGGGGTGAACAGGGCCTACGCGGCCACCAAGTTCCTGATTTTCACGGCCGTCTCCGGCATGTTGATTCTGGGAGCGTTTCTCGGCTTATCGCTGTTGACCGGCACGGTTGACTTCACGCTCACGCCGGTTCTTTCCGATCGTCTGGCGATGGGTGGTCAGCTGCTGCTGTTGATCCCGCTGCTGATTGGCTTTGGCATCAAGATTCCCCTGGTGCCGCTGCACAACTGGTTGCCCGATGCCCACACCCAGGCATCAACGCCGGTGTCGGTCTTGCTCGCAGGGGTCTTGCTCAAGTTGGGCACCTATGGACTGCTGCGTTTTGGACTGCAGCTGTTTCCCGAGGCCTGGGCTCGCTTGGCTCCGGCGTTGGCCATCTGGGCAGCGGTTTCGGTTTTGTACGGCTCCCTGGCGGCGATCGGTCAGACCGACATGAAGCGCATGGTGGCCTTCAGTTCCGTTGGTCACATGGGCTACGTTCTGCTCGCCGCCGCCGCAGGCACTCCGGTGGCCTTGCTGGGGGCCGTGTTCCAGATGGTCAGCCATGGTCTGATCTCAGCCCTGCTCTTTCTGCTCGTGGGGATCGTCTATCGCAAGACCGGAACCCGCGACCTGCAGGTGCTGCATGGTCTGCTGAACCCCGAGAAAGGACTGCCGCTGACCGGCTCGTTGATGATTGTGGCCGTGATGGCCAGCGCTGGGCTTCCTGGCATGGCCGGCTTCATTTCGGAATTCCTGGTCTTTCGCGGCAGCATCGGTGTGTTTCCCCTGGCCACCCTGCTGTCGATGGTCGGTTCGGGCCTGACCGCTGTGTACTTCCTCTTGCTCGTCAACCGCGCCTTCTTTGGTCGCCTGGCGATCACCCCGCCGACGGGTGATGCCCTGGTCGATGGCCGTCTCGATGTGCGCCTGGCGCCGGTCGCCCTGCGCGAGACGCTGCCGGCCATTGCCCTGGCAGCCGCAGTGGTGCTGCTTGGCTTGCTCCCTGCCAGCCTGGGACATTTGAGTGAAGCGGCCACCACGGCCATGGGCCTGACGCTGGGGGGGGCTGCCTGACATGCCGGTCATCTCTGCTGAACTGGTCCATGCCGATGCCTCACTCGGCCGTGATGCGCTGCAGGCTCGCCTGCTCAGGGGGCAGACCCTGCTGGATGAGAGTGCCGATCACCTGCTTCAGGTCGTTGGCGTGCTCGAGAGCTATGGCGAGGTTCTGGATGCCTACAGCATCAACTTGATCTACCAAGCTGAGCAGCAGTTCCTCAACCCCATCCCGATCTTCAAGTATCTGGATGGCGACCTCAGTCTCGGCAAGATCTGGCGCCATCTCAACCACGATCGCATCAATTTTGAGTACGCCGAGTACTGCCAGAAGGCGATGTTCTGGCATGGCACCGGCGGGCTCGATGCCTACCTGGACGGCGAGGCCTTTGCCGCCAGCTGCAGGGCCATCATCGCGGCCAAGCGGCGCCGTGATCCCTTGCTGGCGTTGCTCAATCCGCTGTTTCCCGACTTCCTGCCCGAGCTGATTCGCTCCGCTGCCACCACCCATGCGCTCGGTCAGTTCTGGCGGGTGATGAGTGATCTGTTTCTTGATCTGGCCCGTGCTGAGCGCAGTGGACAGGTCAGCACAATCGCCCAGGTCGTCGACTTCATCATGGATGGCCTGGTGGCTGCCGCGGCCAATCCGATCACCTACGGAGTCAGCATCGCTGGTCAGCACCATTGGGTCCTGCCGCCCGAAGCGGGCCTGACCTTTCTGGTGGATGTGGCCGTTCCCTACGTGGAAGCTGTCTTTCTGCGGGGCACCCCGTTTCTGGGCACGGTCAGCTTCAATGCCCAGGCCCAGCAGATTTCACCCGATCAGGCCCAGTTTGCCTATGGCGCGCTGTACGCCGATCCCTTGCCCAGCATGGGTGCCGGCATCCCGCCAAGCCTGCTGATGCAGGACATGTACCGCCACCTGCCCGAGCCCTTGCATCAGTGGTACCGCCAACGCACCCGCGGTGAAGGAGACGTGCGCGTGAAGATCTGCATGAGTTTCCAGAAGGCGATGTTCTGTGTCACCAACGCGGCCATCAACGGCACGATGCCCCATCCCCTAGACACCACGGAGCCGTCAGAGCAGGCGGCCAATGCTGCCTATGCACTGGCCTGGGCCACCCGCCTGGCCGCTGGCCGCACCGATTGTCTGGCGGCGTAAGTTGGCCTGATGGATCAGCCCTGGACGCCTAGGCCAAAACCCGAGCAGGCCGACCGGCTCGAGCGACGGATTGAGTTTTCCGAGTATCAGGCAACCCGCGATTTTCTCGAGCGCCTCAATGCCCTCTCGGAAGCCGAGAACCGTTTCCCTGACATCAGCTTTGGCCGCACCTACGTGAACATCACGGTGCGTCCTGCCGACGACCAGGCCTGGATCGGTGCCGATGACCAGCGTTTTGCCGATGCGATCGATGCCCTGCTGGGGGCGTGATGACCGGCTCCCCGCCCAGCGATCCTGATGCCAAGGCTGACCCCGGGCCAAGCATCAACCTGCAGGACACCTATGACGGTGCCGGCATTGAGGCCGTGCTCGATGAACTGGAACGTGAGCTGATCGGTCTGCGTCCGGTCAAGGCGCGCATCCGTGAGATCGCGGCTCTGCTGGTGATTGACAAGGCCCGGGCCGGCCTGGGGCTTCAGACCACACCGCCCAGCCTTCACATGTCGTTCACCGGTCGGCCGGGAACCGGCAAGACCAGTGTGGCTGAACGCATGAGCATGATCCTGCACAAGCTTGGATACGTGCGCAAGGGGCATGTGGTCACAGCCACCCGGGACGACCTGGTCGGCCAATACATCGGCCACACCGCCCCAAAAACCCGTGAGATGCTCAAGAAGTCCATGGGCGGCGTGCTGTTCATCGACGAGGCCTACTACCTTTATCGCCCTGAAAATGAGCGCGACTATGGCGCCGAGGCGATCGAGATTCTGCTGCAGGTGATGGAGAACAACCGCGATGATCTGGTGGTGATCTTCGCCGGTTACAAGGAACGGATGGACATTTTCTACCAGAGCAATCCCGGCCTCTCCTCCAGGGTTGCCAATCACATTGATTTTCCCGACTACAGCGCTGATGAGTTGCTGACGATTGCACGGCTGATCCTCGCGAATGAGCATTACCGCTTCAGCGCAGAGGCGACCGCAGCTTTTGCCGAGTACATCCGCCGGCGCATGCAATTGCCATTCTTTGCCAATGCCCGTTCGATCCGCAATGCGATCGACAGGGCCCGCATGCGTCAGGCGGGGCGGCTGTTCAAGCGCATGGGGCAGCCGCTGACGCGCCAGGACCTGATGACGATCGAGGCGGAAGACATCACTGCCTCGCGGGTGTTTGCTGGGGAACTGGAGGGGCTGGACCCCGCGCGCCCTCTGACCTGATCACCACTGTCGGATCAGCGCCGTTTGCGGCAGTCGATCTGCAGCAGATCGCGCACCTGTTGCACCTGACGGGACAGCGCCGGGTCGCTGTTGACCTTCTTGTCGATCTGCTCAACCGCGTACATCACCGTCGAGTGGTCCTTGCCACCGAACACCTCGCCGATCCGGGGCAAGGACAGGTCGGTGCACTGGCGCATCAGAAACATGCCCACCTGCCGTGCCTGGGAGACGTTGCGTTTGCGGCTGGCACTGCGCATCTCATCGGGGCTGACGCTGAACACCTCGGCCACCTTGGTGAGCACCTGATCGGGTGTGACGTCCACATCACCCCCGACAGGGTCGAGCATGGGGGCCACCGATTCCACGGTCATCGGCAGACCGGTGATCGACACAAAGGCGACGGCGCGGGTCAGGGCCCCCTCGAGTTCGCGGATGTTGGAGGTAAAGCGCCCAGCAATGAACTGGATCAGCTCGCGCGGCAGGCTCATCTGCTCCTGCTCGGCCTTCTTGTGCAGGATCGCCATGCGGGTTTCCAGGTCCGGTGCCTGGATGTCAGCGATCAGCCCCATCGAAAAGCGCGAGATCAGCCGTTCCTGCAGCCGTGGGATCTGATTGGGGGGGCGGTCGCTGGCAATCACAATCTGACGGCCGGCTTCATGCAGGGCGTTAAAGGTGTGGAAGAACTCCTCCTGCGTGTACTCCTTGCCTTCGATGAACTGAATGTCGTCGACAAGGATCAGGTCTGCAGCCCGGTAGCGGTCGCGAAACGCCTGCATGCCGTCCTTGCGGATCGCCTGGATCAGGTCGTTGGTGAAGGTTTCGGTGGAGACGTAGAAGACGCGGGCCTGCGGATCGATCTCGAGCCGGTAATGGCCGATCGCCTGCATCAGGTGGGTCTTGCCCAGTCCCACCCCGCCACACAGGAACAGCGGGTTGAACTCGCGCCCGGGGGCTTCGGCCACTGCCAGGGCGGCAGCGTGGGCCATGCGGCTGTTGGGCCCCACCACGAAGCGGTTGAACACGTAACGGGGATTCAGTCCCGCGCTCAACCGGGTGGGCATGCCACTCAGCGGCTCAGCTGGGGCCGATCGGGCCTGGGGGGGAAGATCGCCTGCGCCAGCGGCCTCGCCGGGGGTGTCTTGAGCTGGGTTCGCCTGGGGACGGGCATGACCGTTGGCAGCCTGAACGATCACCTCGACCGGCTCGCCGGCGATCGCGCTGGCGGCCGTGGAGATCGCCGTTAGGTAGTTCTTGCGCAGCCAACCACAGGCAAAGCTGTTGGGCGCCTCCAGCTCCAAGCGCCCTCGCTCGAATCCGGTGCAGCGGGCTGGTCGGATCCAGGTTTCAAAGGTCGGCTTGCTGAGGCTGGCCTGAAGATCCTGTTGAACCCGGTGCCACAGCTCTACACCCTGCTGCACCGACGGCCACAATCACGACAGTCGAATATACGCAGCTCAGCCCTGCTGAACCGTCATCCATGACACGCACCGCATCGAACGTTCTGGTAAGGCCGCTGCTGCCCTTGCTGGCCACGGGTCTGGCGACGGGGTTGGCCCTGTCGGGTTGCAGCGGGCGTCTGCCCGGCCTGCCGGGGGGCAGCTGGCGGCAGGAGCCAGCCCGCATCAGCGATGCACCGTCCACGCCGCCCCTGCAGCCCGGCAGCAATGTGATCGTTGATGCCGTGTCAAGGGTCGGCCCGGCGGTGGTGCGGATCGACACGGTCAAGCGCACCATCAATCCCCTGGGCGGCCTGTTCGGCCAGGGCCCCTCGATCCAGCAGCAGCAGGGCCAGGGATCGGGGTTCATCACCCGCTCGGATGGTGTGGTCCTGACCAATGCCCACGTGGTCGAGGGCGCCAGTGAAGTGAGTGTCACCCTGCCAGATGGCCGCAGTTTCAGCGGCAAGGTGCTGGGCAGCGACCCCCTCACCGATGTGGCTGTGGTCAAGCTGGTGGCCAGCCGGCTGCCGGTGGCGCCCCTGGGCGATTCGAGCAAGCTGCGGCCGGGTGAGTGGGCGATCGCGATCGGCAACCCGCTTGGCCTCGACAACACCGTGACCGCAGGGATCATCAGCGCCATTCAGCGCACCAACGCTTTGGGGGAAGGGCAGCGGGTCCCGTACATCCAGACCGATGCGGCAGTCAATCCGGGCAACAGTGGTGGTCCGCTGATCAATGACCGCGGCCAGGTGATCGGCATCAACACGGCGATTCGCCAGGCCCCCGGCGCCGGTCTCAGCTTTGCGGTCCCGATCAATGTGGCCCGCCAGATCGCCGCCCAGATCCTGGCCCGTGGCTACGCCAGCCATCCCTACATCGGCGTGCGGCTGCAGAGCCTGACGCCCCAGCTGGCCCGCGAGATCAATGCCTCCACCAGCGAGTGCCGCCTGCCCGAGGTCAACGGTGTGGTCGTGGTCGATGTGATGGCCGGCAGTCCGGCGGCCAAGGGCGGGCTCAAAAGCTGTGATCTGATCGACGAGGTCGCCGGCCGGCCGGTGCGCAACCCCTCCGAGGTTCAACTCGCCGTTGATGGGGCCCGGGTGGGAGAGCCGTTGCCCTTGCGGGTTCGCCGCGGTGATCAGCGCCTGACCCTCAACCTGCGGCCGGCCGAGCTGCCCCGCCAGGGCTGAGCACGGATGCCAGCCCAACGGCGACTGCTGATCCTGATGGCCCGCGCACCCGCCCCCCTGCGCTGCAAGACACGCCTGGCCAACGGGGGCCTGGGGCCGCGTCGCGCCGCCCTGGTGCAGGCGCGATTGCTGGATCACACGTTGACCGTGCTGGGTCGGGCAGCGGCCCAGCTCGATGCCCACAGCCGCCTGGCTCTGGCCGGGGGGGCAGCCCGTTGCGGCCATCGCCTTTCGGGCCTGAGCGCACCAACCCAGGTGGTGCATCAGGGCTGCGGCAGTCTGGGACTGCGCATGCAGCGTCAGTTTGCCCGGGGCTTTGCCCAGGGATACCAGACGATCGTGCTGGTCGGCAGCGACCTGCCCAGGCTGTGCGCGTCTGATTTGCATCAGGCTGTCGCGGCACTGCAGCGGGTGCCGTTGGTGCTCGGACCGGCCGACGATGGCGGCTACTGGTTGATTGGCCTGCGGGCGCCTGCGGCGGCCCTGTTCGCCGGCATCGACTGGGGGGGGGCACAGGTCTTGGCCCAGACCCTGGACCAGGCCAGGCAGCTGGCCTTGCCGCTCACCCTGCTGGGCCATCAGGGCGATCTGGACCGCACGGCCGACCTGGCGTTCTGGCGATGATCTCGGTCGTCATCCCCGCCCTGGATGAGGCGCCCCGATTGCCATCGCTGCTGGCCGATCTGGCCGCTGATGCCGGGTTGATCTATGAGGTGATCGTGGTGGATGGCGGCAGTGCCGATGCCACGGTCTGCGCGGCCCGCCTGGCCGGTGCCCGCGTGGTCTCGGCTCCGGCCGGCAGGGGCGCCCAGCTGGTGGCGGGACTCGCCCAGGCCCACGCCCCCTGGCTGTGGCTGCTGCACGCGGACGCCCGCCTGCCGCGGGGCTGGCCCGAACGGATTGCCCCTGTGCTGGCGACAGCCGACGACAGCCTGTTGCGCGCCTGGTACGGCTGGTTGCGCCTGCCGCTGCCGGGTCTTCATTACCGCCTGCTGGAGCGGGCGGTGGGGCTGCGCAGCCGCGTCTGGCAGCGCCCCTATGGGGACCAGAGCCTGTTGCTGAGCCGGCGCTGCCACGACCTGGTGGGCGGCTTCCGGCCGCTGCCGTTGATGGAAGACCTGGACTTTGTCCAGCGTCTGGCGGGCCAGGGTCGTTTTGACAGCCTGGGGCTGCCTGTGTTGGTGGACGGGCGCCGCTGGCGTCGCCTTGGGTTGCTGGGAACCCTGTGGGCCAATGCTGGGCTGCGTCGGGCCTGGCGCAGGGGGGTTGCGCCGCAGTCGCTCTATGGGGCGTACCAGAACGCACAGCGGCGTCCCTGGGGTTCCAGCTCCCAGCCCTGAGCCGCGTAAAACCCGACCACTTCGGGGTCGGCGAACAGGCTGACGCGTTGCACCTGTTGCCGCTGCAGCTGGGCCAGCACGTACGCCATCAGCTGCTTGCCCAAACCAGCCCCCTGGTAGAGGGGATGAACGGCCACATCCCAGACCGTGGCATCCATCACGCCGTCACCGGTGCAGCGGGCAAAGCCGACAAGCTTTGGCACCCGTGGGTCGTGGCGCCAGATCCCGACCCGCAACAGGCTGTGCTGCAGGGCGCGGCGCACCCGCCGCAGGGGTCTGCGGCTCCAGCCCACCGCATCACAGAGCTGCTCCAGCTCAATCAGGTCAATGTCGCGCTCACGGCTCAGCACCAGGGTCACCCGACCGGCGGGGGTGGTGCAAAGCTGATGCTCCGACCCGTAGAGATGATTGAGCAGCTCTGACACGGGTCGGGGACCAGCAGCCATGAAGGAATCAACCCGATCCTCTCCCATGTTGGTCTGTGTGCATGGCTGGCTGTTGGCAGGGCGCCTCTGGGATCCGCTGCTTGAGCACTGGCAGGGCCGCTGGAACTGTTGGTGTCCTGACCTGCCCGGGTTTGGCAGTGCCCCCCGCCCGCGCGGCCTCCAGCCCAGCCTGGCCAGTTACGGTCGCTGGCTGGCGGTTGCCGTGCAGCAGCGGGCGGCCGGAAAGCCCGTGGTGCTGATCGGCCATTCGCTGGGGGGCAGCATCGCCCTGCATGCCGCGGCATCCCTGGGGGATCAGCTGCAGGGTCTGGTGCAGGTGGCGGTGGGCGGTGGCATCTACCAACCGCGCCCGTTCATGGCAGTGCGGCGTGGTGGGGCCGCCTTTTTGCGTTGGCGGCCCGGGTGGCTGGCGGACTGGCCGGCAGCCCAGGCACTGGCCAGTCCGCTGCGGGCCGACCTGCATGCCGCCCGCGGCCTGTTGGCCTGCAGCATGCGTCGCCATGCGGTGCATCAACTGCCACTGCTGGTGCACCGGCTCGCGGTGCCAAGCCTGTGGATCGCTGGCAGCAACGACCGCGTCATGGAGCCACGCTACGTGCGGCATCTGGCCAGCTACGCCGCCGACCACGAGCTGGTCGAGCTGGCCGCAGCTGGACATCTGCCGATGCGTCAGATGCCGGCTGCCCTTGGTGAGGCGATCGACAGCTGGTTGCTTCAGAGACTGGCGAGTCCGCGCTCCTGCAGGGCCGCCAACCGGGCATAGAGCCCGCCGGCGGCCCGCAGCTGCCGATGGTTCCCCTGTTCGACCAGCCGTCCGCGCTGCAGCACCAGGATGCGATCAGCGGCTTCGACGGTTGCCAGACGGTGGGCGATCACGATCGCCGTGCGCCCGCTGAGCAGGGTGTCGAGGTCCCGTTGCAGGGTGGCTTCGGTGGAAGGGTCCATGAACGCCGTGGCCTCATCCATGACCAGCACCGAAGGGTTGCGCAGGGCCACCCGTGCCACCGCCAGCAGTTGCTTTTCGCCCGACGACAGGTTGCCGCCCCGCTCTCGCAGTTCGGTCGCCAGACCATCGCTGAGGCGACCGAGCAGGGGGTTGAGGCCAAGATCGGCACAGGTGCGCTCCAATTGGTCACGGCTGATCGGCGTGTCGAGGCGCAGGTTGTCGGCGACGGTCCCACTGAACAAAAAGGTGTCCTGCAGCACCACGCCCAGGCGCTGCCGCAGGGTGGCCAAGGGCAGGTCACGGATGTCGACGCCGTCGAGCAGGATCCGGCCCTGCTGGGGTTCATACAACCGGCACAACAGCCGGATCACCGTGGTCTTGCCCGAGCCGGTGGGGCCAACCAGGGCGACATGTTCGCCTGGGGCGATGCGGATCGAGAAGTCCTGGAGAATTGGTTCGTCGGGCCGGTAGGCAAAGCTGACGCCCTCGAACACCACTTCGGCAGCCTCGCCGGATGCCCCACGGGGCCTGATCGGCTGGGCGGGATCGGCGATCTCGATCGGCTCCTCCAGCAGTTCGCCAATCCGCTCGACCGCTGTCAGACCACCCTGAATCTGGGTGAACCGCTCGGCCAGCTGCCGCAGAGGATCGAACAGGCGTTGGGAATAGAGGATGAACGTGGTCAGCGTCCCCAGACCCATCACACCGGCGGTGACCATCGATCCCCCCAACGCCAGCACCAGGGCGATCGCCACAAGGGCGACCCATTCGATGAACGCCGAAATGGCGCTGTCATAGAGGATGGTCCCGGTGACCGCCCGGCGGTAGGCGCCCGTGGTGGTGGCAAACCGCTCGCTGTTGCGACGCTCGCGGCGGAACATCTGCACCACCTCCAATCCCTGCAGGTTCTCCTGCAGATCGGCATTGAGCTGGCTGAGCTCCTCGCGGACCCGGTAGTTGGCCTTGCGGTAGCGGCCCTGTAGCCAGATGATCCCCAGGGTCACCGGAATCTGGGCAACCAGCAGCAGCAGTCCCAGGCGCCATTCGATCGTGATCATGGTGGCGGCGATCACCAGCAGGGTGACCAGGTCTCCCAGCACCCCAACGGCGCCACTGCCGAACACCTCGGCCAGGGCATCGACGTCGCTGGTCAGACGGGTCAGCAGCTTGCCGACCGGGGTGCGGTCGTGAAACCGCAGCGACAGAGCCATTGCATGGGCAAACAGGTCATCGCGGATACGGGCCGTCAGCCGTTGGCCCACCGCCTGCACGTTGAAGGTCTGAATGCCCTGCAGGCCCAGCCGCAGCAGCACCGCAATCAACAGCAGCAGCACCAGCAGCTGCAGGGCCTGGGGCACCGCCAACCCCGCCAACCAGGGCATCGTCGGTTCGCGCCTGAGCACCGAGATCGCCTGGCCCACCAGCAGGGGTTGCACAGCTGCTGCCAGCGCCACTGGAAGCAGCAGCACCAGGGTCAGGGTCAGACGGCGTCGGTCGCGGCCCAGGTAGGGCAACAGGCGCTGCAGCCGTTGACGGTCGCGGCCGGCCATCAGGCCACCTCGGTGGGATGCAGACCCAGGGCCAACGCACGCACCAGCTGTTGGATCTCACCCTGATCAAGGCGCAGGGCCAGGGGGTTGCCGATCAGGCGGGCGGTGCTGTGGAACAGGTCTTCGATCGCCACGAGGCCGTTCTCGGCAAGGGTGCGTCCGGTGGCGACCAGGTCGACGATCGCTTCGCTCATGCCCGTAATCGGCCCCAGTTCGACCGAGCCGGTCAGGTGGATCAATTCGACAGGCAGATCCAGGCCATCAAAGAAGCGCTCGGCACAGCGGGTGAATTTGCTGGCGACCCGGCAATGGGCGGGCAGATCGGCTGCCCGGCGGTAGGGACTGCTGGCCTTGACCGCCACACTCATGCGGCAACCCCCGAAGCCCAGATCGAGCAGCTGGGCGACGGCCAGCTGGTGCTCCTGCAGCACATCAAAGCCCACGACCCCCAGCTGGGCCTGGCCGTAACTCACATACACAGGCACATCGGCATTGCGCACCAGCAGGGCCCGTGCCCGGCCGCAACGGCTGGGCACCATCAATTGACGGTTGCCAGGGTCGAGCAGGGACGAAAAATCGATCCCGGATGCGGCAAAGCAACGCACCGAATCCTTGAGCAGGGCGCCCTTGGCCAGAGCGATGGTCAGCATGGGCGGGCAGCGGCGCCGATCATGGGGGTGGCCGCAGTGCGGACTTTAACGATGGCCTCTCTTGAACAGCCCCCGGCTGCGCCGCCGATCGCGATCGCGACCCTGCCGGTTCTGAACGACAACTATGTCTTTGTGCTCAGCCGTGGCGGACAGGCCGTGGTTGTGGATCCAGCGGTCGCCGCGCCGGTGATCGCCCTGCTCGAGCAGCAGCAGCTCGAGCTGGTGGCGGTGTTGCAGACCCATCACCATCAAGACCACATCGGCGGCACCGCCGGCCTGTTGTCCCGCTGGCCGCAGGCTCAGGTGGTGGCAGCGGCGGCCGATCGGCAGCGCATTCCGTTGCAAACCCTGGGGGTCGCCGATGGTGATTGCCTCGAACTGCTGGGACAGCCCGTGCAGGTGCTGGCGGTGCCGGCCCACACCTCGTCCCACGTGGCGTATTACCTGCCGCAGTCGGGGGATCTGTTCTGCGGCGACACCCTGTTCGTCGCAGGCTGCGGCCGCCTGTTCGAAGGCAGCGCCGCCCAGATGTGGACAGCTCTGCAACGGCTCACGGCCCTGCCCGACTCCACCCGCATCTGGTGCGCCCATGAGTACAGCGCCGCCAATCTGAGCTGGGCCCTGACCCAGGTGTCTCCGCTTGATTCTTTGGCCAAGGTCCTTCACCAGCGGCTCGAGCAGGTTCAGGACCTCCACCGTCAGGGCCGCCCCAGCGTCCCCAGCAGCGTGGCGGCCGAACGGGCCACCAATCTGTTCGTGCGCAGCGGCTCAGCGGCCGAGCTGGCACGCCTTCGCCAGCACAAGGATCACTGGCGCGGCTGAGCCAACAACGGCCGCCCCCCGGGGTACAGCCTCGCCGTTGCACCGAGGCGTCGTTGCACGCGGCAGCGTTGGCCCCGTTGCCAATTTTGTTCGAGGGGCAGCCGCAGGCGCAAGCGCATCGTTCCCTGTTGCACCTGCACCAACCACTCGCGCCCCAGAAATTCACGCCCCAGCACCACCGCTTCGGCCCCGGGATCGGCCTCCAGCTGGAGGGCTTCGGGGTTCACCAGCACAGTCAGCGTGTCAGGGTCATGGCCGCTCAGATCACCCCCCAGTTCAGCCAGCTGCCAGGTGCCCAATGGGGTACTGACGCTGGCGGGGCTACAGGCCGTGACAGGCAGTTCATTTCCCTGGAGCACAAATCGGCCGACAAAGGCAGTGGCAGGTTGCTGGACCAGGTCCCTGGGGCTGGCGCATTGGTGCAGCAGCCCGCCCTCCATCACCCCCACCCGGTCACAGATCGCCAACGCCTCCTCGGGGTCGTGGGTAACGATCAGACCGCTGGTGCCGCATTGACTGAGCACCGCTGGCAGTTCGCTGCGCAGCCGCAAGCGAACCTCCACATCCAGGTTCGAGAACGGCTCGTCGAGCAGCACCACCGCCGGTGCAGGCGCCAGGGCCCTGGCCAGGGCCAGGCGTTGCCGCTGTCCGCCCGACAGCTCGTGTGGGTAGCGCCGTTCCAGGCCGCCCAGGCCCAGCAACTCCAGCAACCAGGAGGCCCGGCTGGTATCGGCGCCACGCTTGAGACCAAAGCAGGCATTGCCCCAAGCGGTGAGATGGGGAAACAGGGCATAGTCCTGAAACACCATGCCGACCCCCCGGCGCTCGGGTTCGAGCCAGCGCTGCGGTCCAGCGACCTGTCGCCCATCGATGCTGATGCAGCCGCGCGTTGGCCGTTCAAACCCGGCGATCAGCCGCAGCAGGGTCGTCTTGCCGCACCCCGAAGGACCCAACAAGCCGACCAGTTCGCCCTGCCGCAGGGTCAGATCGATCCCCTGGAGGGTCCAGGCCGTCTCGGCAGTGCCGTCATAGCGATGCCAGAGCCCTTGCAACTGCACGTGCTGCTGGTGTTGCAGCCCCCTGTCGGGCTGCTCGATCAGAGGGAGGGTGATGGGCAGACAGGCACGACGGCCATAAGCTCACCCCCCATCTTGGCCCGCGCCTGCCGATGACCTCCACCCCCGAGCTTCAAGCGATCAACACCAGCGCCGCACCCGATCCGGTCGGCCCCTACAACCAGGCCGTTCTGGCAGGTGGGCTGCTGTTCTGCTCAGGCCAGATCGCACTGGATCCGGCCAGTGGGCAGATGGTCGGCGAAGGCGATGTCGAAGCTGAGACCCGACAGGCCCTCGCCAATCTGCAGGCTGTGCTGACAGCAGCGGGGTCCAGTCCTGACCGGGTGGTGCGCACGACCGTCTATCTGGCTGACCTGGGGGATTTCGCCAGGGTCAACGCGATTTATGCCGAGGTGTTTGGACAGGGGGTTTCACCCGCCCGGGCCTGCATTCAGGCGGCGGCACTGCCCAAGGGGGCCCTGGTTGAAATCGACTGCATTGCTTTGGCGGGTTGAGAGCGCTCTCAACCATCCAGCGGGCAGTCCATCAGCCGGGCTGCCTGCTGATCCACGGCGCCGAGACGGGCCAGGATCCCCTGCAGATCCACGGCGGACAGCTCGCCGTCATCCCCCCATTTCATGCACGAACGCCCCAGCAGGTCGTCAGTGCTTCCTGACCCAAACGGCTCGGATCCTGGATTCGGGAGTGAAGGGATGCCCATGCGATGCCTGGATGTCCTGATTTCCACACTAGCGACGTGTCCGCGTCGGGCTGGGGTGTAATGAACGTGTTCTGTTTTGCTTCGTTTTTGCGCACCCAGCCATGAAATTGCCTGAGGGATGGCGGGTTTGGGCCGTCGTCTTGCTGTTGAACGCAGCAGCCCTGACGATGTGGTACCTGGACCGCGATATCGCCATGCCTGCCCCTGGCGGCAATCTGTTGCAACTGATTCGCTCCCTGGCTGGTTGAGTTGTCCTGACTCAGCTCGCTTCCTGCCTTTGCCCCAGCTTGATGCGCCTGCTCTGCCTTACCGTGGTCTCGACGGGGCGTGGCGCAGCTTGGTAGCGCGGGTGCTTTGGGAGCACTAGGTCGCAGGTTCGAATCCTGTCGCCCCGATTGACTT
>CAZJIF010000024.1:0-23003 GCA_964546045.1 uncultured Klebsiella sp. | reverse complement strand
CCAGCATGGCGTAGGTGGCGTAGCGCAGGTAGTAGTCGAGGTCGCGGATGCAGGCCGCGTAGCGACGTGTGGTGTACATGTTTCCACCCGGACGGGTGATGTCCGAGTAGAGCAGCGACTTGGCCACGGCCTCTTTGATGATGGCCGAAGCGTTGGCGCTGATCGTGGCGGCGGCGCGCACGCGCAGCTCGCCACTGGCGAAGTACTGCTCAAGGCGGCCCATGGCGGAGCCGTCGAGATAGAGGCCCTGAACGTCAGCTTGGTTAATGACGTTGGTGATCGCGTCTTGCATGAATCCGGCTGGAATGGGCGGTAGAAACGGGAGAGAAGGGCCTCAGGAGAGGGCGCCGACGACGTAGTCGAAGTAGAAGCCGGCCTCTTCAGCGTCAGAGCCGGTGAGCATGCTCAGGGAGGCGTTCTTCATCTCGCGCACGGCTTCCGCCATGGCTTCGAGGGGTGTGCCCAAGGAGCGGTACATCTCTTTGGCGCCGATGATGCCGATTTCTTCAATCGGCGTCACGTCACCGGCAATGATGCCGTAGGTGACGAGGCGCAGGTAGTAGTCCATGTCGCGCAGACAGGAAGCGGTCATTTCCTCGCCGTAGGCATTGCCGCCGGGGGAGATGACGTCTGGACGCTTCTGGAACAGAGCGGCGCCGGCCGTCTTGATGATGCGCTCGCGACCTTCGCTCAGCACTTGGGCCACGCGCACACGGCGCTGGCCTGCAGCCACGAAAGATTTGATCTGGTCGAGTTCGCCAGGGCTGAGGTAGCGGGCTTCGGCGTCCGCGTTGATGATCGAGTTGGAGACGATGCTCATGCAGTTCTGCCTCGAAACAAGCGGTCACCTTGACGGAGACCGGTATCCGGTGGGTAAGGGAGGATCGGTGTTCCCGATCGCCGAATCATTCTGTGGCAGCGTCCACCGTTGCCCCCTGGGGCGGTAACAGTTCTTCACGGCATTCCTTTTTGTCAGAGCCCTTGGGGCGCAATGCTTCTGGCTGATTTCGTCGCCGTGGGCTCCAGCTCTGAGTTGCGCTGATTTGCGGCTCTGAGTGATTGCTGCTGCCTTTGCATTGCGTGACAAAACGCGCGCATTTTTCCTTCATCCAACAACAAAAACCACCCCTGAAGAATCACTTCAGGGATGGCTGTTAGGGGTGTTTTGGTTGGGCGGCGCTGTCAGGCCCCGATCACTTAGATCGCGTCCTTTGGTTTGGGAGTCAATCCCCCGTTGCCGCTGTAGAGATTGGCCGTGCGGTTGACGGTGCTCAGCGGAATGCCATCACTGGTGCCCATGCCTTTGAGGAACGGCACCCGGTCTTGGCCGAACGACTGACCATACTCGTTGCTGTCAAGCAGATCCTCGATCGCGGTTCGCAATCCGGATCGGACACGTGTTGCCAGAAAACGGCTGGTCTCAACCGGTTGGGCTGCCCGGCCAAGCAGAGCCATGCTTGCGGCGGCGGCGGCCCGCAGGGGCGCCATGCGATTAAGGCGTTCGGTAAACAGATCGCTGGTGGCGACTCTGGCGACAAAACCGGCCATCGTCAGCTGGCCATCGCGCAGTTGGGATTCGGCATCGGACAGACGTTCGGCAGCCAGAGGGACCCGGTTCAGCAGCTGGCGGTAGGCCGCGTCGATCGCAGCCTGCACCTGAGACGTGCTGGCACCTGCTGGCACCTGCACCGCCCTGCCCAGGCTGCGGCGGCGGGCAAATCCCTGGGGTTGGCCGGGTTTGAGCGCTGCAGCCATGGCCTGGCCAGGTTGTCGGGCCAGGCCGACAGCGCCCGTGCTGATGGCAGCGTTCCAGCCGCCACCCTGGACCAGGGGCTGCCCCAGGGGCCGCTCAGCTGCAGGGCTCGCCGGTGTGCCGCGCCATTGGGGCGTGGCGGTGGGGCGCCAGCGACGGGTGGGTAGCGGCATGGTGCGGATGCTGCCCGGACCGCTGCTGGTGGTTGAGGCCTTCGGTTCAACCATCCCACCACTGATGTTGGCCGACCAGCTGCCGACGATCACCCGGCGTTGATCGGGCAGGTTGCGTTTGACCAGATCGCCGGTGCTGCGCAGACCCACCCCGGTGCTGACGTCAGGTCGCACACCGGCAGGCGCCGCATAGGCGGCCGCATTGAAGCGGGTACGCAGGGCAGGCACCCGGCGGGCATTGCGGTCGGCTGGTGTGATGAAGCGCTCGTAGGGAACCGTGTCCTCTCCGAAACAGGTTGTGTACTCGCGACTGGCCAGCATCGCGTCGACGACGCCATAGAAGCCCTTGCGTGCTGCGGTGTCGAAATAGGCATCGATCTCCCAGCGCCCAAAGGTCGGTCTGCCGAGCAGGCGACGGTGCATCACCTCAATCGCCTTGGTGATGTAGAGCCCGCTCCAGTAACGGCGGCGGAAGGCATCACTGCGGGCGACCTGACGCACAAATTCGCGCAGGCTGATGTCGCCATTTTCCAGTTTGATCTCTTCGACGGTGTTGCGCTCACCGGCGTAGCCAGCATTGCCCAGAACCTGGGCGTAGACAGCACGGATGACCGCCTGGGTGCTGGCTTCGGTGTTGCGAATGCTGGGTTGGCCACTGCGGCGGGGTACTGAATTCCCCCCCGTGGCGATTTGCTGCAGACGCACAACCTTGGGGCCCACCCGGCGGGGGCGGGCCTGGCGGAATTGGGGGCTGTCCATCTGGCCCGGCTGGGCCATGCCGTTGCCGATCAGGATCCGACGGCTGTCGTAGGGAGCCGGTGCAGGACGCGTTGCCACCGCTGCGGTCCCCGATGGGAAGATCGCGCCGTAATTGAGGGCCAGTGGGTCATTGCCGCCGCCGTAGGCGTGCTGGTCGGGGAAGGCCTGGCGGTAGGAGGCGTACAGGGTGACGTACTGGGGAGCACCTTCAAAGGGAGCGCTGAAGCGGAACAGCTTGCGGTTGGAACCCCAACCGGCACTTTCCTGGGCTTCTTCGCCAAGATCCCGCAGATAAGGAACGGTCTCCTCGCCAAAGACCCGGGCGTACTCCATTGAGTTGACCAGGCAGTCGACCAAACCGGGAAGGCCTTGGGCTGAAACGATGTCGAAGTAGTAGGTGAATTCTTCGCGTGAGCTGATGCCACGCCCGAGGAAGTGGCGGAAAGCCAGTTCAACGGCGCGGCTGTTGGAGAAGCGCGCATAGAACTGGTTGCGGTATTCCTTGCTGCGGCCGAGGGCGCGGATGAACTCGCGCATCGAAATCTCACCCTGGCGCACCTGGGTTGCCTCAACCGGGCAAGGCATCTGGCTGTAGGCCTTGGCGATGTCGCGCTCAAAGACCTGGCGGTAGGCAGCGCGAATCACCTCGGCCTTCTGCCCTCCGCTCATGCGGGGTTTGATCACGTAGCGCTGGCGACCTTCGGCTGCCAGGGCATAGGTGGCAGGCAGCTGCAGGCCCTGGTTGACAGGGCTGCCCAGGCGTTGGCGGGTTGACGGCATCGGCACCGCCAGCTCCTGCAGCAGCACGTTGAAGCAGTCGATCACCAGCTGGCGGGCCTGGGGTTGGTCCTTGAACAGGGCCGCCGAGGCGGCACGCATCTCCTGCAGGGCCACGTTGGTGGCCGCCAGGGAGCATGCTTTCTCAAGCACGTCGCGAAGCCCTCGGGTGTTGACCGCAAGGATGCTGGGGTCACCAGCGACAACGGCATAGCCCACATAACGCAGGAACCAGGCCATGTCCCGCAGCGACTTGCGCATGCGGTCGTTGCCGTAGCGCGCCACGCTGATGGGGCTGAAGCCCGTCGGCAGCACCACACGCACATCGGCATCGCCGCCGGCCCCTTCGAGCAGGCGACTGAAGAGGTTGCCGCCGCTGGCGGCCGTACCGGTGAAGGTCTGCACCGACTGGGCAAAGGCTGCCTGGTCAGCTGCCAGAGGGCTGGCTGAGCTGTCGGTCGCTGCAGCAGCGGGGAGATCGAGATAGGAGAGCGGAGTGCCACCGGCAAAAATGCGGTTGGCCGCCTTGGCGACGATGGCGGTGGCATTGGCCGACAACCGACGGGCGGCCTCGACTCTCAGATTTCCGCTCTGAAAGAAAGTGATCAGGGTGTCGAGTTCCCCGCGATCGGGGAAACGATCCTGTTGCTCGGCCTGACGGACGCTGGAGAGCGGCAGGGTGTCGTAGCGCTGGGGGCTGACCCTGGGGCTGCCGCTGCTGGCGGTCACGGTCATTGACAGGAGCGAACCGGGCTGGGCCACGTTACGGCTGCCCCCAAGGCCCATCGGGAGGCCATGAACAAATGTTTGCAGCCCAGACGCCGCCGGGGCGGCGTTCCATGAAAAGCTCGGCGGCAGCTGCAGCCTCCGTTGTGCCGCCCGCCCCCCCCAGCGATGCCGCCACACCAGCGGTCAGCGCTTTCTACGACCGTTTTCCCTACCCGGGAGACCCGCTGCAGGACGGACCACCGCCCGGCTACAACTGGCGTTGGTGCGTCGACAGTGCCTGGGCCTTTGTGCATGGCGCGCTGCCGACTTCTGCCGCGCCACGCCCCTGGCGGATCCTCGATGCCGGTTGCGGCACCGGGGTCAGCAGCGATTACCTGTGCCACCTCAACCCCGGCAGCAGTGTCTTGGCCGTGGACATCAGTGCCGGCGCCTTGGCGGTAGCGCGTGAACGCTGCCGCCGTTCGTCGGCGGACGCCCATGTCCAGGCGCTGCGCATCGAGCAACGCAGCCTGCTTGACCTCGAGAACGAAGGTCCGTTCGACTACATCAATTCGGTGGGGGTGCTCCACCACCTGCGCCAGCCCGAGGCAGGGCTCAAGGCCCTTGCCGAGCGCCTGCGTCCTGGCGGGGTGCTGCATCTGTTCCTGTATGCCGACGGGGGGCGCTGGGAGATCCAGCGCACCCAGCGCGCCCTCAATCTGCTGGGCGTGGGCACTGGTGCCGAAGGACTCAGGCTGGGACGGGCACTTCTGGCCAACCTGCCCGACACGAACCGGTTGCGCCGTCACCATGAGCAGCGGTGGGCACTGGACACCAGCGCGGACGCCAATTTTGCTGACATGTATCTGCACCCGCAGGAATGCAGCTACTCAATTGAGACCCTGTTGGCCTTCATCGCCGCCAGCGGGCTGACCTTTGCCGGCTTTTCCAACCCTGAGGTCTGGGATCCGGCACGCCTGCTCCAGGGCGAACTGCTCGAGCGGGCCTCTGGGCTCAGCGATCGAGAGCGCTGGCGTTTGGTGGAGGAGCTGGATCCCGACATCAGCCATGTCGAGTTCTTTCTCACCAAAGGACCGTTGCTGCGCGTCGACTGGAACGATGACGGGGTGTTGCTGCAGGCGACTGCCGAACGCAACAGGTGCCTCTGGGGCTGGCCCTCGGCCGAACTGTTCGGCCCTGATCTGATGCCACTGACGCTCGAACAAGAGGACCTGGAGCTGGTGCTGGCGTGGGAGCAGCAGCCTGGGTTGTCCCTGGCGGAGCTGCCGCTGGCCGAGGATGCAGCCCGTCGCTGTACCCGGGTGCGCAAGTTGTTGGCCAGCCGGGTGCTGCTGTTGCATGCGCAGGCGGGCTGAATCGCCAAAAGGTCCGTCCCCGTTGGGCTCTGGGTGCTGCGTGATAGATTCCGCCCGCTTTTCGACATCAGGCCAGCTTGCAGGCTTCCCACGCCGCAGATCCGGGTCCGACCCTGAACCCTGCGGCCGTGGCCGAACCTGTCAAGGCCCCATCCGGTACCCCGGATGAGTTTGAGCGGCTTCAGCGCAGGCTTCTGCTGGCGACGTTGCTGCTCTCCTGTGCTGTGGCTCTGATCACCCTCGTGGCGTTCGGTTCTTCGGTTGCCCTGAGTCTGTCGATCGGTGCCTGCTGCGGTCTTCTCTATCTGAGATTGCTGGCGCGCAGCGTCGCCCGCCTGGGCAACGGTTCCAAATCCCTGAGCCGTTTTCAGATTCTGGTGCCTGCGGTCCTTGTGATTGCGTGCACCCGCATTCCTGCCCTCGAGTTGTTGCCGGCCCTGCTCGGTTTCGTGCTCTACAAACCCGCTCTGCTCCTGCAGGCGGTTCTCGCCCCCTGAACCACCCATCCCCCATGGTTCCCCCCCTGCCCACGCTGCTGCCGCTTGCCGAACTGGAGGTTGGAAAGCAGTTCTACTGGCATTTCGGCGATCTCTACATCCACGGTCAGGTGTTCCTGAGCTCCTGGATTGTGATCGGCGCACTGCTGGCTCTGGTGGTCGTCGGTACCCGCAAGCTTGAACGCAAGCCTGCTGGTGTGCAGAACCTGCTTGAGTTTCTGTGGACCTACATCCGCGACCTGGCTCGCGAACAGATCGGCGAGAAGGCCTACCGCGACTGGCTTCCGTTCATCGGCACCCTGTTCCTGTTCATCTTTGTCAGCAACTGGGGCGGTGCTTTGATTCCCTGGAAGCTGATTGAGCTTCCCAGCGGCGAGCTGGGGGCTCCCACCGCCGATATCAATACCACCGTTGCACTGGCGCTGTTGGTTTCTCTGGCTTACTTCTATGCAGGCCTAAGCCGAAAGGGTTTGCGATACTTCGAGTATTACGTGGAGCCGACACCAATCATGCTCCCGTTCAAGATTGTCGAAGATTTCACCAAGCCCCTTTCTCTATCTTTCCGTCTTTTCGGAAACATTCTGGCCGATGAACTGGTGGTTGCCGTTCTGGCATTCCTGGTGCCACTCGTGGTACCTCTTCCCGCCATGTTCCTGGGTCTGTTCACCAGTGCTATTCAGGCGTTGATTTTCGCCACGCTCGCCGCTTATTACATCGGTGAAGCTGTGCACGAAGAGCACCACTGATTCCCATCACCAGTCAGGCGGGTCAGCCCGTCTGGCAAACTCTCTGCGCGCAGGTCCGGCGTGATCCGGGCCCATCCTCACAGGATGTCCCAGGCGCAGGATTCCCACTCCGGTTCCCCCAGCGCTGCACCAGCGCCCCTCATTCTTTTCCCACCATGGATTCGATCACTTCTGCCGCCTCCGTTGTGGCTGCTGGCCTGGCTGTCGGTCTCGGCGCCATCGGCCCCGGTATCGGTCAGGGCACCGCTGCCGGCGGCGCTGTCGAGGGCATTGCCCGTCAACCCGAAGCTGAGGGCAAGATCCGCGGCACCCTGCTGCTCTCCCTGGCTTTCATGGAGGCCCTGACCATCTACGGCCTGGTGGTTGCTCTGGTGCTGCTGTTCGCCAACCCTTTCGCTGGCTGATCGCGGATGCACCGGCGGTGAATCAGGCCTCTTGACCTGATTCCCGCTCCTTCATCCCAGTCCTCCCCACCAACCGCCATCACCATGACCAGCTGGCTTCTGCTCGCCGAGGCAGGGGCGTCCACTGCCGGAACGCCCAGTGGAGGTCTGTTTGACCTCGATGCCACCCTGCCTTTGATGGCGGTGCAGGTGGTTCTGCTCACGTTTGTCCTCAATGCGCTCTTCTTCAGACCGGTCGGCCGGACCGTTGAAGAGCGTGAGGGCTACATCACCACCAGCCGCGTCCAAGCCAAGGACAAGTTGGAACAGGTCCAGCGACTGGAAGCCGACCTCAGGGATCAGCTCAAAGAGGCCCGTCAGCAGGCCCAACGCTTGATCGTCGAGGCCGAACAGGAGGTCGACAAGCTGTACCGCGAGGCGCTGGCTTTGGCCCAGGCCGATGCCAATGCATCCCGGGAAAAGGCCCGTCGCGAGATTGAGCAACAGCGCGACCAGGCGCTTGCTTCCCTAGCCGCCGAGTCTGACCGCCTCGGCACCTTGATTGTTGACCGTCTGCTGGCAGCCTGATGTTCACCCCAACGGCCCATACGACCACGTTGTTCGCCCACAGCGGCGGCTTCGGGATCAACCTCAATCTGCTTGAAACCAACCTGATCAACCTGATCATTGTGATCGGTGTGTTGATCTGGTTTTTGCGCGGCTTCCTCGGAGGTCTGCTGTCCCGTCGTCGCGAGGCCATTCTCGCTGAACTGGACGACGCCGAACAGCGCCTCTCCCAGGCCAGTGCAGCTTTAGCCCAGGCCCAGTCCGAACTCACTTCTGCCCAGCAGAAAGCAGAGCAGATCCGGGCCGACGGCAAGGCCCGTGCAGCCGCTATTCGAACCGACAGCGAGCTGCGCACCATTGAAGAGATGGCCAGGCTCAAGCAAGAAGCTGTCGCTGATCTCAATGCTGAGGCTGCCAGGGTCACCGATGTCCTGCGTCGTGAAGCTGCCCGCCAGGCCATTGAGAAGGCCCTGAAGGCTCTGCCCGGCAAACTCGATGCCGATGCTCAGGCCCGTCTGCTCGACTCTTCCATCGCCAATCTGGGGAACGCCTGATGCCACTCCTCAACTCCATTGCCACCCCCTACGCCGAAGCGTTGCTTCAGGTGGCCGAATCCCGCCAGGAGACCGACACGGTCGCCACGCAAGTGCGCGAACTTCTGGCCCTCTGGAACGGCAGCGCCCAGTTGCGTGAAGCCATGGCCTCACCCGTGCTTGAGCCCGATGCCAAGAAAGCTGCACTGGCCGCTCTGTTTGATGAACAGGTCACCCCGTCGGTCCAGAACCTGTTGAAGCTGCTCGCCGACCGCCAGCGCATCGCCGTGCTCGATGCCGTGCTTGAGCGTTTTCTCGAGCTTTATCGCGAACTGCGGCACATCACCCTGGCCAAGGTCTCCTCCGCCACTCCCCTGAGCGAGGAGCAACAGGCTCAGCTGAATCAGAAGGTGCAGGCCATTGCCGGCACCAAGGCCGTCGAATTCGACCTCAATGTCGACCCCTCCCTGATCGGTGGTTTCGTCGTCAACCTGGGCTCCCAGGTGATCGATGCCTCCCTGGCTGGTCAGGTCCGACGGCTTGGTCTGGCCCTGGCCAAGGTCTGACCCCTTCGCCGGCTTCCCTTTCCCCTCCCCCTTCTCCGTCTCCTCCCCCATCGGCTCCCCCTGAGGGACTTCATCCCATGGTTTCCATCCGCCCCGACGAGATCAGCGCCATCCTCAAGCAGCAGATTGAGGACTACGACAAGTCTGTTTCTGTCAGCAACGTCGGCTCCGTGCTGCAAATCGGCGACGGCATCGCCCGGGTCTATGGCTTGCAGCAGGTCATGGCCGGTGAGCTGGTTCAGTTTGAAGACGGCACCGAAGGCATCGCCCTCAACCTCGAGGACGACAACGTCGGCATCGTGCTGATGGGTGAGGGCCGCGGCATTCAGGAAGGCAGCACCGTTAAGGCCACCGGCAAGATCGCAGCCGTGCCCGTCGGCGACGCCATGCTGGGTCGCGTCGTCAATTCGCTCGGTCAGCCGATCGACGGCAAAGGTGACATTGCCACCACCGGAACGCGTCTGATCGAGTCAATGGCGCCTGGCATCATCCAGCGCAAGTCGGTGCATGAGCCGATGCAGACCGGCATCACCGCCATCGACGCGATGATTCCCATTGGTCGTGGCCAGCGCGAGTTGATCATCGGCGACCGTCAGACCGGCAAGACCGCCATCGCGATCGACACGATCATCAACCAGAAGGGCGAAGACGTCGTTTGCGTCTACGTGGCTGTGGGCCAGAAGGCTGCTTCTGTGGCCAACGTGGTGGAAGTGCTGCGCGAGAAAGGCGCCCTCGACTACACCATCGTGGTGGCCGCAAACGCCTCTGAGTCGGCTGCGCTGCAGTACCTGGCTCCTTACACCGGCGCCGCCATCGCTGAGTCCTTCATGTACAAGGGCAAGGCCACTCTGGTGATCTACGACGACCTCACCAAGCAGGCCCAGGCTTACCGCCAGATGTCACTGCTGCTGCGCCGTCCCCCCGGTCGTGAGGCCTATCCCGGCGACGTGTTCTATTGCCACAGCCGCCTGCTCGAGCGTGCTGCCAAGCTGAGCGATGCCATGGGCAAGGGCTCGATGACCGCGCTGCCGATCATCGAGACCCAGGCTGGAGACGTGTCGGCTTACATCCCCACCAACGTGATTTCGATCACGGACGGTCAGGTGTTCCTCAGCTCAGACCTGTTCAACTCAGGCCTGCGCCCAGCCATCAATGTGGGTATCTCGGTCAGCCGTGTGGGCGGTGCCGCTCAAACCAAGGCCATCAAGAAAATTGCCGGCACCCTCAAGCTGGAGCTTGCCCAGTTTGACGAGCTTGCTGCTTTCTCCCAGTTTGCTTCTGACCTGGATGCCGCCACCCAGGCCCAGCTGCAGCGGGGCAAGCGTCTGCGTGAGATTCTCAAGCAGCCCCAGTTCAGCCCCCTGAACCTGGCTGAGCAGGTTGCCGTTGTTTATGCAGGCGTCAAGGGGATGATCGACGAAGTTCCCGTTGAACTGGTTGTGCAGTTCTGCCGTGAACTGCGCGAGTACCTCAAGTCCAACAAGCCTGAGTTCATCTCCAAGGTGATGAGCGAGAAGCAGCTTGGCGAGGACACTGAATCCATGCTCAAGGACGCCATCAACGAAGTCAAGTCGTCGATGCTCGCTGCCGCCTGAGCGCTGCGGACCCCCTAACGCACCCAACCCATGGCGAACCTCAAGGAAATCCGCGACCGCATCAGCTCGGTCAAGAACACCCGCAAGATCACCGAGGCCATGCGTCTGGTGGCTGCGGCCAAGGTGCGCCGTGCCCAGGAGCAGGTGCTGCGCAGCCGGCCATTCGCCGATCGACTGGCCCGCGTGCTGGAGAACCTCCAGTCGCGCATGCGTTTTGAAGATGTTGACGCCGTTCTGTTTGAGGAACGGGCTCCCCAGACCATCACCCTGATGGCCGTGACCGGCGACAGGGGTCTGTGTGGCGGTTACAACGCCAACATCATCAAGCGCACCGAGCAGCGTACCGCCGAGCTCCGGGGGCAGGGCTACAACGTCGATCTGGTGTTGATCGGCCGCAAGGCGATCACGTACTTCCAGAATCGGTCCTCGCAGTACACGATTCGGGCCACATTCACGGGCCTCGATCAGGTACCCAAGGCTTCTGAAGCCATGGGCATCGCCAACGAAATCCTCGCGGCTTTCATTGGTGGTGCGACCGACCGGGTTGAGATCATCTACACCAAGTTCATCAACCTGGTCAGCTCCAGGCCGGTCTCCCAGACGTTGCTGCCTCTGGACCCCCAGGGCATTGCCTCCCCGGATGATGAGATCTTCCGACTCACCACCCGCGAAGGACAGCTTGTTGTCGAAGCCGGCACTACGGCGAATCAGGCACCTGCCTTGCCGTCGGACATTGTTTTCGAGCAAAGTCCCGATCAGCTGCTCAATGCGCTGTTGCCTCTCTATCTGGAGAACCAGTTGCTGCGGGCCCTTCAGGAAGCTGCCGCCTCCGAGTTGGCCAGCCGCATGACGGCCATGAACAATGCCAGCGACAACGCCAAGGCGCTCGCCAAAACCCTGACGCTTGATTACAACAAGGCCCGTCAGGCAGCCATCACCCAGGAAATCCTGGAGGTGGTCGGCGGCGCTTCGGCGATGGCCTGATCTTTCGTCGGTCACAGCCTCCTGCCTCACCATCCCTAGCCCCAGACCCTTCTGGTCGTCCTGCATGCTTTGTGTGCGGGACAGACTCTGGGGCCTGGGGTTTTGTGTTGTTCCGAACAATGCGTCGTTTTGGGATGCTGGGGCGATGAGCCTTAGGCGTTCAAGCTGAGATGACGGAGTCCATGCCAAGGGGCAGCACTACTGTTCCCGGTGCTGCGGCCGAGAGATTGCCGTTGCCAGCACCTGGGGCGATGGTGATCCAGCCGCTGTTTCCTGTGGCGTTGGCGCAGGTGCAGTTCCGGCCTGATCCGCTGGACCTGGCGATCCAGCTTCAGACCCTGCATGGCTTGCGCGGCGCGGCCAGCAGCAATCCCAATCCGGGCTGTGCCTGGACTGGCGACCTCAATGGTGTCTGGCAGCTGCATCGCCATGCCACCTTTGCTCCCTTGATCGCCGACGTGCTGGCCCAGGCGCAGGGCTATCTGCAGCAGTTGGGGTTTGATCGTCGTCAGGTGACGCTGCATCTTCAGCGCTGCTGGCCGGTGCTCAGCGAACCCGGGCAGGTGGTGGGTCGCCATCACCACCCCAATGCCCACCTCAGTGCCGTGTATTACCTCAGCGGCGATGGCAGTGGACGCTGTGGCTGTTTGCGGTTCTGGCCCCAGCGCCAGGTCAACGAGCTGGTTCCGGGCATGGCTGTCGGTCATGGCGGCCCCCTGAACCTGACGCCCTGGAGCCAGCCATGGGTCGATGTGGCCCCGCGGGCGGGCCTGCTGGTGCTGTTTCCGTCCTGTCTGGACCATGCGGTGCTGTCGAATGAGGCAGATGATGAGCTGCGGGCCTCCATCAGCCTCGACCTGGTGCTGACCGCAGCTGCCGATGCTGCGGCTCCAGCTGAATACCTGGCCCCCCATCCCGACCACTGGCAGCAGGTCTGAGCGGGACGCCCCAGCTGCGAAGCCCCAACTGGGAAGATGGGCGCTGCAACACCGGCAGCAGTGAGCGAGCCCTCCACCTTTCAGATCACCGCCCAGATCGACGGCGTCAGTCACAGCTTTGCCTGCCGCAGCGATCAGACCGTGCTGGCGGCAGCCGAGGCGGCCGGGGTTGCCCTGCCCAGTTCCTGCTGTTCGGGTGTCTGCACCACCTGTGCGGCCCTGATCAGCAGTGGCACGGTCGAGCAACCCGACGCCATGGGCGTCAGGACCGAACTGCAGCAGCAGGGGTATGCGCTGCTGTGCGTGGCGTTTCCCACCAGTGACCTGACCTTGCAGGCCGGCATGGAAGATGCCCTCTATGAGGCCCAGTTCGGTCAATACCAGAAGTGAGCGGCATCACCCTCACCCCTGTGCTGCTGCAGCTGGAGCGAGCACCGGGGGAGTTAAGGCCGCAGATCGAAGCAGCGTTGCGACGCCATGGGCAACCGCTGCGCTGGTCGATCACTGCAGTACAGCCCCGTCTGCAGCAGCCGGCGCTGCTGCAGATCGAGGCGATTGTGTGTTGCGTTGAGGGCGGTTGATGGGCAGCACACCGCCCCTGCCCACCTTGCTGGTGATCCCCACTGGCATCGGCTGTGCCATCGGCGGCCATGCGGGTGATGCCCTACCGGCGGCGCGGTTGCTGGCGGGTGCCAGCGGCTGCCTGATCACCCATCCCAATGTGATGAACGGTGCAGCGCTCTATTGGAGCGACCCGCGCATTCACTATGTCGAGGGATCCAGCCTGGATCGCTTTGCGGCCGGCACGTTGGTGTTGCGGCCGGTGCGCCGGCAGCGGCTTGGTCTGTTGTTTGACGCTGGCATTGAACCGGAGCTGCGCCAACGCCACCTGCAGGTGGCCGATGGTTGCCGCGCCACGCTTGGCCTCGACATCGGACCGGTGGTCACCACCGCAGTGCCGCTGGAGGTGAGCCTCAGCCTGGGTGCCAGTGGCGTCAGCTGGGGCCAGCTGGGCCAGCCAGAGGCGCTGCTGCAGGCGGGCCGCCAGCTCAAGGCTGCCGGTGCCACGGCGATTGCGGTGGTGACCCGCTTTCCCGATGACCCAGACAGCGCGGCTCTGACTGCCTACCGCCAGGGCAGTGGCGTCGATGCCCTGGCGGGTGCCGAGGCGGTGATCAGCCATCTGCTCAGCCGTGAGCTGGGGTTGCCCTGTGCCCATGCGCCGGCCCTGAGCCCGCTGCCGCTGGATCCAGATCTGGATCCCCGCGCCGCCGGCGAGGAGCTGGGCTACACCTTCCTGCCCTGTGTGCTGGTGGGACTGAGCCGGGCGCCGGATCTCCTGCCGCTGCCGAGTTCCGATCAGGCCCTTGGACCGACTGCTGTCACCACCACCCTCGCCATCGATGCGGTGGGTGCGGTGATTGCGCCGGCGGGGGCGTTGGGCGGCGCCGCGGTGTTGGCCTGCGCTGAACGCGGCATCCCGGTGATCGCCGTCGACAACCCCTGCCTGCTTGATGTCAGTGCCGAGGCCCTGGGGTTGCAGGTCCTGAAGGCGACCAGCTATGCCGAGGCCGCTGGCCTGGTGCTGGCGCTGCGGGAGGGCATCGCCCCAGAGGCTCTGTGCCGACCGCTGTCGTCGCTGCGCTGAACCCCTAACGCAGGCAGGCCATCGGGTGCCGTGGTGCCACTCCCAGGGCCTTGGCCACCCCCGGATGGCAGACCGAGCCGGCAATCGTGTTGAGGCCGCTGACCAGTTCGGGCCTGTCGGTGATCGCCTCGCTGAGCCCTCGGCCGGCCATCACCAGGATGTAGGGCAGCGTCACGCTCACCAGCGCCTCTGTCGAGGTGAACGGCACGGCGCCGGGCATGTTGCCAACGGCATAGTGCTGCACCCCATGCACCACAAAGGTGGGTTCCGTGTGGCTGGTTTCGCGGCTGGTGGCGATGCAGCCGCCTTGATCGATCGCCACATCGACGATCACCGAGCCGGGCTTGAGCTGCTGCACCAGGGCCTCGTCCACCAGGGTGGGGGCGCGGCCACCGGGTGTCAGCACCGCTCCGATCACCAGATCAGCGCCGGGCACCAATCGCTCGATCAGGCTGCGGCTGCTGACCAGGCTGACCAGCCGGCCGCGCCGGTCGGCTTCGAGTTGGCGGAGGCGTTGGGGCGAGCGATCGAGCAGAAACACCTCGGCATCCATGGCGGCGGCGATGCGGGCCGCGTTCCAGCCGACGCTGCCGGCCCCCAGCACCACCACCCGGGCCGGGCGCACGCCGGTGCAGCCACCCATCAGCACGCCCCGGCCCCCGTGGGGCTTTTCGAGCAGATAGGCGCCCACCTGGGCGGCCAGGCGGCCGGCGATCTCGCTCATCGGCGCCAGCAGTGGCAGGCTGCCGTCATCAAGTTGGACCGTCTCGTAGGCCACGGCGGTGGTGCCGGCTTCGAGCAAGGCCCGGCCCACCTCGGGGTAGGCGGCGAGGTGGAGGTAGGTGAACAGCACCAGGTCGGGCCGCAGATAGGCGAATTCCTCGCTCTGGGGCTCTTTGACCTTGACCACCAGATGGGCTGCCCAGGCCGCGTCGCGGTCGACGACACGGGCCCCGACCGCGCTGTAGTCGTCGTCGCTGATGCCCGCCCCTAGCCCGGCGCCGCTCTCGATGCGCACCTCCATACCCTGGCTCACCAGCTCGCGGGCCCCGTCTGGGGTCAGGGCGACCCGCTGCTCGTCGCGTTTGATCTCACGCGGCACGCCAATGCTGGCCATCGGGCTGGCCAGGGGGGCGGCGCTGCCTGGGGCGGCCATGGGGCGATCGCGGTTTGGAGGTGCTGGTTCCAGCTTGGCGCTCTAGGCGCCGGCTGGCCACACTCGCCCTGATTCGATTGGGTTGAACCTGCCCGGCTTTGCCGTGGGCTGGATTGGTTCGCTCACTCGCGGACGCGGTGATGTTCAGGAGCTTTGGGCCTGACTAGTGTTGTTCTGAATCTGAATCTGCAACAGGGGATGACACCGCTTCTTGGTTTGATCGTGATGTCGACCATGATTGGCTCACTCTCCTTGAGCATCGCACCGGCTTTGGCGAAGCCTGCTGGGTGTGTTTCGCAGCGCGGCGGTGAGAAGGACAAGCGCATTCAATGCAATGTCACGCTCGCCAATGGCAGGATTGTTGCGATTCAGGATCTGTCAGATGGCGGCACTTTTCGTGTTGGCCAGTACGGTTGGACGGCTGTCAAAAACAAGCCATGCCTCTTTAATGCTGAGTCGGGGTCACGCGTTTGTGCTGTCAATCAGCCTGTTAAGAAGTAGCTTGAGAAGCTCTTTTTGATTCGCTTGCGTCTAGGTTTTTGCTTTGTTGGTGTCAGAATCGCTTCAGCCACGCAACTTGGCTGACAACGCGTTGCAGCAGGTCGCTGGTGGCCGCTCTGATCCCCAGGCTGAGTGGTTCGGTGCAGAATTGGTGCGGGGTCTGCAACGTGACGGTGGATTTCATCGCTCCTTGCGTCCCGTTCAGCGGCGATGGTCTGCAGCGATCGGCATGCGCCAGCCGCTGCCAAATGAGCGCAGGCTCACCTTGAGCACGGGTGGGGCCTGACGCCGCTTGAATTCGGCGCGCCGCAGCAGGCCCATCACCCGCCTGGCAAGCGGGGCGTCGTTGCCGCCGGCGACCAGCTCTTCGGGGCTGCGGTGCGTCTCGATCAGTGCCTTGAGCAGCGGATCGAGGACGGCGTAATCGGGCAGCGAGTCGCTGTCTTTCTGGTCAGGCCGGAGTTCGGCGCTGGGGGGTTTGTGGCGGATGGCAGCGCCAATCAGCCCACCGTTGGCCGGCAACCCCAGCTCGCGGCGGCAGGCTTCGGCCGCAGGGCTATCCAGCCAATCGCACAGCGCAAACACTGTGGTCTTGTACAGATCGCCGATGACTGCCAGGCCCCCGTTCATGTCGCCGTACAGGGTGCAATAGCCCACGGCCAGTTCTGATTTGTTGCCGGTGGACAGCAACAGCTGGCCCTGCTGGTTGGCGACCGCCATGAGCAGGGTGCCGCGGAGGCGCGATTGCAGGTTTTCGGCAGCCACCCCTTCTGGTGGGCTGCCAAGGGCCGGCTCGAGGGCTTGATCAAACCCCTGCATCAAGGGCGCTATCGGCAGGGTGCTTGTGTTGATCCCCAGCCGCCCGGCCAAGGCCTCGGCATCCTCAATCGAGCCGCTCGAGCTGTAGGGCGAAGGCATCAACAACGCCCGCACCCGTTCGGCGCCCAGCGCCGCAGCGGCGATCACCGCCACCAGTGCCGAATCAATGCCCCCGCTCAAGCCCAGCAGTGCGGTCTTGAAGCCGCACTTGCGCGCGTAATCGCTCACCCCCAGCACCAGGGCGCGAAACAGCTGTTCGTCGTCGCTCGGCAGGTCGGTTGGCACCGAGCAAGGGACTGGTGCATCGCCGGCTCTGCGGCAGGTCCACAGCTGCACCTGCTCGCGGCAGCAGGCCAGCTGCAGCGGGATCTCTGTCGCGGCAGCTGCCTGGGGCACGACAACAAAGCTGGCGCCGTCAAACACCAGCTCGTCGTTGCCGCCCACCTGGTTTACGTAGACCAACGGGCAACCCAGGCGCTCGGCTGCCCGTTGGGCCAGCTGCTGCCGCAGCACCAGCTTGCCGCGGCCAAAGGGCGAGGCCGACAGGTTGAGCAGCAGATCGGGGTGCATTGGCTGCAGGGCCGCGATCGGATCGGGGCCGGCCAGCCGCCGCTCCAACAGGTCGTCGTCGACCCACAGGTCTTCGCAGATGGTCAGCCCCAGGCGCAAGCCGTCCAGTTCGAGCAGCGCGGGCTGGTCGGCGCTTTTGAAGTAGCGCCGTTCATCAAACACGTCATAGCTGGGCAGTAGTTGTTTGCGGCAGACCACGCGCCAGTCCTGCGCCGTCACCAGCGCGACGGCGTTGAACAGGTTGGGCAGCTGCTGGTCGCCGCTGTCTTCGGCAATCCCCACCAGCAACCGGGCCGCTGGCGCCTGCTCACCCAGTTGCTGGACCAGGCCATCGAGCAGGCGTTGCTGCAGGGCGATCAGGCTGGGCTGCAGCAGCAGGTCGCGCGGCGGGTAGCCCCACAGGCTCAGCTCCGGCGTGGCCACAAGCACTACGCCGCCGGCCAGCTCGGTCGCCTGGCGCGCGGCGCCCAGCAGCCGGGCGGCATTGCCCTCCAGATCCCCCACCAGGGGATTCAGCTGGGCCAGGGCGATCTGCATGGGTCAGAGGGAGGCGCCGAGTCCATACAGATTGTGCTTGGCCAGCAGGGGCCAGACCGCTGCCGGGATCTGACCAGGGTCGATCTGCTGTCGTAGGGCTGAGCTGGCCGTGGCGGGGATCGTCAGCTCGAGCACCTGCACCTGTCCTCCCAGCGCCGTCAGCGCCTCCAGGGTGTTGGCCTTGAGCGGCCATCCTGCCCGTGGCACCACCGTCAGACTGCAGTGTTGCAGCAGCTGGGAAGCCCCGCGCCACTGGGGGATCTGGGACACCAGATCGCTGCCGACCACAAACACCAGTGGAGCCCCGGGCCAGCGGCCTGCAGCCCGCTGGAGCGTGGTCAACGCCCAGGGGCTGCTCAGCTCCTGCACATGGGCCAGTCGCGGCTCGTTCAGACTGGCCACCAGCGCTGCCAGCATCTGGGCCCTCAGATCCAGCGGCGCATCATGCTGTTTGTGCGGGTTGTCGCTGGCCCAGGTGGCCACCTGTGGGTAGTGCTTGAGCAGCTGTAGCAGCAGGGTCTGATGCCCCAACGTCGGCGGGTCGGCGCTGGTGCCGAACAACGCCACAGGCGCCGTCATGGCAGCAGTCTGGGCAGCGGCGTGGCCGAAGTGGGTGCCTGCCAGCACTGCAGCCAGGCCCGGGCTTGGGGATCGTGCCGCGCCAACCGCACCAGCAGTGCTCCTGGTTTGGGCCCCCTCTGACTGCTTTTGAGCAGCTCGGCGGCGGCCAATTGGCCGGTGCGGCGTGTGGTGTGCACGGCCAGCGCTGCCTGGGCCAGGGCCACCGGGGCTGCGGGGGCCAGGCTCAGACCGCCGCTGAACGGTGCCGCCAGCAGCAGCAGCTGGCGCACGGCGCCCAACAGGGCCTGAATGCCCAACTGCACCCCGCCCAACAGGGCGTTGTGGCCCGATAGCCGGCCCAGCAGCGCCCGGGCGCCCTGGCTGTGCATCGGCAGCCCATAGAGCTGGCAGAGCTGCAGGACCAGGGCTGTGTCACAGGCAACGCCGCCGGCCAGATCCAGCAGCATCAAGGGGTTGGCCGCCACGGCCGTGGCTTTGAGTGCGGCAAAACGGCCGATCAGGCTTTGGGCCGCCAGGCGGCCCTGGCGCAGCCTGCTCTGGTGGAGGGTTTGATGAAACCGGTCGGCGCTGCGCAGCGCGCCCAGCGCCAGCATCAGCTCCCCCTGCTGGCTCAGCAGTTTGGCCAGGCTCTGCTGCAAGGGGGCAACCCGCGGGGCCGTGGGCTCGCTGCGCACCCGGCCGTCCGCCAGCACGGTGGGTTGGCGCGGTGCAGCTGCTACGGCAATGATCGACAGCCCCTGCTGGGCCGGCTGCAGGCGCCGGCGAATGCTGGCCATCAGCTCCTGCTGTTCAGCCTGGCTCCAGCAGTCGCAGCGGTTGAGCACCAGCAGCAGCGGTTTGCCGCTGGTCGCCAGCTGCTCTAGGGCGTCCAGCTCAACCCGGTTGAGGTCGCCATCGAGCACCAACAGCACCAGATCGGCATGCATGGCCAGCCGTGCGGCCAGCCGGGCCCGACCAGCGGCGGCGATTTCATCGATGCCGGGAGTGTCGACCAGCTCGACCGCGTCGAGTCCTTCGATCGCGATCGGCCAGGGTTCCACCTGCTGGCGCCGGGTGCAGCCATGGGCCACGTCGGTGGCAAAGCGCTCCTGGCCCAGCAACGCATTGAGCAGGCTTGACTTGCCCACGCCCACCCGGCCAAACACGGCGATGCGCAGCCTGAGCTCGTTGAGTCGTTGCAACTGGCCATCGAGCAGCTGCAATGAACCGGCCAGCAGACTGCGCTCACGGTTGCTGAGTTGCAGCCCCTGGCGCCAGTGCGTCAGCAGCAAGCGGCAGCGCTCGGGGGTGGAGGGGACCTGGGGCAACGGCCGGGCCGCGGCGCAGACATGCTGAGTCTGCCGTAGTTATGGGTCCATGCCGACCACCCAGCCACTCGACGCCCTGCACCAGCCGGCTGTGTTCGCCGAACGGCGGGCCCGCTTTGTTGCGGCACTGGGCAGTGCGTCAGCGGTGATCCCGGCGGCACCCCTGGCTGTGCACCACGCCGACTGCGAGTGGCCCTTTCGCCAGAACAGCGATTTCTGGTACCTGACGGGCTTCGATGAGCCCGATGCGGTGGCGCTGTTTCTGCCCCACCGCCCCGAAGGCGAGCGCTTCGTGCTGTTCGTGCAGCCGCGCGAGGCCAGCGCCGAGGTGTGGCATGGTTTTCGTTGGGGCACCGAAGGCGCGGTGTCGCGCTTCGGCGCTGACCTGGCCCATCCGATCAGCGAGCTGGCCGAGCGTCTGGCCGATTACCTCAGAGGCTCCGAGGGCATTGCCTTTCGGGTGGGTAAGCATCCAACGGTCGAGCCGCTGGTGATCGCTGCCTGGGCGGGCCAGCTCGATCGGGCTCCGCGCCAGGGCCACGCGGCCCTAGGGCTCGTGGCGCCTGATCCGCTGTTGCACGAGCTGCGGCTGCGCAAGGCGCCCGAGGAGTTGGAGCGCCTGCGCGAGGCCGCCCGCATCTCGGCCGAAGCCCACGAGCTGGCCCGGCAGGTGGCCCGGCCGGGGTTGCGCGAGCGCCAGGTGCAGGCGGTGATCGAGCAGCATTTTCTGGAGCAGGGGGCCCGTGGGCCGGCCTATGGCTCGATCGTCGCCGGAGGCGACAACGCCTGTGTGCTGCACTACACCGCCAACGCTGCCGAGCTGCGCGCGGGCGATCTGCTGCTGATCGATGCCGGCTGCTCGCTGGGCGATTACTACAACGGCGACATCACCCGCACCTTTCCGGTGGGTGGGCGCTTTTCAAGCGAACAGCGCGCGCTCTATGAGCTGGTGCTCAGTGCCCAGGAGGCAGCCGTGGCTTCGGTGAAGCCCGGTTTCACCGCCGAGGGTGTGCATGAGACCGCCCTGCGGGTGCTGGTGGCCGGCCTGGTCGAGCTGGGGCTGCTGGTCGGCGAGGTCGATGGGCTGATTGAGCAGGGCTCCTACCGCCATTTGTACATGCACCGCACCGGCCACTGGCTGGGGCTGGATGTGCACGATGTGGGGGCCTATCGCCTGGGCGAGCACCACGTGACCCTGGAGCCCGGCATGGTGCTCACCGTGGAACCGGGTTTGTACATCAGCGACCGGCTGCCCGTCCCCGAGGGCCAGCCGCCCATCGACGCCCGCTGGAAGGGCATCGGCATTCGCATCGAAGACGATGTGGCCGTCACTGACCATGGCCACGAGAACCTGACGGCGGCGGCCCTCAAGGCGCCGGCGGCAATGGAGCGCTGAGAGGTCCTGGTCGTTCGCTGCTCAGGGCTTGGACCAGCGCCGTCAGAACGGTGGCCGTGCTGGGGAGGACGGCATCGGCGCCGGCTTGAATCAACTGGTTCTCGTACGTGCGGCGGTGCTCGGCGGCACCAGGGTCATGCAGGTGCGGCGGGGCTACCGCCAGGCTCAGAAAGGCCTGCTGGGGCTGCTGCCGGCGGGCCTGCTGCACCGTGATCACATCGGCGACGGTGTCACCCAGATAGGCAATCGGTGGGGCCCCGACACCCAGCGTGGGGCTGCCGTGGTGCTCGAGCAGCCGACCGGCGAGCTGCAGCAAGCCGGTCGGATCGGGCTTGTCGGGGGCATCGCCCATGGCGATCAGCGGCGGATCATCCAGTCCCAGCCGCTGCTCGAGCACAAAGCGGGCCGAGGGGGGCTCGGCGCCGCTGACGAATCCCCAGAGAATCCCTGCGGCGTCGAGGTCGGCAAACAGGCCCGGTTCCACCAGCAGCGGCTCATCACCAATGAAGCCTTGCCATTGCGCGGGATCACCGCTGGGGTCGCCACCGAAATAAAAGCTGCTGAACACATCCACCAGGGCCTCAAAGACCGGCAGGGGGCTGTGGTTGCGGCGTCGCAGCAATTCCAGGCTGGCTTCCCAGTCGTTGTTCCAGCGGCCCTCGGCCTTGAGGCTGTCGATCGTGGTCGGATCGGGGCGCCAGCCGCTGTAGTGGTGCACCGTTTCGGCCAGGGCACGGCGATAGCTGCCGCCCACATCGCGGATGACGCCGTCAATGTCCAGCAGAAGCACGGCTCGGGGGCTGTTCAAGGAAGGCAGTGAACACCTGGCAGTTCGGCTGGTAGGTTAGTTGGCTGACTGTTGCGAACAGCACTCCATGCCAGCCACCGAAACCACCTTGGACGCGGCTCCTGGCGCTGCCATCGACGACGCAGCCGAGGCGATCGGTGCAGGTGAAGCTCCTGCTGCAGGCCGTCCGGTGATGCGCGGCGGTAGTGCAGCTCTGGCGACCGCCACGATCGATGAAGATGGCGTGCCTTCGGGATACACCCCCAAGGCTGATGAGGGTCGTTTCCTGCTCAAGATCCTGTGGCTGCCTGACAACGTGGCCCTGGCCGTCGATCAGATCGTCGGTGGCGGCCCCAGCCCGCTCACAGCCTATTTCTTCTGGCCCCGTGAGGATGCCTGGGAAACCCTCAAGACCGAGCTGGAGCGCAAGAGCTGGATCACCGACAACGAGCGCGTTGAGATCCTCAACAAGGCGACTGAAGTGATCAACTATTGGCAGGAAGAGGGCAAGGGCAAGAGCCTCGATGACGCCAAGCTCAAGTTCCCCGATGTCACCTTCTGCGGTACCGCCTGAACCAGGCTGCCAACGGTTGGTCGACGTTGATCGAGCGCTCCCTGTCCGGAGCGCTTTTTTTTGCCCTTGTTTGGACGCCTACAAAAAAAGCGCCCTGGAAGGGCGCTCAATCACAGGATTGCTATCTGAACAAGGTCGCATTGGACGTCAAAGCGCCGAAGCCTGGATCAGGCTCCTTTGCTGGCCAGCAACCTGGCTCGTGCCTGAGCCAGTTGCTGTTGAGCTTTGACTTTCTCCGGGCTGGCGGGCTTGCCGTCGAAATCGGCGGCAGCCTGCCTGGCGGCCTCAAAACCGGCTTCGGCCGCAGCAGCATCAATGCTGCTGCCGAGCTCAGCTGCGTTGACCAGAACGGTCACCGCATTGTCTTCGACTTCGGCAAAGCCACCCATCACCGCGATGGATGCCCAACTGCTGCCTTCACGAACCCGCACAACACCGCTGTCGAGGGCGGTGAGCATGGTCACGTGACCGGTGAGGATGCCCATCTGGCCGGTGGCACTGGGCAGGATCACTTCGTCGGCAGTGCCGTCATAAATGCTCTGATCAGGAGCAAGGACACGCAAGGTCAAGGTCATGGCGATCAACCCTTGGCGTCGGCGACGATCTTCGCTGCCTTGGCCTTGACCTCGTCGATGTTGCCCACCAAGTAGAAGGCAGCCTCAGGCAGGTCGTCGAGTTCACCCGCCAGGATCATGTTGAAGCCCTTGATCGTGTCGTCGAGCTTCACGTACTTGCCGGGCATGCCGGTGAAGATCTCAGCCACGAAGAAGG
>CAZJIF010000023.1:7506-23057 GCA_964546045.1 uncultured Klebsiella sp. | reverse complement strand
TGCCCAACCGGGGTAGAGGTTGACGCTGTTGAGGTTGACGTTGCGGTTCCAGTCGAGGCTGCGATTGCCACCAAAATCGCGGTTCAGCTCGCCCACTCGGCCAGCTCGGCCCTGATTGCTGAGGCCGCCGCGGTTGGCAGCCGTACGATTCAACGAGGGAGCAGCCGGATCTCGACCGACCTTGTTGCTCCAACCACCGCTAGGGCGCGTGTTGCCGCGGCTCAGTCCATCGCTGCCTGCTGAGCCACCAAAACCGGTACGACCGCGGGCCCCTCCAGCAGCAGAACCGCCACGTGCGCCGCCACCGCCTCGGCCGCCGCCACGGGCCAGCAGCTGCACTGAGGGCTCGGTCGCCAAACTGGGAGTTGACGGCAACACCGGAACCGCAAGCCCTGAGATCAGCAGGGCTGCACTGCAATGCGAGAACAGCTTCATTTCAGAGTCACCTCGCAACCGTCGTCGTAGCAGGTGGCATTGATGCGTCCATCGGCGCCGAAGTGCACCTTGACCAGGTCGCGCGACGCCATCGCCGCGGCACGGTCCTGGCGAACGCTGTTGAGATAGTTGGGGTTGACCACACAGAGCTCTCTGCCGTTAAAGCAGACCGTGTTGCTTGAAAAGCGCGCTGCCGCCCAGGTCAGGCTGTTCCATTGCTTGGCCTGGGCATCCCAACGCACCATGCGCACCGGCGCGTCGGTGACGCGGATGGTGTCGGTTTTGGCGCCGATGCGGTGACGGTAAAGGGTGGCCTGGCCGTCATCGACCGCCTCCACCGTGCAAGGCACGGCAGGGGCACCATTGAGGCTGCAACGGGTCTCCAGGCTGTACAGAATCTGCCCTTTTGCCGCTGCCGTCGGTTGAGCCCTTGACGGCAAAACAGCAACAGCTGAAGCAACCAGAAGTGCCAAAGAGATGGTGACGGGAAGCCCATTGGCTCGTCGATCCATCGTGCATCTGGACATGGGTATGCCTGGCTGGGAGGGAGAACAGACCCAGCCTGATGGCATCGATTCAAGGCGTCAACACAGACGGCTGCTGTTCATCGCAGAGACCGCAAAAGTGAGCAGCTGATGCAACAAAATGCGCAAAAGATGATGATTCAGGTCAGCGCATTGCAGGGTCACCGAGGCAGGGCTCGCACCTGCTCAGATCACCTGGCCCACCATCACCGCAGCTACAGCCGAAAACAGGGTGATGCCAAGTGCCGTCAGGGGGTTCTGTCCCTGGGCCACGGCAATCGACGTCACGACGCCAGCGCCCAGGCAGGCCACGGCCAGCTGGTTGAACAGTTCGGAGCGGGGCTGGGGGCTGGGCAGCACGGCGTGCCTGCGGGTGCAGCGACCCTATGGGCAGCAGCGTGGTCGGCACCGATGGGAGCGGCGACTCGTTACCTGGATTAGAAGTTCTTCACAGAAGCGTTACATGCGCGAGGCCGGGCGGGCGCGGCCGCTGCTGGCCCATTGCTTGAGGTGCTCGAGCTGTTCACGGGCGGTGCGCGACAGCGGCACCACCTGACTGGCAGCGGCAATCAGGTCGGCCTCACCGAACTCGCGGTGTTCGGCGAAGGCCAGGTGCATGGCCTCGATCACGGTCTGCTCGAGCTCAGCCCCAGAAAAGCCCTCGGTGCGATCCACCAGCACTTGTAGGGGGATCTGGTGCTGGGGCCGGCGGCGGCGCAGCTGCAGGTCCAGGATGGCAGCGCGCTCGCCGGCACTGGGCAGATCGAGCAGAAAGATCTCGTCAAAGCGACCCTTGCGCAACAGCTCGGGCGGCAGGGTTTCGACGCCGTTGGCGGTGGCCACCACGAACACGGCGCTGGTCTTCTCCGCCATCCAGGTGAGCAGGCTGGCCAGCACCCGCTGGCTGGTGCCGCCATCGCTGCGGCCATCGCCGGCGGCGCCGAAGCCCTTGTCGATCTCATCGATCCAGAGCACGCAGGGGGCCATCGCCTCGGCCCGCTGGATCATCTCGCGGGTGCGGGCCTCACTGGCGCCCACCAGGCCTGCGAACAGGCGACCCACATCGAGCCGCAGCAGCGGCATGCCCCAGGTGTGGGCGATCGCCTTGGCCGTGAGCGATTTGCCCGTGCCCTGCGGGCCCACCAGCAACACGCCGCGCGGCAGGGGCAACCCGTAGGCCTGGGCCTCGTCGCCAAAGGCCATGTGCCGCTGCTCCAGCCAGCGCTTGAGCTCCTCCAGGCCGCCGATGTCGGCGGTGGTGGCCTCGCTGGGGCAGTACTCGAGCAGTTCGCTGCGGGCGATCACCTGCCGCTTCTGTTCGAGCACATCCAGCAGGTCGGCTTCGCCCAGGGCACCCCGCTGGGCCAGGGCACGGGCCGCGATCTGGCGCACCCGCTGCTCGCTCAGGCCATGGCAGGCGGCGGTGAGCTGCTCCATCACCGCCGGGTCCAGGGGCTGACCGCTGGCTGCCGCAATGCTGACCAACAGTTGCTGGATTTCGGCCGGCTCGGGCAGGGGCAGATCCAGCACGGTGATGCAGTCCTCGAGCTCCAGTGGCATCTGCCACTCGGGGGCTGTGATCACGATCGTGTGGGGCACCTGCCGCAGGCTGACCGCCAGATTGCGCAAGCGGCGGCAGACCCCGGCATCGTCGCCATAGCGATGAAAATCCCGCAGCAGCAGGATCGCGCCGCTGTCGGCGGGCAGGCCATCCAGCACCGCCAGGGCCGCCATCGGGTTGCGGGCGGCTTCGCCATCCCTGTTTGGGGCGCCGGCCAGTCCAGCGATGAAATCCCAGCGCAACAGGGTGCGCCCCCCCAGCCGCCGGGCCGCCTGCTGCAGCAGGGCCTCGACCCGCTGCTCTTCAAAGCTGCGGATCCAGACAATGGGTGTGCGCGCGCGGATCAGCAGATCGAGCTGATCGCCCCAGGCCTGGTTCACGGCTGGTTCACGGCTCCAGCTGGCGCAGGGCGGCCCAGCGCGGATCCGGCAGGGGGTCAGCGGTGCCCCAGCTGGCTGGACCGGGGCAGTCTGGCCCGCAGCGGTTGACCAGGGGCAGCTGCAGGCTCAGCTGCTCGTAGACCCATTGCTGGGGGTCAAAGCTGCCGTCGGGGTCCAGCTGCTCGCTGAACCCATCGGCATCAAAGTCCAGGGCCTCGGCCAGCTCCTGATCACTGCCACCGACAGCCAGGCGTTCGCTGACCCGCGCCCTCAGGGGTTGGGCATAGGTCTGCAGGCAGCGGTCGCAGCGCAGGCTGACGCTGGCCCGTAGGTCGGCCTCAACACGCAGCAGGGGCCCATCGGGCCAGGCATTGAGACGGCCACGCACGGGGCCCTGGGTGTCAAGGCCCGCAATCGGCTGATCCACCTGCCAGCTGGTGCCGGCCTCGCTGGTCAGCAGATCCTGAACGGCAACGGGACCGAGGGGTTCAGCCATCACAAGGGATCAGCGCAGACCTACTTGTTGCTCTTGGGCTCAAAGGGCAGCCGTTCACTGCTGGCGCCACCACCGGCGGTGGCCAAGCTCTGCTGGGCCAGCTGCTGGTCGAGGATCTGCTGCAGGTTGTCGGGCAGGGCTTCCCGGCCCAGCAGGAAGGTCTGCAGAGCCTGGAAGACGTTGGCGACGACCATGTACAGCAGCACCCCGGCAGGCAGGGGGAAGAACAGGAACATGCCGGTGATCATCACGGGGGTGATCTTGTTGGCTGTCGACTGCTGGGGGTTGGGGGGCATGCCCACGCCCGACAGAATCTGGCTGGCGAACAGGCTGATGCCGAAGCCCGCCACCAGGATGGCGATGTCCCAGTTGACCTGACCATCGGTCATGAAGCCCACCTGACCCAGGGCCTTGATGAACAGGAAGCCGCTGCGGGCAGCCAGGCCGGGGATCTTGGCCTCGACGGTGGCGTCGCCGGTGCTCAGGGCCTTGATCGTGCCATCGGCGTTGACGCTGACCACACCCTCACCCTTGGTGACGCTCCAACTGGGGGCAAAGGCCTCACCGTTGTCGATGCCGCCCAGGACGGAGGCAAAACTCTTGCCGTCCTTGGTGTGGAGGCTGACCTGGGTGCTGTCGCCCACGCCCAGCTTGGTGCCGCCTTCGAGGCTGGCGATCACCGGCACATGGTTGGTCTCGGTGATGAAGATCGAATGGCTGGGGCTGTTGAAGGGTTTGGCTTCGACCGCAGCGATCTGCTCGGCCGGCAGCACCTTCAGGTTGATGGTGTAAGGCACATCGGCGAACGGTGAGCCCCGCAGCGTCGCGAACAGGGCAAACAGGATCGGCATCTGCACCAGAAGGGGCAGGCAGCCCGCCAGCGGACTGCCAAATTCCTTCATCAGCTTGCCCAGCTCCTCCTGCTGTTTCTGGGGGTTACTGGCGAATTTGCTCTTGATTTCGGCCTGGCGCTTCTGCATCACCGGCTGGGCGATGCGCATCCGGCGGGCATTGCGGATCGAACCGGCGCTGAGGGGGAACAACGCCAGACGGATCACGACCGTCAGGGCGATGATCGCCAGCCCGTAGCTGGGTACCAATCCATAGAAGAAATCGAGGATGGGCAGCAGCAGGTTGTCGGAGATGTAGCCGATCACGGCAGCAGAAGACGACGGGGAATGGTTTGGGGCTCAGTGTGACCGATCGGGCAGGCCGATCAGGCCGCCATGCCCTTGGCTTTGGGAGTGGCTGACCGGGCGCCGCGACGCTCGGTGATGTAAGCCTCGACCTCGCGAAAGCGTGGAACGGAGCGCATCTCGAGCTTGGAGCCGTCGTTGAGCACCAACACCATGTCACCCCATGCACCGAAAGCGCGGGGCACACTGCGAATCTCACGGATCTGGCTGTAGACCACCTGGGTGCGGTCGCGGCCCAGCCAACCGCCATTGACTTCGATGCGCCGGCTGGTGATGCGGAACCGCAGCCACAGAGCCCGGACCACGGCCCCAATGGTGAACGGCAGGCCGATCAGGGTGACCCCCAACAGCAGGTTGAAGATCAGGTCACCTCGGGCGGGACCGCCTTCGTAGAAGACGGTTTCGTCAACCTTGAGTCCTGGGACGACGGGCTCCTGGGGCATGGGCTGAGTCCGGCTTTGTCGAGGAGATGCCTGCATTCTCCCAGCAGGCGGGGCGATTCCCAGGTGGCACTGCCAGGTTTCAGACTGATCAGCAGCCATAGGGGCGAACCGCTGCTGCCGCGCAACTGCTGCAGAACATCCTGGTGAAGCTGGCGGCGCAGGCGGTTGCGTTGCACCGCCCGCTTGTGCACCTTGGTGCTGACCACAACCCCGCAGCGCCAGGGGCTGGGGCCGTTTTGGTCGGGGCCGGGAGGCAACAGGCCATCCTGGGCAGGCATCCAGCGCAACACCATGGCCTCGCCATGGACAGCCCGCCCCCGCTTGTACAAGGCGTCAAAGACGCGCTGGCCCCGCAACCGGTGGCGCTGGGGCAGGGCCAAGGACTCAGACCGCCAGACGGGCGCGACCGCGGCGGCGGCGGGCCTTGATCACGCGACGGCCGGTGTGGGTGCGCATGCGCACACGAAAACCCGAGACCCGCTTGCGCTTACGGCTGGTTCCTTCGAGGGTGCGCTTGGTCATGGGGGGTGTCTACGGACGCGGCCAGTGGGCAAATTTATCAGGCGGTGGCGCTCAGTTCATGCCCGGATCGACCTCAATCAGCCAGCTGCCCAGATAGCCCGCCACCGGCACATCGCCGGGGGCCTGGGCCAGGGCATTGAACTGATACATGCCGATGTTGAAGGGGTTGAACACCTGCATGTACACGCCGATCGTGCCCTTGTCGGAGACCGGCGTATCGGGGAAGACCTCGATCGCCTTGCCGCCTGCAGCGAGTTCAATGGTCGCCGGAATCTGCTCGACGCAGCGGGTGCGCGACAGCATGCCCCCTTCGGACATCTTGCACAACTTGATCCGCTTGGGATCGATCTGGCTGTCGAAATGGGGCGGGATCGTGATGCTCAGCTTGAGGATCGCGCTCTTGCGGTCCCTGGGTCTAAGGATGAAGTAGTACTCGGCCCGCCTGAGCCGAGCCGTATCGGTGACGAAGTAATAGAGCTTGCGGTAATCGCGGGTGTTGTCCCAGCGAAACTCCATCAGGCTGGGGGTGCTCTGGGCCAGAGCCCGAGGCACGCTGCCCAGGCCCAGGGCACCAGCCGCGGTCAGGGTCGCGGCCAGCACGGCGCCACCGACGGGCAGCAGCGGTCGACGCAGCAGACGGTGGATCAGAGAACGGGGCGACATGACGATCACCGGTGTGCGCCCATTCTCGACGGGCCCCTGCGCGCCTGCCCGCAGCCAGTGGCCGGCCGGCTAGCTGGCGCGATCGGGTCGCAGGGTCGCCGCCGCCCGCAGGTAGGGATGCACGGCCTGGGCATTGGGGTCGAGCCAGGCGTGGGCCAGCAGGCGAATGCAGCGCGGCAGGTCACCCTGCACGGCCATTTGCTGACAGTCGAGCAGGGCCACCCCGTCCCAGCCCTGCAGGCGACGGGCGATCGCCGCCGGGAAACAGGCATCGAGGTCGGCCGTGGCCGAAAAGGTCACCGACAGCAGCCGGTCGGCGCTGAGGCCGTTGCGCTCCATCAGCGCAGCAACCAGCTCTTCGACCGCCTCGGCAATCGCGGCCGCCGTATTGGCGGTGGTGGTGGTGGCCCCGCGCAGGGCCCGCAGTTCGCGGGTCATGGGCGGTACAGCCACAGGGGTTGACCGCTCCAGGCCAGCTCAAGCGCGAGGCCCTGCCACAGCGAGGCCAGCAGGGCCCGCCCGGGCACCAACCCGCCAAAGCGTTTGGCGGGGCGACCAAAGGTGACGGGCCGGGTCTTGTCGGGATCGAGACCGGCCAGCTCGGCGGCCAGGCGCCGAGCCGCGTCCTCGTCGCCCAGCTGGTCCACCAGACCAAGGGTCTGGGCCTGGGCCCCGGTGAACACCCGCCCGTCGGCAAAGGCACGCACGTCGTCCTCGGGCAGGCCACGCCCCGTGGCGACCGCGGCCACGAACTGGCCGTAGCTGGCATCGATCAGCTCCTGCAGCAACTGCCGTTCGGCAGCGGACAGGGCGCGATCGGGGGACAGGATGTCCTTGTAGAGACCGCTCTTGACGGTCTCAAACTGGATGCCGATGCGTTCCAGCAGGCGCGACAGGTTGTTGCCCCGCAGAATCACGCCGATCGATCCGGTGATCGTGCCCGCATTGGCGACGATGCGCTCGGCTGCCACGCCGATGTAGACCCCGCCGGAGGCCGAGATGTTGCCAAAGCTGGCCACCACATGACAGCCACTGGCCCGCAGGCGGGTGATGGCGGCATGGATCTCCTGGCTGTCGCCGACGGTGCCGCCGGGGCTGTCGATGCGCAGCAGCAGCGCCGGGCACTGCCGCTGCTCGATCTGGTGGAGGGCTTTGAGCACCCGCTTGCGGGTGGGGCCGGCGATCGGACCCTCGATGGCGATGCGCGCCAGGGTGCGTTTGGCTTTGCGGCGCCAGGGCCAGGGCATCTGCACAGCTTGCAATCGCTGGATCTTAAAAAGAGGCCTGCAGCCATCTGGGCCAACGCCATGACAGAGCCCCCCCCGGAGGGCGCCGCGGCGCTGCTGCGTCCGCTGGCGATGGTGCTGCCCTTTGCCCTCTGGGGCACGGCCATGGCCGCGATGAAGCCCCTGCTGGCCGAGGGCACCCCGCTGCTGGTGGCCAGCTTGAGGCTGCTGCCAGCCGCCCTGGTGCTGCTGCTGGCGGTGCTGCTGCTGCGCCGTCCCTGGCAGGTGGACCGCCGCGACTGGCTGTGGCTGGGGCTGTTTGCCCTGGTCGATGGCGCCCTGTTCCAGGGCCTGCTGGCCCGCGGACTCAGCCAGACCGGGGCCGGCCTGGGCTCGGTGCTGATCGATTCGCAGCCGTTGCTGGTGGCCCTGCTGGCCCGGGGGCTGTTCGGTGAGGCGATCAATCCGGTGGGCTGGCTGGGCCTGCTGCTGGGTCTGCTGGGCATCGTCTGCCTGGGCCTGCCGGCAGGGCTATTGCAGCAGTGGTGGCTGCAGGGACCGCCGGCCCTGGACCAGAACGCCCTGAGCCATGGCGAGCTGTGGATGCTGGGGGCAGCGGCGGCCATGGCCGCCGGCACCGTGCTCTGCCGCTATGCGAGCCGCCACAGCGATCCGGTGGCGGTGACCGCCTGGCACATGCTGCTGGGCAGCCTGCCCTTGCTGCTGCTGGCCGTAGCCAGCGACGCCAGCCAGCTGCTGCCCCATTGGTCGCTGCAGCAATGGGGGTTGATGACCTACGCCTCGCTGCTGGGCAGCGCCCTGGCCTACGGCCTGTTCTTCTGGTTTGCCAGCAGCGGCGACCTGACCGGGTTCACCGCCCTGACCTTCCTGACCCCGGTGTTTGCCCTGCTGACCGGCGTGCTGCTGCTGCACGAGCGGCTGCTGCCGCTGCAGTGGCTGGGTGCGGCAGTTGCCCTGATCAGCGTGGTGCTGATCAACCGGCGCCAGGCCCTGTGGGAGCCCCGGCCATGAAGCTGCTGGTGGTCAGCACCCCGGTGGGCAGCCTGGGCAGCGGTCGCGGCGGCGGCGTCGAGCGCACCCTGGCCTCGCTGGTCAGCGGCCTGCTGGACCGTGGCCACAGCGTCACCGTGCTGGCGGGCAGCGGCTCGCAGCTGCCCGACGGCTGCGGCGGGGCCCAGTTGTGGACGGTCGATGGCGACGATCAACCCAGCTGGCAGCACCTGAGCCACGACGCGCCGGTGCAGCTGCCAGCCGACAGCCTGCTGGCCAACCTCTGGTGGCGGGCCCTCGAGAGCCAGGACCGGTTTGATGTGCTGCTCAACCTGGGGTACGACTGGCTGCCCCTGTGGCTCACCCCGCTGGCACGCACCCCCCTGGCCCACCTGGTGAGCATGGGGTCGGTCAGCGAAGCCATGGACCGGGTGATCGCCAGGGTCAGCCGCAGCCATCCGCAGCATCTGGCCTTTCACAGCGCCAGCCAGGCGGCCGACTTTGCCCTCAGCCAGCCGCCGTTGCTGCTGGGCAATGGCTTTGACCTGGACACCTACCCCTTTAGCCCGGAGCCCCACAACCAGCTGGGCTGGGCCGGCCGGGTGGCCCCCGAGAAGGGTCTGGAGGACGCCGCTGCCGCCGCCGCCCAGCTGGGGCTGCCCCTGGTGGTGATGGGCCTGGTCGAGGACCAGGCCTATGGGGCGCGGGTCGAGGCCTCGGTCCCGGCCGGCACCCTGATCTGGCGCGGTTTTCTCGACGCCGCGGCGCTCAAGGCCGAACTGGGCCGCTGCCGAGCCCTGCTCAACACCCCCAAATGGAACGAGGCGTTCGGCAACGTGGTGGTCGAGGCCCTGGCCTGCGGCGTGCCGGTGGCCACCTATGCCCGCGGTGGCCCCGGCGAGCTGGTGATCGAGGGCAGCAACGGCGCCCTGGCTCGCCCCGACGATGTGGCGGATCTGGTGGCAGCCTGCCGCCGCGCCCTGGCGATCGATCGCAGCGCCTGTCGCCGCTGGGCCGAAAGCCAGTGCTCGCTGGCCGGATTTGCCGAGCGGGTGGAACGCTGGCTTGAGGGACTGCGGCACGCCTGAGAGAGTGGATCGGTTGCTCCGATCAGGCCGTTGGCAGCCACCAGGACACCCATGACCGTGCTGCGTCGCAGCTGGGTGCTGCTGGTGTGCCTGGGGCTCGGTGCGCTGTTGCTGGTCAAGGGTCTGGGCCACACCGGCCTGGTGGATGAGACACCGCCCCTGTTTGCCGCCTCGGCCCGGGCGATGGCCGAAACCGGCGACTGGCTGACCCCGCGGGTCAACGGTCTGCCCCGCTACGACAAGCCGCCGCTGGTCTACTGGTTGATGGGGCTGGGGTATCTGCTGCCCGGCCAGAGCAGCTGGAACCCGCTGGGCACCTGGGCGGCACGGTTGCCGTCAGCCCTGTCCACCATCGCTGTGATGCTGACCCTGGTGGTGACGTTGCAACGCTGGCCCCAGGCGGGGCTGCTCCGCGGCAGCCGGGCCAGCCAGCTGGTGGCCCTGACGGCTGCCCTGGCGTTCGTGCTGTCGCCGTTGAACCTGATCTGGGGGCGGCTGGCGGTCAGCGATGCGCTGCTGTCGTCCCTGGTGGCGATCAGCCTGCTGCTGTTCTGGCAGACCCAGGCCAGCCGCCCGCGCGATCCAGGCACTTGGCCCGGCTGGTGGCGGGGCTGGGTGGTGCTGGGGCTGGCGGTCCTGGCCAAAGGGCCGGTGGCGGTGGTGCTGGTGGGCCTGAGCCTGCTGGCCTTTGCCCTCAGCCAGGGCGAACTGCGGCTGCAGCTGCGGGGGCTGCGGGCCGGCGCCGGGCTGGGCCTGACCGCTGCGGTGGCCCTGCCCTGGTACATCGCCGAACTGCTGGTGGAGGGCCGGCCTTACTGGGACAGCTTTTTTGGCTACCACAACCTGCAGCGGTTCACCGGGGTGGTCAACGACCACCTGCAGCCCTGGTGGTTCTTCGGGGGGATGCTGGTGATCGCCAGCCTGCCAGTCACGCCGCTGCTGCTGCTGGGATTGGGCCGCCATCTGTTGGGCGGTGCCCGGCCCCCGGACCAGTCGCTGGGACGCCTGGCGGCCTGCTGGTTGCTGGTGGTGCTGGTGTTCTTCACCACAGCCGCCACCAAGTTGCCGAGCTATTGGATCCCGGCCACCCCGGCGGCCGGTGTGTTGATCGCCCTGGCCGCGTGTAGCCCACCCCAGGGGGGCCGGCAGCGCCAGCTGTTGCGGCTGGCCTGGGGCCTGAGCCTGGCCCTGGCCGCTGCGATCGCCCTGGTGCTCGCCCTGGCACCCCGGTGGTTTGGGGTGGTCAGCGACCCCGAAATGCCGACCCTGGCGGCAGCAGTACTGGCCAGCGGCCACCTGCAGTGGGCCGCCCTGTGCTGGGGCCTGGCGGCGCTGCTGCCGCTGCTGCTGCTGCGCGCGGGTGGCCCCGGCCGGTTGCTGGCCCTGCAGTTGCCGCTGGTGGCCTTTGCCGTGGTGGCCCTGCAGCCGCTGTGGGCGTTGGGCGATCGCCTGCGGGGCGAGCCCGTGCGCCAGATGGCAGCGGCGGCAGCGGCCCAGCGCCGCCCCCAGGAATCCCTGGCGATGGTGGGCATCCTCAAGCCGTCGCTGCACTACTACAGCCGCCGGGTGGTGCTCTACGAGGGCAACGAACCCACCGACCTGGCCAACCTGGCCGACCGGCTGCAACGGGAACGGCGCCGGGGCCAGGAGCCCAGCACGGCGCGCCAGCAACCCACCGTGCTGGTTGTGATTGACGCCCGCACCGCCGCGTTGCCCCACTGGCAGGGGCTGGCCCCCATCCCCCTGGCCCAGGCCGGGTTGTACCGGCTGTGGCGACTGGACCGCAGCGCCCTGGAGCGCCGTGCCGCCCAGCTCGCCCAGGGCGGCATCCGCCCCCGCTGGCAGGAGCCAAGGCCCGAACGTTATTGAGCCGTGGCCGCCTGCAGGGCCTGACGACGGCAAAAGCTGCAGTGGCCCCAACGGGCCATTTCGCCTGCCGGAGCCGGGCTTCCGCAGGCGGGGCAGGCGGCCATGCCGTGCACATCGGCGCGGCTGGGATGGCAATGCCAGGCCTGCTGCACAGCCGCGCCATCAGCCCCGACCACAGGCAGGGGCCTGGCCTGCTCGATCCGCAGATCGCGGAGCTGGAAGCCCGCGACCCGCAGGGCCGCCAGCAGCTGGTGGCGGTTGTACTGCAGAGCCTGAAGCCAGGGGCCTGGGGCAGCGCCCACGGTCAGCAGCCCACCCTGCAACCGCAGCGGCCGGCAATGGGGGGCCAGCTGGGGACCGCAGGCCCGCGGCCAGGCCTGCCACAGAGCCGCCAGATGGCCGTCTTGCTGCCAGCTGCGTTGCAGCGCCCCCAGGCAATCGACCAGGGGCGCCGCCGGTGGCCGCGGCGCCGGCACCAGCAGCGACAGGTTGCCGATCTGACGCGTTTGCTGCCTGGAGGCCCTAGCCATGGGGCAACCTTATCGAGCGTGCGCCCATCGCACCGGTGACGTGACGCACTGGTGACGTGCCGCCCCGCCTGGCTACCCTCTGCCCCTGCCCCCGCCGCCTTCGATGGGCTTCTTTGATCGCCTCAGCCGTCTGATCCGTTCCAACGCCAACGCGGTGGTCGGTGCCATGGAAGACCCGGCCAAGATCCTGGACCAGTCGGTCGCCGACATGCAGGCGGACCTGATCAAGCTGCGCCAGGCCGTGGCCACCGCCATCGCCAGCCAGAAACGCATTCAGAACCAGGCTGAACAGGCCGAAGCCCAGGCCAAGACGTGGTACGAACGGGCCGAGTTGGCCCTCAAGAAGGGCGAAGAGGATCTGGCCCGCGAGGCCCTCAGCCGCCGCAAGACCTGCCAGGACACCGCCACCGCCCTCAACACCCAGCTGCAGAGCCAGGCCGGCCAGGTCGACCAGCTCAAGAAGAGCCTGGTGGCCCTGGAGAGCAAGATCGCCGAGGCCAAGACCAAGAAGGACATGCTCAAGGCCAGGGCCCAGGCGGCCCAGGCCCAGGAGCAGCTGCAGAGCGCCGTCGGCAGCCTCGGCACCAACACCTCGATGGCCGCCTTCGAGCGCATGGAGGAGAAGGTCGAAGCGCTCGAAGCCCGCAGCCAGGCCGCGGCCGAACTGGCCGGTGCCGATCTCGAAAGCCAATTCGCCGCTCTGGAGGGGGCGCCCGAGGTGGACGACGAACTGGCGGCCCTCAAGAACCGCCTGGCCGGCACGGCGGCGGCTCCCCAACTGGAGCCGGTCAAGGTGAGCGAGGTCGATCCGGAGCTCGAGGAGCTGCGCCGCTCGATCGACAAGCTCTGAGCCGGGGTGCGGCTCCATACAATCGCGCCATCGAACGTGCTGGTTGCCGTGGCTGTCGCCGAGTTCACCGATGTCAATTTCCAGGCCGAGGTTCTGGAGTCAGAGCTGCCGGTGCTGGTCGATGTCTGGGCCGCCTGGTGCGGGCCCTGCCGGCTGATGGCGCCGCTGATGGACTGGGCCGCCGCTGACTACGCCGGCCGCCTGCGGGTCGGCAAACTCGAGGCGGACGGCAACCCCAGCAGCCGCGACAGCCACCGCATTCAGGGGCTGCCAACGCTGATGCTGTTCAAGGGGGGCAACGAGGTGGCCCGGCACGAGGGGGCCATGGCCCAAGCCCAGCTCAAAGCATTCCTCGATGCCCATCTCTGAGCGGGTCAGCGAGCGTGTCGCCCGGCTGGGCAGCGGCGTCTTCGCTCGCAACGACCGGCGCAAAGCGGCCTACAACCAGCGGGTGCAGCAGCCGGGCTCGGGCCTGCCGCCCTTGCTCGACCTGTCTCTGGGCTCGACCGACCTGCAGCCGCCGCCGGTGGCGATTGCGGCCATGCAGGAGCAGTTGGGCCAACCGGCGAGTGCGGCCTACTGCCTGCATGCCGCCACGGCGCCGTTTCGCCAGGCCGTGGCCCGCTGGGCCCAGCGCCGCTTTGGCACCAGCGTGGACCCCGAGCGGGAGGTGCTGCTGCTGGTGGGATCCCAGGAAGGCACGGCCCACCTGCCCCTGGCGGTGCTGAATCCCGGCGAGGCCGCGCTGCTGCTGGATCCCTATTACCCCTCGCACATGGGCGGGCTGCACCTGGCTTCGGCCGAACCGGTGCTGCTGCCGCTGCGGCCCGAGCAAGGCTGGAAGCCCGATTTTGACGCCGTCGACAGCGCTACCTGGGCCCGGATCAGGCTGATGGTGCTGGGGTTTCCCCACAACCCCACCGCCACCACCGGCGAGCAGGCCTGGGTCGATGCCGCGGTGGCCAAAGCACTGGATCACGGCTGTGTGCTGGCCCATGACAACCCCTACGTGGACCTGGCGCTCGAGGGCGAAGCGCCGGCCCTGCTGCGCAATCCGGCCTGGCGGCAGGTGGGGATCGAATTCTTCTCGTTCTCCAAAAGCTGGTGCCTGGGGGGGTACCGCCTGGCCTTTGCCATTGGCGCCCCAGACCTGATCAGCGGCCTGCGCCAGCTCAAGGGGGTGGTGGATTTCAACCAGTCCCTGGCCCTGCAGGCCGGCGCCATTGCCGCGCTGGAGCAGGCCGGTGACTGGCCCGAGCAGCTGCGGGCGGTTTACCGCGAGCGGCGCGACCGCATGGCCGCCGCCCTCGAGGCCGTGGGCTGGCCGGTGCCCCGGCCGTCCATGGCCCTGTACCTGTGGTTGCCGCTGCCGCCGGCCGCCAGGGCCCTGGGGCTCGATTCGGAGACCTGTTGCGCCCGCCTGCTGGAGGCCACCGGCGTGGCGCTGACCCCCGGCAATGGCTTTGGTCCGGGTGGCGAGGGCTGGCTGCGGCTGGCGCTGGTGCACCCGCTCGATCAACTGGAAGCTGGCGCCAAGCGCATCGGCCAGTGGCTGGCGAGCCTCTGACCCCCGCTGGCTGGCAGCTGCGGCAGCTGCCGGTCTGCGGCAGCAGCGAAGACGAACTCGATGCCTGGTTGGCCGAGCTGGGGCCCGATGCCCAGACGACCCTGCAGGGCAGCTCGCTGGCGGTGGTCGCGCAGCAACAGCTGCAGGGGCGCGGCCAGCGGGGCCGCACCTGGCAGTCGCCGCCGGGTGGGCTGTGGCTCAGTGCCGCCATGGCCTGGCCAGCTGGCACAACCTCGGTCGGCGGCGGGGCTCCGCTGACCCTGGCGGCGGCGGTGGGGCTGGCCCTGCAGCTGGAAACCCTGGGCCTGGCGCCCCGGATCAAATGGCCCAACGACCTGTTGCTCGAGGGTCGCAAGCTGGCCGGTCTGCTGGCGCGGCTGCGGCTGGCGGGCGAACGGGTGCGCTGGGCCCAGGTGGGGGTGGGGCTCAATGGCACCAACCCGGTGCCGGCCGGGGCGATCGGCCTGGCGGCCGTGCTGCCCCCCCACCAGGCGACTCCGGAGGCCCTGCTGCCGCTGGTGCTGGCCGGCCTCGACTGGGCCCGCAGCCAGGCCCAGAACGGGCAGCGGGTGCTGGTGCTGGCCAACCAGCGCTTGCACCGGCCGGCCCAGGGGGTGCTGCACCAGGGGCAGTGGTGCCAGGTGGATGGCCTGGGGCCACAGGGCAGCCTGCTGGTGCGCTGCGGCGCCCAGCAACTGGCCCTGCGGCAGCTCGAGCCTGGGGACGACCTCAGCCCAGAAAATCGCGCTTGAGCTTCTGGATGCGGGCCAGCAGCTCGGCCCGTTTCTGGGACCGCAGTGCGTTAGCGGCCAGATATTGCAGGGCGCTGATCAGACCCACCAGCTCGAGCAGACGGCCCACCAAGGGCAGCTCATTGATGGCCCCGAGGGTGGCACCGGTCAGCTTGAGGGTGACGCCCGCCACCACCAGCAGGCTGATCAGACGCAGGGCGGGCATCAGCTCGGCCAGCGACGACAGGGGCGCAGCCCCAAGCTTGGCCAGCAGCTGATTGAGCAGCTGCAAAGGCAGTCCCAGCAGCTGGGCCGCCGAGTCAGAGGCAACCGATTCTGAGGCGCCCGAGTCTGCCGCCGCCGGGGCCGGCGGTCTGGACGGTGCCACCAACGGGGCCTCGGGCGCCACACGGATCTCAGGCTCAGGGGGCGCTGGAGTGGCCGCCAGTTCTGGAGTGG
>CAZJIF010000023.1:0-7406 GCA_964546045.1 uncultured Klebsiella sp. | reverse complement strand
GCCACACGGATCTCAGGCTCAGGGGGCGCTGGAGTGGCCGCCAGTTCTGGAGTGGACACCAGTTCTGGGGTGGACACCAGTTCTGGAGTTGCGGCCAGGTCAGTCGCAACGGTTTCGGCAACGGGCTCGGCAACAGGCTCAAGCGTGACCGGGTTCTGCTCCTGCTCGGTGGGCACCGTCATCGCCACTCCGCCTCAGATGAATCTGGGCCTTTCTACGCTGTCTTCAGGCCAGGGCCAACCCCTTGGCATCAAAAACACCCTCAAACAGCACCGACGACAGGTAGCGCTCACCGGAGTCGGGCAGCACCACCACGATGGTGCGACCGGCCAGCTCCGGTTCACGGGCCAGGCGCAGGGCCGCCACGGTGGCTGCACCACAGCTGATGCCGGCAAGGATGCCCTCCTCGCGCATCAGGCGGCGGGCCATGGACACGGCCTCCTCGTCACCCACCGTCTCGACCCGATCCACCAGCGACAGGTCGAGGTTGGCGGGCACAAACCCCGCCCCGATGCCCTGGATCTTGTGGGGACCTGGCTTGAGCGCCTCACCGGCGCGGGTCTGGCTGATCACCGGACTGTTGGTGGGCTCGACCGCCACCGACAGCAGCGGCTTGCCCAGGGTGGTCTTGATGTAGCGGCTGACGCCGGTGATCGTGCCGCCGGTGCCGACCCCAGCCACCAGCACATCGACCTGGCCGTCGGTGTCGCGCCAGATCTCGGGACCGGTGGTGTCGTGGTGAATGCGGGGGTTGGCCGGATTGGCGAACTGCTGCAGCAGCACGTAGCGCTCCGGGTCGGAGGCCGCCAGCTCCTTGGCGGCGCTGATGGCGCCGGGCATGCCCAGGCGCCCCTCGGTCAGCAGCAGGCGCGCCCCATAGGCCGTGAGCAGCTTGCGCCGCTCGAGGCTCATGGTCTCGGGCATGGTCAGCGTCAGGGGGATCCCGCGCGAAGCCGCCACAAACGCCAGGGCAATGCCGGTGTTGCCGCTGGTGGGTTCGATCAGCTCCTTGCCAGGGCCGAGCAGGCCCTCCTGTTCGGCCTGCCAGATCATGGCGGCCCCGATCCGGCATTTGACCGAATAGGCCGGGTTGCGCCCCTCGATCTTGGCCAGCACCCGCGCACCGCAGCCTTCGGTGACCCGGTTGAGCTGCACCAGCGGCGTCTGGCCGATGCTGAGGCTGTTGTCGGCAAAGATGCTGCTCACCCTGGCAGACCTGAAGTTGCTGGGGGCACCCTAGGCAGCATCGGCAGGATCAGCTCAATCTGGGCTCCACCGCCGGCATGGTTGCCGGCCTGCACGCGGCCCCCCTGGCTGACGGCGATCTGCTGGACGATCGCCAGCCCCAGGCCGCTGCCGGTGCGAGCCCCCTTGGCCCGGGCCGGATCGCCCCGGTAAAAACGCTCGAACAGATGCTCCTGGTCGTCGCTGCTCAGACCAGGGCCCTGGTCGCGCACGGCCAGCAGACACCAGCGGCCGCGGGGCTGGATCAGCACGGTGATGCAGCCGCCTTCGGGGCTATAGCGCAGGGCGTTGTCGAGCAGGTTGAGCAGGGCCCGATGCACCCGGGCGCCATCGGCCTGAATGGCGATCGGCGCCCGGCGGCCGCTGCCGCCCTGGGCCTGAATCGACAGGCTGATCTGCCGTTGCTCGGCGATCGGCCGCAGCCCCTGCCAGACCTGCTCGACCAGCGCCGGCGCCTCGAACCAGAGCTGGCTGCTGCGGGCATCCGGCACGCTGTTTTCGAGCCTGGACAGCTCGAGCAGATCCCCCACCAGCTGCTGCAGCCGCAGCAGTTCGCGCTGCAGGCGCTGCACCAGCACGGCGTTGGCCGGGGTGACCCGCTCGGCCAGGCTGTCGCCCACCAGCAGCAGGGCCGTGAGCGGCGTCTTGAGCTCGTGGGCCACATCGCTGACCCAGCGCTCCTGCTGCTCCAGCTGGGCCTCGAGCGAGCGGCGGCTGGTGAACAACAGCGCCAGCCAGCCGCCATCGGCGGGCAGCACCAGCAGCTCGAGCTCGCCTTCGGGGGACTCCCAGGCCAGCCGCTGGCTGCGGTCCTGGCGACGCGCCAGTTGCACCGCCTCGCGCAGAACCCGGTCCGGGTTGAGCTGCGCCAGCACCACCCCCTGCCAGAGCCGGCTGCCATCGACCTGCAGCAGGCGCTGGGCGCGCGGGTTGAGATGCAGCACCCGATCGTCGCGGTCCAGGATCATCCAGCCGCTGCTGGAGGCATCGATCCAGCCCAGCAGGCGCCGCACCGACACCCCACGCCAGAGCTGGGTGGCGCCGCGGCTGCGGGGCAGCAACCAGGCCAGGGCCAGACCCAGGGCCACCCCCAGCAGCAGCACCGGCAGGGCCGCAGACAGGCCGCTCACCCGAAGCGGTAGCCAAAGCCGCGCACCGTCACCAGATGCTCGGGAGCCGAGGGGTTGGCCTCGAGCTTTTCACGCAGCCAGCGGATGTGCACGTCGACGGTCTTGCTGTCACCGATGTAGTCGTAGCCCCAGATCTGCTCGAGCAGCTTGTCGCGGCTCCAGACCCGACGGGGGTGGCGCATGAACAGCTCCAACAGGCGGTACTCCTTGGGGGACAGGTTGACCGGCAGGCCGTCGCGGGTGACGCGGCATTCGTCGGGGTAGAGCTGCAGGTTGGCGTGTTCCAGCACCGACACCTCGGGTTGCTGGCTGGTGGAGCGGCGCAGCAGGGCACGGCAGCGGGCCACCAGTTCGCGCATGCCAAAGGGCTTGACCAGGTAGTCGTCGGCACCCAGCTCGAGCCCCAGCACCCGGTCGGTTTCGCTGTCGCGGGCGCTGACCACCAGCACCGGCGTCTGGTTGCGGGCCGCCCGCAGGGCGCGGCACACATCGAGCCCCCCCAGGCCGGGCAACATCAGATCGAGCACCACCAACGCGAAGGGGGCGTCCTCCGGCGCGCGCTGCAGCAGGTTCAGGGCATCGCGGCCGTTGCCGACGGCGGTGACGACGAACCCCTCCAGCTGCAGGGCATCGGCGATGGTCTCGCGAATCGTCTCGTCGTCTTCGACCAGCAGCAGCGGCGCATCCATCAGCCGATTGTCCTGTTCAGCCAAGCCGGTACCCCCTGCCGCGCACGGTGGTGATCAACTGCGGCGAGGCGGCATCACGCTCCAGCTTGATGCGCAACCAGCGAACGTGCACATCCACGGTCTTGGGATCGAGCTCGAGGGAGCTCATCTCCCCCCAGACCCGCTCGAGCAGGGTGTCGCGATCGAGCACCTGGCCCGCATGGCGCAACAGATACTCGAGCAGGCGGAATTCGCGCGGGGTCAGTTCCACCGGCTCGCCCGCGCGCCAGACGACGTGTTCCTCGACCAGCATCTCGATCTCGCCATGGCACAGGCGGGTGGTGGGGCTGCGGTCGCGCCACTGGGCCAGCCGCACCTGCTGGCGCCGCCACAGGGCGCGGCAGCGGGCCACAAATTCGGGCAGTGACAACGGCTGACTGAGCACGTCGTCGGCCCAGCTCTCGAGCAACTGCACCCGGCGGGCCTCGTCGAGCAGGGGGCCGACCGCCAGCACCGGCCGATTCTGGGCGTGGGCCTGCACCCAGCTGCTGAAGCGCTGGCTCTGGGGTGCTGCGACCGCCAGATCGACCACGATCAGGTCGGCGCAGTCGGGTTGCTGCAGACAGGCCTCGGCCTGCTGCGGATCGCTGCAGTGGCGCGGCGCCAGGCCCTGGCTGGCCAGGGCGTCCAGCAGCGCGGCTCCCCAGCCGGGTTCACCATCCAGCACCAGAAGCCGCAACGGCTCCTGGCTCACCGGCGGCCAGGCAAAAAGCTGATCACCAGACGCCGCTCGCCGTCGATCTGCAGCCAGCCCTCTTCGCGCAGGGCACCGAGGATGCGGGTCACGGTGACGCGGGTGGTGCTCAGGGCGGCGGCGATGTCCTGGTGGGTGATCTTGATGTTGAGCCGCAGGCCCTGGTCGCAGGGCTGGCCGTAATTGGTGGACAGCAGTTCCAGAAAACCGCGCACGCGGTCTTCAATGCGGCGCAGGCCCAGCAGGGCCAGCAGGGCCTCGCTCTGGCGGTAGCGCTGGGCCACGGCCTGCAGCAGACCGACCGCCAGCTGGGGATCACGGCCGATCGACTCGCAGCTGATGCACAGCAGGTCGCTGTCGGCCAGGGTGACCGCTTCGTAGGCCTCGACCTGGGAGAGCGGATCACCAAAGGGCTCGCTGGGGCCCACCAGGCCCAGCAGCAGTTCGTCACCGTGAATTGAAATCGCGGTCAGCTTGACCATCCCCCGCACCACCAGCCAGACGCTGTTCTTGAGCAGGGGAACGCTGCTGCCAGCGCTCAGGTGGACGAGGTTGTTGTTCTGATAGCTGGCCTCAAGCAGATCGCGAAACCCGTCGAACCGGCCGGTGTCGCGCGCGGGAGTGAAGACCATGTTGAACGCCCAGAGCGGGGTTGGCGTCAAACTACGGAGCGCATCACAGCGCGGGGCAAAGCTTCGGTAGTGCGGTGATTAAGAGCTGGTTAGCAGCCGATCTGCTGCAAACGCACAACGCGGCGCTGCTGGTGGCCCTCGGGGCCGTGCCGGGGGCCTGGCTGCGCTTTCGACTGGTCAACCATCTGGAGCCGATGGTGCCCCGCAAACATTGGGGGACCTTGGGGGTCAACCTGATCGCCTGCTTTGCGCTGGGGCTGATCGTGAGCGTGGGCCAGGACTGCGGCGAGGCGGTCAAGCGGCTGCTGCTGCTGCTGGGTACCGGCTTCCTGGGGAGCTTCAGCACCTTCTCCACGTTCATGGCAGAGCTGCACACCGTGCTGCGTCAGCGCCACTGGCGCGAAGCCCTGCTGCTGGGTGGAGGCTCAATCCTGGGCGGCCTGCTGGCGATCAAGACCGGCCTGCTGCTGGGGGGCCGACCATGAGCCAACCGGACCTGCGCAGCGAGCTGCGCGAACTGGGCCTGGTGGCGGCGGGCGCGATCCCGGGCGCGCTGCTGCGCTGGCAACTGGAGGGAGCCGCCAGCGCCTGGATCGGAGGCCTCAAGGGGCTGATCGAAGGTGACTTTGCCGCCAACATGGCCGGCTGCCTGATCCTGGGCCTGCTGCTGGCGCGGCCCCGGCCATCGGCACGGCTGGTGTTGTGGGCAGGGATCGGCTTTTGCGGTTCATTGACCACGTTTTCGAGCTGGATGCTCGAGCTGGTGCGAGCCCTGGATCGCGGTGACGTCGTGGGCAGCCTGCGCGTCCTGCTCACCAGCCTTGTCGGCGGCCTGCTGCTGATCAACCTGGGCAGCTGGCTGGGCGGGCGGGTGTTCAACCCTGATGCCGCTCCTGGGAGCAACAGCCGATCAACTGATCCAGCCAACCACGCAGATCGCTGAGCGCCCCTGGCTCCAGCCGGTAGTAGATCCATCGCCCCTGCTGGCGATCAGCCAACAGGCCCGCGTCCTTGAGCACCTTGAGGTGAAACGAGAGCTTGGACTGGGCCAGGCCCAGTTGCTCGGTCAGCTCGCAGACGCAGCGCTCACCACCCGCCAGCGCCTCAACCACCTGCAGCCGAATCGGGTCGGCCAGCGCCTTGAGCAGGGCGCGGGCCTGATCGCCGGCCAGACAGCAAGGGGGTGCAGCTGGGTGCACAGGCAAATCGACCAATCAATCAAATCTAGTTGGTGCAAGTGGCCTGCTTCGGCAACGTCTGGCCGATCCAGTTGCCCTGCCTAAATTGAAGAGCCACCGCCTCTGGGGAGATGACCATCGCCCCCTCTGCCGCCCAAACACAGGCCCCTGCCGCGACGCACGATGGCTGTCCTGTTCTGCTGATGCATCCAGAGCTGCGGCTGTCACCTGAGCAGTTCGCCCTGGTGTGCGAGGCCAACCCCGAGGCGGTGCTTGAACTGGCGGCCGATGGCCAACTGATCCGAATGACCCCCACCGGAGGCGACACAGGCCGCCGCAACACCAACCTGATCTATCAGCTCACCCACTGGGCCCGCAGCCAAGGGGGATGGACGGTGTTCGACAGCTCCACCGGCTTCCGCCTGCCCGATGGCTCCGTGCTCAGCCCGGATGCCTCGGCCGTGCGGCTGGAGCGCTGGCAGGCCCTGAGCGCCGAGCAACGCCGCGGCTTTCCGCCCCTGTGCCCCGATCTGGTGGTGGAACTGGTGAGCCCGTCGGATGAGGGACCCCGGGGCGCCGAGGCCCTGCGCCGCAAACAGGCCGCCTATCTGGCCAACGGCGCCCAGCTGGGCTGGCTGCTGTTGCCCGAGCAGCGGGCCGTGGAAATCTGGCAACCAGGAGCCGAACCCCAACGCCTGGAGGGGGCGCAGGTGCTGGAGGGTGGCGAGTTGCTGCCGGGGTTGCGGCTGGAGCTGGAGGAGATCTGGGCGGGTTAAATCCAGAGAGCCCGCAAGCCAGCTGGCCAAACTCCACGCTTCCCTGGATGCCCTGGTGCTGAAGGCCTACGGCTGGAGCAACCATCACAACCTCATCGGTAACTTGCTCGACCTGAATCTGGAGCTGGCCTCTGGGCCACAGAACGAGGGCAATCGATGAGCCAGCAGATTTTGATCATTGCCGGTCCCAATGGTGCCGGGAAAACCACCTTTGCCCGGTCTTTTCTGCCACGGGAAGCAAGCTGCCTGCGATTCATCAATGCCGATCTGATTGTCGCAGGTCAATCGCCCTTTGCACCCGAAGCGGCAGCGCTTAAAGCCGGCCGACTGATGCTGAGCGAAATCGAGGATTGCGTCAGGCACAAGGCCAGCTTTGCCCTGGAGACGACACTGTCGGGGACGAGTTGGACGATGTGATCCGCCGCCGCTTGACCGCGGGTCTTCGCAACTTTGAAACCATCTACAAAAAGGAGTTGGATAGCTGGGTCAAGTTCAACAACATGGGCGATCAACCCATCTTGTTAGAGTGGAGCGAAGGAGGTGAAATATGAAAGATATCAGCGAATCCACCGATCCCGTTCTGCGAGGGTCCCTTGCGGCCTTGCGGCGTGCGGCCATCGAGGCTCGACGCATCGCCCTTCAAACCGACACCGATCTGATTGTGTTCCGCAATGGCCAGATCGTCCGCATCCCTCCCAAGGAACTCGCCGAGCCCGTTAGTCCGGCATAGGACGCATCCAACAGGGCGATCACCCAGGGTGGATCAGCACCCCAGCGCGCAGCGGCGACGGGGAATGGGCTGCAGATTGGGCTCACTGCCTCCCAGCGTTGCCAAAAGGCGAGCGCTTCGCTGTCACTCCTGCGCCAACAGCCCATCGTCGAGGGTCACGGTGGTGGGCACGCCCAGACATCACCCTGGCACCAATGCAGGCATCAACTGAAGCGCTGCCCTTAACCCCGCCATAAATCCCATCAACTCAGCTTGATGGAACACTGGGGTTCCACGCGTGGTTTGACGTGAAA
>CAZJIF010000022.1:7763-23761 GCA_964546045.1 uncultured Klebsiella sp. | reverse complement strand
TGCTGCGGGCCCGCCAGGTGCTGGGCCGCATCGAGGCCAACAGCCACGTGAGCGTGCAGGCCGCCTGAGGTCTACCCCTGGCTGTCCGCGCCGGCGCGCAGCAGGGCGTTGCAGGCCGCCGCCACCAGACCGGCACCACCCCGTGCGCCATCGAGCCGGATCTGGGCCAGGCCGCTAGCCGCCAGGCGCCGCTTGCTGTCGGCGACGCCAACAAAACCGACCGGCATGCCGATCAGCAGCGCGGGAGCGGGCGCGCCGGCAGCCACCAGATCCAGCAGCCGCTCGAGGGCGGTGGGGGCGCTGCCGATCAACACGACCGGCGCTGGCTCCAGATCCAGCGCGGCGGTCAGGGCGGCCCAGGCGGGCTCGACGGCGGCGGCACTGCGGGTGCTGCCGGCCGGGGCGCACTCCGGAGCCCAGTCGAGCAGGCACACCACCGGGTTGCCACTGGTGCGCCGCGCCATGGGCGCCACGGCCGCCGCGGCCATGGCGGTGTCGCACAGGATCGGCGCCCCTGACGCCAGGGCGTCCTGACCGCGGCGGCAGGCTGCCGCGGCCGGACCAAAGTGCAGGACGTCGACCAGGCTGGGATCGCCGCTGCTGTGAATGCAGCGTTCGAGCACATCACGCTCAAGGGGGCTGAGGGCCTGCAGGCGGGCCGCCAGGGCTGGATCCCTGGCGCTGCGGACCACCAGCTCCTCACGGATCAGGGCGATGCTGGCCGTAAAGATCGGATGATCAAGCACCGACCACACCCGTACAGTCCGTCAACAATGCCGTGGCGGGTTGCTGCCATCAGCCCCATGCTCCCGGCCTGCGGCTGATGCCCATTCACTTGTTCTGGGGCGACGATGAAGCAGCCCGTACCAGGGCTGTGGAGACCCTGATCGCGGCAAAGCTTGATCCCAGCTGGGCCGCGATCAACCTGAGCCGGCTCGATGGCAGCGATCCAGCTCAGGCCGCGGCAGCCCTGGCCGAGGCCCGCACGCCCCCCCTGGGCAGCGGCAGCCGGGTGGTGCTGCTGCAACGCAGCCCCTTTTGCAACCAGTGCCCGGCTGAGCTGGCCGCCCAGCTGGAGGCCAACCTGGCCTTGATCAGCCCCGACTGCCACCTGCTGCTGGTCAACAGCGCCAAGCCCGATGCCCGGCTGCGCACCACCAAAGCCCTGCAGCAACTGATCAAGGCCGGCCAGGCCCACGAACAGAGCTTTGCCCTGCCGGCCATCTGGGACGGGGCTGGCCAGGTGGAGCTGGTGACCCGCACGGCCCGGGAGCTGGGTCTGGCGCTCGAACCCGCCGCCGCCGAGGCCCTGTCCGAGGCAATCGGCAGCGACAGCGCGCGCCTGGCCAGCGAACTCGAAAAGCTGAGCCTTTATGGCAACACCCACCCCCAAAGCCAGGCCGACGCACCGATCACCCTGACCGCGGTGCAGGCCCTGGTGGGTGGCCGCAGCACCAGCGCCCTGGCCGTGGGCGATGCCCTGCTGGCCGGCCGGCCCGCCGATGCGATCGCCCTGGTCGATGCCCTGCTGGACGCCAACGAACCGGCCCTGCGCATGGTCGCCAGCCTCTGCAGCCAGATCCGAGGCTGGCTGTGGGTGGCCCTGCTGGAAGCATCCGGAGAACGGGACCCGGCGGTGATCGCCAAGGCCGCCGGCATCGGCAATCCCAAACGCATCTTCGTGATGCGCAAGCAGATCCGCGGCAAGACACCGGACCAACTGCTGACCCTGCTGGGCCAATTGCTCGAGGTGGAGGCCGCACTCAAACGGGGCCGTGAACCGGGCGAGGCGTTTCGCGACGGCTTTCTGCTGGGGCAGGCGAAGGGCGCCGCCAGCAGCAACGGATAATCAGCCGTTGACAGATGCCGGTCACCGTCCACCGCCATGGCCCTGCTGGTTCAGAAATTCGGGGGCACCTCGGTGGCCGACGTCGAGCGCATCCAGGCGGTGGCCGCCCGGATCGCCGCCTGCCGCGAGGAGGGCCACGAACTGGTGGTGGTGGTCTCGGCCATGGGGCACACCACCGACGAGCTGACCGGGCTGGCCCGCGCGATCAGCAGCGACCCGCCCCAGCGGGAAATGGACATGCTGCTGGCCACCGGCGAGCAGGTCTCGATTGCCCTGCTGTCGATGGCCCTGCACGCCCTGGGAGTCCCGGCGGTGTCGATGACAGGCACCCAGGCCGGCATCATCACCGAATCGGCCCACGGCCGCGCCCGCATCCTCGAGGTGCGCAGCGAGCGCCTCAGGCGCCTGCTGGATGCCGGCCAGGTGGTGGTGGTGGCCGGGTTTCAGGGCACCAGCGGCGGCGCCGCCGGCACCCCCGAGATCACCACCCTGGGCCGGGGCGGTTCCGACACCTCGGCGGTGGCCCTGGCCGCCGCGCTTGGTGCCGCGGCCTGTGAGATCTACACCGATGTGCCCGGGGTGCTGACCACCGATCCCCGCAAGGTGGCCGACGCCCAGCTGATGGATCAGGTCAGCTGCGACGAGATGCTCGAACTGGCCAGCCTGGGGGCGGCGGTGCTGCATCCGCGCGCGGTCGAGATCGCTCGCAACTACGGGGTGCCGTTGATCGTGCGCTCGAGCTGGAGCGAAGCCCCCGGCACCCGCCTGACCAGCGGCGCAGCACGGCCGATCGGCCATGGCGGCCTGGAGCTGGGCAAGCCGGTCGACGGGGCCGAACTCGATGCCGACCAGGCGGTGCTGGCCCTGTCCCACGTGCCCGACCGTCCGGGTGTGGCGGCCACCCTGTTCGAGGCCCTGGGGGCCGCGGGGCTCAACGTCGACCTGATCGTGCAGGCCACTCACGAGGGTGCCAGCAACGACATCGCCTTCACCCTGGCCGCCGCCGAACGCGACCGGGCCGAGCTGATCTGCCGTGAGGTGCTGCTGACCATGGGCGCCCAGCTCGCCACCACGGCCAACGGCGACGGGGCAAGGCTCAGCGCCGAGGCCGGCATGGCCAAGCTCAGCATCTCGGGGGCGGGCATCATGGGGCGCCCGGGGGTGGCGGCGCGGCTGTTTGACACCCTCGCCCGCTCCGGCATCAACCTGCGCCTGATCGCCACCAGCGAGGTCAAGGTGAGCTGCCTGGTGGCCGGTCACCAGGGGGCCAAGGCGCTGCGGGCCGCCGCCGAGGCCTTTGAGCTGCACGACTCGCAGCTGCAGCACAATCCCCAGACCTGCGATCTGGGTGATCCGCCGGTGCGGGGGGTGGCACTGGATCTGGGCCAAGCCCAGGTGGCCGTGCGCCGGGTGCCCGACCGCCCCGGCACCGCCTCGTCGGTGTGCCGTGCCCTGGCCGATGCGGGCCTCAGCCTCGATGCGATCGTGCAATCCGAACGCACCCACGACGGCGCCAAGGACATGAGCTTCACGCTCAAACGCGAGGAGCTGCAGCGGGCCGAGCAGGCCCTGCAGCCGCTGCTGCTGCAGTGGCCGGGCTCCCACTTCGAGCAGGGGCCCGCCATCGCCCGGGTGAGCGCCGTGGGTGCCGGCATGCCCTGCACCGCCGGCACGGCGGCCCGCATGTTCAGAGCCCTGGCCGATGCCGGCATCAACATCGAACTGATCGCCACCAGCGAGATCCGCACCAGCTGCGTGGTCGCCGAAGCCGACGGCGTGCGTGCCCTGCAGGTGGTGCACGAGGCCTTTGGCCTGGGTGGCTCGGTGATGCACAAAGCTCAGGGAACGGAAGCCCCTGCTGGCTGAGCCGGCGGCCTAACTGCTGGCAGCAAACCAACCGGAGAATTGCCTTTTGGGCGGGTTCAACGAACCATGAAGACCATCACAGGCGCTCCGGCATGACGCTTCGATCGGTCGCAGGACGCTGGCTGCAGCGATCAGGGTCCTGGCTGCACAGGCCGCGAACGCTGAGAAGTCAGTTGATCGTTAGTGTCTGGCTGGGCATGGCTGTTGTGATCGTGCCGTTCAATCTTCTGACCATCAGAACCGAAACGAAGCAGGCGATCCAGGGCGAACTCTCCGTGTTGATGGATCAGGCGCAGATCTCGCAATACATCGTCAAACAATGGATCACATCGCTCGATGATCTGCTCGGTGCCATCGTCCAGACAGAAGCGATTCAGACGCTGAACCGACAGCAGTCCCAGCTCCTGTTCGATCGCCTGGCCCCCGTTCATCCAGATCGCGGCTGGGGTCTGATCAATCAGAACGGCGTGCTGGTCGCCAGCAGCGGAAGCGTGAAACGACTTGAGCCCAGAAAGAATCTCAATGTGGAATGCGTGCGCCAAAGCCTGGCGGGCCAACCAGCCGACTGCATCGATGATCGCCAGCTGACCACAACACATTCCTATCTGCTCAGCGTGCCTGTAAACGCACCAACCTCCGCATCAACAGACGCAACCGGCAGACCTGGCAAACGCACTGTCGGCTCTCTGGTGCTGGCCATTGAACTGCGGAATACAACCCGTGACATGCAGATGACCGGGGAGCACAGATTGATCGAGATCGGCGAATCCCTGGAGACATCCAAGCACAGAGCAACCAGCACGATTTCCTTTCATCATGGCCAGACGGTCGGCAGTGAAGTGTTACTGCTCAGGGACGACGGTCACGTCGTGTTTCCACTCTCAACCGTGAATGATGGGCTGTCGGTTCAGTCACCGCAACAGTTGCTGCAGGGCCCCTGGGGAGCGGTGATCAAAGCGGGCCTGCAGGCCAGGCCCCAGCCCAGCTTTGGACGAATCCAGGTCGCAGGGGAATCGTTTCTGAGCTACACCAAGGCAATCAAAAATAACTGGACGCTGATGGTGATCAGCGATCGGGCAAGCATCGAAGCCAAGGTCAGGCGACAAATCCAGGAACTGGTCATCAAACAGCTGATCCTGCTGATGGTGGTCAGTGTGGTTCTGGCGATTGTCTGCCAGCGAGCGATCAAGCCGATCCGCCGAGCGGCCGCCACCATTCGCGACTTCAGCAAAGGCCATTTCGAATCACGACTCGAATCCGACAGGCCCGATGAAATCGGAGGACTCTACAGGGACATCAACGAAACCGGACAAAATCTGGTGCGATTGCTGAACGATCGCCTACAGCACGCAGTCACCGACAAACAACTGGAAATCGCAGCCCAAATTCAAACGCAGTTCATCACCAAAGAGCAACTCAGCAATCAACACGTCGCCATCGCCGCCGACTTTGACCCTGCCTATGAGATCGGCGCCGACTGGTTTGATGTGCTGCACCTTGACGGAGTCAGCTACGTGGTGATCGCCGACGTTTGCGACAAGGGCATCCCATCAGCATTGTTCATGTCAGTGTTTCGCAGCCTGCTGCGCTATTCCCTGGCGAGTGCGGATGAGCAACCTGACCGCAGCATTGCGTCCCGACTCTGCAGCACGATCTGCCGGGTCAACAACTACATGGCGTGCAATCACGGGGATTCTGCGATTTTCGCCACAATTTTCATCGCCGCCTTCGACTACGGGTCCCAGCAATTGATCTATCTCAACGCCGGCCATGAAAGCCCATTCATGATCAGAGCCAATGGAACTCTCGAGCGACTCGAAACGACAGGCCCCATCGTCGGTATCTTCAAGGAGGCCCTCTACACCACGAAGACCACTGCCTTTCAGACCCAGGACCTGCTCTACACCTTCACCGATGGGGTGGTCGACGCACGGTCCAACAGCGGTGAATCCTTTGGCATCGATCGGGTCCACGCTCTGCTCTCAAGCCTGACAGCTGCCACCAACACCCCTGAGCAGCTGCTGAGCGCCACCCTCCAGGCCCTGCAAGACCATTGCCAGGAGGCGGAGCAGTTTGATGACACCACCCTGCTGATCATGAAAGCGCTGTGATGCCTTCAGGCTGAGATGTTCAGGGCCGCCGCCGGAAGGGCCACCGCTGGGGGCCATGGTGATGAACGGTCACAGCCCTGGGCAAGCGCGACAGGTCATGGCACCTTGGCATCACACTGCTCCAAAAACCCTCGGGCGCAGGCCGGTCTGCCATGGACATCGACACCTGGGTCGATCTGGGCTCGACCTATCTGTTCAGTCTGCGGCTGGCCACAGGCGTGGTGGGCACCGTGCTGGCGGTGCTGGGAAGCGAAGACCTTCTGATCGATCTGCTCTATTGGAGCCGGCGGCTCTGGCGTCGGCTGACGGTGTACAGCCGCCATCGCTTTGCCGATGAGCAGCTCCTGTACCAGCAGGGGGAACAGCCGCTGGCGATCCTCGTGCCCGCCTGGAATGAGGTGGGGGTGGTGGGTGAGATGGCCCGTCTGGCTGCCAGCCGCCTCGACTACGAGAACTACCAGATCTTTGTTGGCACTTACCCCAACGACCCCGACACCCAGGCGGATGTCGATGAGGCCTGCCGCCGCTTCAGCAACGTGCACAAGGTGGTCTGCGCCCTGCCCGGCCCCACCAGCAAGGCTGACTGCCTGAACAACATCATCGCCGCCGTGTTCACCTTCGAGCGGGAAGCCTCGGTGACGTTCAGCGGCTTCATCCTGCACGACGCCGAAGATGTGATTTCACCGCTGGAACTGCGGCTGTTCAACCTGCTGGTGGGTCGCAAGGACCTGATCCAGGTGCCTGTCTATCCGTTTCTGCACCGGAATTGGTGGAACTTCACGGCCAACCACTACGCCGATGAGTTCGCCGAACTGCACGGCAAGGATGTGCTTGTGCGCGAAGCGCTGGTGGGCCAGGTGCCCAGCGCAGGGGTCGGCACCTGCTTCAGCCGCCGGGCGATCCTGCGGCTGCTCGATGAAGGCGACGGCATCGCCTTCTCGACCCAGAGCCTGACCGAGGACTACGACATTGGCATTCGCCTGCGGCAGGTGGGCATGGCCGAGATCTTCGTGCGCTTCAGCCCCCGCGATCCAGCCCTGGCGCCGCTGCGCGAGCGACGGTTCGGGGTCAACCGCCGCGACAGTCAGGTGATCTGCGTCCGCGAGAACTTTCCTGACACCCTGGCCACAGCGGTGCGGCAGAAGTCGCGCTGGATCACCGGCATCGTGTTTCAGGGGGCCCGCACCCTGCCCTGGAGCTCTAATCCGCTGCTGAATTACTTCCTCTGGCGCGACCGCCGCGGCGGCATCAGCAACCTGATCGGCCTGATCTCGATGCTGCTCGCCTTGCAGCTGGGCCTGGTCTGGCTGGTGACGCAGGAGCAGTGGAGCGGCTGGGAGTACCCCTCGGTGCTCGGCGACAGCCGCTACCTGCAGCTGGTGCTGACCTTCAACGGCCTGCTGCTGCTCAACCGCATCGCCCAGCGGGTCTATTTCACCGGCACCTACTACGGCCTGGTGCCGGCACTGATGGCCGTGCCCCGCATGGTCTGGAGCAACTGGATCAACTTCTTTGCCAACCTGCGGGCCTACCGCCAGGTTGCGGCCCTGGGCGATGCACGGCGCGTGGCCTGGGACAAGACCACCCATGTGTTTCCGAGCGTCGCCGAGACCAGTCGCAGCCAACCCCTGGGACAGATCCTGATCGCCCAGGGGACCCTGGGTCAGGAGCAGCTGGAGGCAGCCCTGCAGCGCAGCGGTCGCCGCCGTCTCGGCCGCACCCTGTTGGACGAGGGGGTGATCAGCGGTGTCCAGCTGGCCGCCGGCCTGGCCGAACAACAGAACCTGGAGTGGCGCGATCTCGACCCGTTCGACCTGGATCCCCACCAGCTCGAAACCTTCCCGCAGCGCCTGGCCTACAAGTATTCGGTGCTGCCGCTGACCCTGGAAGGGGACACCCTGGTCGTGGGTCGCGAAAGTCCGGCCAGCGCCGTGGCGCTGGGGGTGATCAGCCGTCAGATCGGCCGCCCCTGCCGCCAGGTGCTGGTGCCCCAGGGGCGCATCCAGGCCGGCCTGAGCCATTGGTACCGGCCCGATGAACCAACGCCCCTGGCGGCGGGCATCCGCCTGCTGGCCACGCTGCACCGCAGCCGACCCGAGCTGCTTGACCAGGTCTGTCGGGACCTGGTGCTGCTGGGGGACCTGGCCGTGGATCTGGGCCTGCTCAACCAAGCGGTGCTCAACCAGGCCCTGATCAGCTTTGAACCCGAACGGCAACGCCTGGGCGAGCACCTGGTGCAGCGGGGACTGCTGAGCCCCAGCAACCTGGAGCAACTGCTGGCCGACCAGGCCCAGCTGCGGGCCCGGGGCCTGGCGGCACTGGAGGTCGCCTGATGGCACAACGGGTGCTGGCCCGGATGGCTCTGGTCAAGATGGGCCTGGCCGGTCTGACGCTGGCCGCTGTGAGCCTGGCTGAGCCGACAGGGCTGAGCGTGAGGCCGGTCCAGGCGGCACCCGACCTGCTGCGCAGCTGGCGCCGCTTCAGCAGTTATCCCCACCTGGCCCGTGGCTACGCGGCCCTGCGCCAGGGCAAGGCCGCCGAGGCCGAACGGGAGGCGCGCCACATTCTCAACAGGCTCGACCGTGACTCGCGCGAGGCGCGCCAACTGCTGGCCGAAGCCCTGCTGCCCCAGGGCCGCTATGGCGAAGCCTTGGATGCCCTGGCACCCCTGCCACCAGGGCCGCTGCAGCGGCAGATCCAATTGAGCTGGCTCAACCAGCGCCAGCCCGTGCCCAGCCACCGGATCGAGGGCTGGCTGCGGCAGAGCCGCAGCAGCCAGGAGCGCGACCAACTGGCGGTGGCCCATGCCGAGCAGCTGCGCCGTCAGCAGGGGCCGCGGGCCGCCTGGCGCTGGTTGCAGACCCGTGGTGGGCCGGTCACCTACCGCACAGGCCTGGCCGAGCTGGCCCGGGACTGGGCCGCGGTGCAGCAGGACCTGGGGCCGCTGGCACGGCAGGGGCCGCTGCCGCCGCTGCTGCAGAGACGCCTGCTGCTGGCGCGCCAGACCCTGAGCGCCCCGCCCCAGCCAAGCCCCGCCCAAGCCAACCCGCCAGCGCCCGTCGCCGCCCGCTTGAGCCCGCCGGCCGATCTGGACCAACGCAGCTATCGGCTGATCGTGACCGGCCAACCGGGCCAGGCCCTGGCACTGCTGGAAGAGCGCCTCGGCCGCGGCAGCGGGCCGATCGGCGAACCGCTCGCCAGCCGGCTGGTCAACCTGTATGGCCAGGTGCGGCCCCCCAGCAGCGCCCTGCTGGCCCGCCTGGCCCCACGGCTGGAGCCCGAGCTGCGGGGGCGTCTGTACACGCAGCTGGTGGACCGGGGGCAGTGCCAGCGGCTGCCCGCCCTGGCTGCAAATCCGGGCCCCACGGCCGCCAGCGAATGGCTGGCCCGGGGCGAATGCAGCGTCGCCAGCCGCCCTGGCGAAGCTGTGGTCTACCTGCAACGCGCCGAGGCCCTCGGGCTGGCCGAGAGCCGCAATCTGCTGGCCTTTGCCCTTGCCGCCGCCGGCGAACCGGCTGAGGCCTACCGGCTCTGGACCACGCTGGCTGCCCGGGAGCGGGACCAGCCAACCGTGCAGGCAGCCATGGCCCAGGTGGCCCTGGAGCTGGGACGGCTTGAGCAGGCCGAGCAGCATTGGCAGACCCTGGCCCAGCCGACCCTCGCGCAGTGGCGGCTGGGCGGGTTGATCGCCCAGGCCCGGGGCGAGCTGGCCCTCGCCCTGGAGCGCTATCGACCGGTGCTGGCCAGCAGCCGCGACGGCGCCGATTTTTACCAGGCGGGTCTGATCGCCCGGCAGCTGGGACAGCGGCAGCAGGCCCGCACGTGGCTCAGCCGCGCCAACGAACTGAGCCCCGGCAACGGCCGCTACCTGAGCGACACCGGCTTCACCCTGAGCCAGGACCCCGACCGCAGCGTGCGCGATCAGGCCGTGCCGGTGCTGCTCGAGGCCAACCGGCAGCTGGGGGGCAACGCCGCGATCGAGGCCGAACTGGGCAACCGCTATCGCGAACAGCAGAACCGGCCGGCCGCCCTGCGACACCTGGCCGCAGCGATCAGCCTTGAAAGCGATGGCGCCAGCGCCACGGAACCGCTGGAGACCCCCGCCCAACGGCAGCGGATCTACGGGCTCAAACGCACCTACGAGGCCCTGGCCCGCAACGACAGCTGGCTGATCAACGTCACTGCCGCCCCCGACGGCGTTGCCCAGACGATCAACGAGGCCCTGATCAATGCCAACAACACCTTTGTCGGCACCGTGATCTACGAACACCGGCTGGCACCGCGGCTGGCGACCGGCAGCCTGTTCGGCTACGGCCGGGTGATCAGCGCCAACGACGCCATCAATGGTCAGAACCAGACCGCCGGCGGCCTGGGCCTGCGCTGGGCGCCGATCCAGGGGCTGAACACGAACCTGTTCGCCGAGGCCTACCAGGGCCAGCTGGGCCAGATCACCAGCACCGACCTGATGCTGCGGATCAATGGCTCGCTGCTGGACCAGGGCCACTGGAACGCCGAATGGAAGGAAGATCGCCGCGCCTGGAATGAACGCTCGCTGTATTTCGACGCCGCCTGGTTCGTCAACCAGGGCCAGACCCTGAGCCTGATGCGCTACAGCCAGGGCCGCACCTGGCGGCTGGGTGGCGGGCTGGCGCGCAGCCTGCAGGGGGGATCGGCCCAGACCCTGAGCCCCTATCTCCTGGGCCAGTTCACCCAGCAGAACGCCCAGACCGATGTGCGCGTCGGCGTGGGGCTGCGCTGGCAGCTGTGGTTCGGCCAGGACCCGCAACGCGCCTACCGGCGCAAGCTCACCGCCCGGGGCGAGCTGCAGCAGTCGCTGGGCGGCAACCTGTACAGCAACAGCACCGGTGTCGTGCTCAGCCTGCAGGCCGATTTATGACCCGTCGTTCGCTGCGCCGTGGACGCCTGCCCCACGCGGTGTTGAACCTGGGCCTGGTGGCAGGGTTGTCGGCCTGTCTGGCATCCGTGCTGAACCGGCCGGTCGCCGCCGAGACCATTTTTTACCAACCCCTCAACCGCGACGGCAGCCTCGGCCCGCAACAGTGGCAGCAGATCTGGAAGCAGGCGCGGGCCCACGGCTTTGACCGGGTGATCGTGCAGTGGAGCGCCTATGGCGACGAGCGCTTCGAGCAGGACGACTGGCTGCTGACAAGCCTGACCGAAGCCCACCGCCAGGGACTGACCCTGGTGATCGGCCTTGCGGCCGATCCGACCTATTTCCAGACGGTGCTGCAGCCGGGCTGGAAGGACCGCTTCAACGACTACTGGGCCGCCCTGCAACGCCAATCGCTGGCCCAGCAACAACGGCTGCTGCCCCGGCTGAGCCAGCGGGGCCTGCCGGTGGCCGGCTGGTACCTGCCGGCCGAGCTGTCCGATCGCCTGTTTGCCGAAACAACGCGGCGCGATGCGATTCGCAGCCAACTGCAGCTGCTGGCCGCGCGCCTCGACAAGCCGCTGCACATCAGCGCTTACAGCACCGGCCAGCTGTCACCGACCGCCAATGGCGCCTGGCTGCAGCAACTGCAGGACGCCGGACTGCAGGTGTGGTGGCAGGACGGCGAGGGCATTGCCGAGCTGCCGGCCCTGGTGCGCCAGACCTACCTGCAGGCGCTGCCCTGCCCGGTGGGCATCGTGCGCGAAGCCTTCCGCCAGACCTCGGCGGCAGGGGCCCCCTTCACGGCGGTGCCCGCCCCACCCCAGGCGCCGCTGCCCTGCCACCCCAATGCGGTGTTTGCCCTGCAGTACCTGCCCTGGGCAGGAGCCCTCAGGCCTTCCCCACCAACTGCTGGCGCAGGGTCTTGATGCGGTCGCGCAGGTTGGCGGCCTCTTCGAACTCCAGGTTCTTGGCAGCCGCTTTCATCTTGTCTTCGAGCTGTTGAATCAACTCGGGCAGGGCATCGAGGGGCACGTCGTGGTGCACCGCCTGCTCGACAGCCTCCTCCAGCTGGTCGTCATTCAGACGGCGCGACACCTCCAGAAACGCGAGGATCGCATTGCCGGCCCGCTTGCCCGCCGGTGTGGGCGTGATCCCGTTAGCCACGTTGTAGGCCTGCTGGATGGCACGCCGCCGCTCGGTCTCATGGATCGCCTTGGCCATGCTGTCGGTGAGGTTGTCGGCGTACAGCAACGCCACCCCCTCAACGTGACGGGCGGCACGACCGATGGTCTGGATCAGCGAGCGCTCGGCCCGCAAAAAGCCCTCCTTGTCAGCATCGAGAATTGCCACCAGCGACACCTCGGGCAGGTCGAGCCCCTCGCGCAGCAGGTTGACGCCGACGAGCACGTCATAGGCGCCGTTGCGCAGGTCCTGAATGATCTCGATCCGCTCGATCGAGTGGATCTCCGAGTGCAGATAGCGCACCCGCACGCCATGTTCGGCGAGGTAGTCGGTCAGATCCTCGGCCATGCGCTTGGTCAAGGTGGTGACCAGCACCCGTTCCTGCTTCTCGGCCCGAATCCGGATCTCACCCAGCAGGTCATCGACCTGGCCATCGGTGGGCCGCACCTCGACAATCGGATCGAGCACGCCGGTGGGGCGGATCACCTGCTCAACGATCTGGCCCTTGCTCTGCTCCAGCTCCCAGTTGCCCGGGGTGGCGCTGACGAAGATCGTCTGGCGCGCCTTATCCCAGAACTCCTCACCCTTGAGTGGACGGTTATCGGCAGCACTGGGCAGACGAAAGCCGTGCTCGATCAGCACCTGCTTGCGCGACTGGTCGCCGTTGTACATCGCCTGCAGCTGGCTGCAGGTGACGTGCGATTCGTCGACCACCAGCAGCCAGTCATCAGGGAAGTAGTCGATCAGGCATTCGGGCGGCGTCCCCGCCTCGCGGCCCGCGAGATGGCGGGCATAGTTCTCGACGCCATTGCAATAGCCCACCTGCTCGAGCATCTCGAGGTCGTACGTGGTGCGCTGCTCCAGGCGCTGGGCTTCCAGCAGGCGCCCCTGACTGTTGAGCAACTCCAGACGATCCTTCAGTTCCGTGCGGATCGCCTTGATCGCCTCGGCCAGGCGTTCTTTGGGGGTGACGAAGTGCTTGGCCGGATAGATGTTGATCGTCTCCAGGCTCTGCAGGATCTCGCCGCTGGTGGGGTCCACGTAGCGGATGGCCTCCACCTCGTCACCAAACAACTCGATGCGCACCAGCCGGTCCTCATAGGCAGGGCCGATCTCAAGCACATCGCCACGCACGCGGAAGCGCCCGCGGGCAATCTCGATGTCGTTGCGTGAGTACTGGTTGTTGACCAGTTCCCGCAGCGAACCGCGCAGATTGAGCGACTCCCCAACCTGGAATTTGACCGCGGCCTTGAGGTACTCACTTGGAATGCCGAGGCCGTAAATGCAACTGATCGAGGCGACGACGATCACATCACGCCGTTCAAACAGCGAACGGGTCGCCGAGTGGCGCAACATGTCGATCTCTTCGTTGATCGACGCCGTCTTGGCGATGTAAGTATCGGAGACGGGCACATACGCCTCCGGCTGGTAGTAGTCGTAGTAGCTGATGAAATACTCAACAGCGTTGTTGGGGAAGAATTCCCGCAGCTCGTTGCACAGCTGGGCAGCGAGGGTCTTGTTATGGGCCAGCACCAGTGCCGGACGCCCGGTCTGGGCGATCACATTGGCGATCGTGAACGTTTTGCCTGTGCCTGTGGCTCCCAGCAGGGTCTGGTAGCGCTCGCCCGCATCGACACCGGCCACCAGACCCTTGATGGCCCCGGGCTGGTCGCCCTTGGGCTCGTAGGGGGCATGCAGCCGGTAGGAATTCACCATTGGGGCATTCTCGGGCAGCCGGCGCAGGGTCGCGTTGGCCGGAAACCCGTCAACGCTCTGACGAGCGCCGCGCCGGCCAACAACCAGCCCGTACGGGCCACTGCAACAACTTCACCAACGGACCCAAGTCCCTGGCGTCGCTCAGACCGCAGCCTTGACGGCATGGCCCAGGGCGTCGCGCAGGCTGCGCACCACGGCCACCATGCCCAGCTCGTCGCTCAGCCTGTTCACAGCTGAGCCCACACCAACGCCACTGGCGCCGGCGGCGATTGCCATCGGCAGCGTCACCGCTGACAGACCCGAGGCACAGAGCACCGGCACCACCGTCTCGGCAGCGGCCAGGGCGCGGCTGATGCCATGGGCGGCGGCCAGGGTTGGGGCTGCCTTTTCGATCAGGCCCAGGCTGCCGGCACTGAACGGCCTGGCGCTGGTCCCCCCCTCGGTCTGGATCAGGTCAGCGCCTGCGGCCACCAGGTCCACCGCCAGCTGTTCCTGCTGGTCCAGGGGCAGCACGTGGGGCACGGTGACGCTCAGCACCACCTGGGGCAGCAGGGCGCGGGTCTGGCGGGTCAGCGCGAGCACCGCGTCAGCATCGAAAATGATGCCCTGGGGGTAGAAACTGTCGAAGTTGCCGATTTCCACCATGGTGGCGCCGGCGGCCACGGCTGCGCCAAACAGCGCGGGATCGACGGCACTGACGCAGATCGGCAGACCCGGGGCGACCTCACGCACCAGGCGCACCAGATCGGCATCGCAGGCCACGTCGATCAGATCGGCTCCACCGGCGGCGGCGGCCCGAGCCACGCGGGCCACACTGGACGCGTCAAAGTTGTTCAGACCGGCGATCACCTTGAGGGCGCGGCGCTCGGCCATGGCGGCCTGCAGGGCGGTGGGCAGGCTGGACAGACGCGACATGAACCAAGCTGATCAAGATGACCTGATTCTCCCACCCCAGACGCTGGAGCAAGCCTGGGGGAGGGAGCACCTGCGTCTGCACCGGCATCTGCGGCGTCAGCCGGGGCTGCTGCCGCCGGGGGCTGGCCTGCTGCTGGCGGTGTCAGGGGGACAGGATTCGATGGCCCTGCTGGCCCTGCTGCTGGGCCTGCAGCGCCTGCATGGCTGGCGGCTGCATCTGTGGCACGGCGATCACCGCTGGCGACCCGAGGCGGCCCACCAGGCGCAGCAGCTGGCCAGCTGGTGCCGCGCGCGGGGCCTGAGCCTGACCATCGAAGCCCGGGAGCAACCTGTTGCCGGAGCCTCCAGCAACACCGAAGCCCAGGCCCGCGCCTGGCGCTACGAACGGCTGGAAGCCCAGGCCCAGGCCCAGGCCTGTTCCCATGTGGTCTGTGGCCACACCGCCAGCGACCGGGCCGAGACCCTGCTGCTGCACCTGGCCCGTGGCAGCCACCGCCGTGGCCTGGCCAGCCTGCGGCCCCAGCGGGCCCTGGGCAGCAGCGGTGTGCAGCTGAGCCGGCCGCTGCTGATCTTCAGCCGCAGCGACACCGCCCGCATCTGCCAAGCGCTGCAGCTGCCGATCTGGCTCGATCCAAGCAACGACGACCTGCGCTACAGCCGCAACCGGGTGCGACAGGCGGTGCTTCCCGAGCTCGAGGCCCTGCACCCCGGGGCCGCTCGACGCTTGAGCGCCACCGCCGAACGGCTGGCCCGCGAACACGACGCCCAGCAGGACTGGCTGACAATCGCGCTGCACTGGCTGGCCGCCGGTCCAGGCGGACTCGACCGGATCCGACTCACCGGGCTGCAGCGGATCAACCAGACCGCCGTGCTGGAACTGTGGCTCAGCACCCAGCTCGGCTGCAGCATCGCCGCCAACCAGCTGGATGCCCTGGTCGAGCGGCTGCAGCAGGGACGCGAGCCTGGCCGCTGCGACCTGGCCGCCGGCTGGCAGCTGCGCTGGGACCGCAGCAAACTGGTGCTGGTGCCCCCCGAACCTGCGGATCGATGAGCCCCACAACGGCGGATCGCTATGCCGCGATCGAACGGTTGTACAGCCTGGGGCAGTGGCAGCAGGTCCTCGACGAGAGCGAGGCTTTGCTTGCCGGCTTGCCCGGCAACGATGCTTCGTCCTTGCGGCAGCGCCTGCTGTTGTTGCAGGGTCACACCCGGCTGCATGGGCTGGGGCAGGTCGACGCCGCAGCAGCCTTGTATCAGCAGGTGCTGGACAGCCAGCCTGAGGCGGTGCTGGAAGCCGTGGCCCGGCAGGAACTGGCCCGCGCCCGCTCCAGAGAACAGGCGATGGACCAGGCCTTTCCGTTCAAGGCCGAGGCCGTGGGAACCCCGCCCACAGGGCAAGGGGCTGCGGCCGCACCCTGGCTTGAGACCCTCAGCCAGACCGAGCCTGAACCTGAATCACAGCCTG
>CAZJIF010000022.1:0-7663 GCA_964546045.1 uncultured Klebsiella sp. | reverse complement strand
GCACCCTGGCTTGAGACCCTCAGCCAGACCGAGCCTGAACCTGAATCACAGCCTGTGCTTGCAGCGCAGCCGCCCTGGGTCGAGCAGCAGCCTGCTCCTGAACCCCTGACGCCGGTGGAACTGGTCGAGGAACCCGAGCAGATCGTTGTGCACCAGGCCGATCCGACGCGGGCCGAGATCGTCGATCTGGCACCCTGGAGCCCCGCCGAGGAGGCGGAACTGGCCAGGGGCCTACTCGAGGTGGTGCTGCGCTGAGGCCGCTCAGCCGGCGGCGGCCGAACGGCGACGGCGGGTGCGGCCCGCCAACTCGGGCTCGGGCTCAACCACCCGGGCTGGGGTTGGGGCCGGAGCCGGCGCGGCAGCGGCAGCCGCACGCACCACCGGAGCCGGTGTGGCGCCGGCGCCCTGCTGGCGCGGGGCCTCACGACGGCCATTGCGGGGCGCGGGGCGGTTGTCCGGCTCGGCATCAGCGCGGCCCTTGTAAGCCGGTGTGCCGGCGGGAGCGGGCTGCACGAGACAGATGATCAGCGGTTCAACCTGAAGCTCGCGGCGCAGGCGCCGCTGCAACCCAAGCTCCACCTCGCGTTGCACGCCCACCCAGTCGACATCGGGGGTTTTGCCGCCGGTGTTGCGACTGAGCTGGTTCCACCGGTTCTCCAGCACCCAGGTGATCTCGCGCTCGGCCCACAGGGACAGCTTGCGGGCATCGGCGGTGGTGACCACCCCACGCAGGTTGACCCGCGGCGGGGCCGCCATGACACCGTCGGTGCTGATCACGGCCAGCAAGGTGATCACGCCGTCTTCGGCCAGCTGTTGACGCTCCTTGAGCACACGGGCATCGACGATGCCATTGCGGGAAGCATCGAGCAGCTCGATCCCCGCCTTGACCGGGTCACCCTTCTTGATCGTGTCGGCGGTGAGTTCCACCACATCGCCGTTGTCGATGATCAGGATGTTGTCCGCCGGCACACCCATCGACTGGGCGGTCTTGCTGTGGCAAACCAGCATGCGGTGCTCACCATGCACTGGAACAAAGAACTTCGGCTTGGTGAGAGCCAGCATCAGCTTCTGGTCCTCCTGGAATCCATGGCCTGACACGTGGATGCCCTCGCCCTTGCCGTAAATCACCTTGGCGCCAAGCATCATCAGCCGGTCGATGGTATTGACCACCGAAATGGTGTTCCCCGGGATCGGGCTGGCCGAAAAGATGATCGTGTCACTGGTCTTGACCTGCACCTGCGGGTGTTCGCCGCGGGAAATACGGCTCAGGGCCGCCAGGGGCTCGCCCTGGCTGCCGGTCATCAGCAACAGGGTCTCGCGATCGGGCAGATCGCGGATCTGCTTGATCGGCACAAACAGATCGTCAGGGGCACGCATGTAACCCAGTTCGCGCGCCTTGGCGATCACGTTCAACATCGAACGACCCAGCAAGCCCACCTTGCGGCCGTTCTTGAGCGCCAGCTCAAGAATCATCGAGACGCGATGGATCGAGCTGGCAAAGGTGGTGATGATCACCCGCCCCTCGGCCTGGGCGATGTGGCGGTCGAGGTGTGGGAAGACGGAACGCTCGGGCGGACAGAAACCAGGCAGCTCAGCGTTGGTGGAATCGCTGAACAGACAGAGCACACCCTGCTCACCATGATGAGCCAGGCGGGCCATGTCGAAATGCTCGCCATCGACCGGAGTGTGGTCGAACTTGAAGTCGCCGGTGAAGATGATCGTGCCCACCGGCGTGGTGATGGCCAGCGAGTAGCTGTCGGCCATCGAGTGGGTATTACGAATAAACTCGACGGAAAAGTGCTGACCGACCTTGACCACATCGCGTGGTGCCACGGTCTGCAACACGGTGCGGTCGGTGACGCCAGCCTCCTCCATCTTGCCGGTGAGCATGGCCAGGGCCAGGCGGGGCCCATAAATGACCGGAATGTTGAAGTTCTTGAGGTGGTGTGAGATGCCGCCGATGTGATCTTCGTGACCATGGGTCACGATCATGCCGCGGATACGTTTCTGATTTTCCTTCAGATAACTCGTGTCAGGCATGACGACATTGACGCCATGCATGCCATCACTGGGAAAGGCCAGACCGGCATCCACCAGCATGATGTCGTCGCCATATTCAAAAACGCAGGTATTTTTGCCGATCTCATGCAGACCACCCAGCGGAATCACACGGAGTGCCGCACGATTTCCGCTGGCTTTGCTGCCGTTTCCATTGCTGCCGTTGCCGTTGCCGTTATTGCCGCCGTTGAAACTGGTCATGAAGATGCTGTCAGATGAAAATGAACACGAACTGTTGAATCAGCCTTGGCGTCAGGTGGGACGCAGGGCGGCGAGGGTTTCGGAAAGACGTTGTCTCACGGCTTCAGATGCAGGCAGAAGGGGAAGTCTGGGAGCCCCGACCGGCCAGCCACAAAGCTCAAGGGCGGCTTTGACCGGAATGGGGTTCGTGCTGCTGAACAACGCGCGATTCAACGGCAGCAGCTGCTCGTGAAGCGCCAGCGCCTGGACGAGATCACCGGCCAGAAAGGCGCTGATCATGGCGCTGATCTGGGGCCCAGCCACATGGCTGGCGACGCTGACCACACCGACGGCCCCGACCGCAAGCATCGGCAGTGTCAGCCCGTCGTCACCGCTGTAGATGGCCAGACGGTCGCCGCAGAGGAGGCGCAGGGCGCTGACCTCCTCGGTGGTACCGCTGGCCGCCTTGTAACTGAGGACATTGCCGCAGTCCAGCAGACGGGCTGTGGTTTCGGGGGCCAGGCTGCAGCCCGTGCGCCCAGGAATGTTGTAGAGCATTAGCGGCAGCTCGGGGGCTGCCGCGGCCACCGCCCTGAAATGGGCTTCGAGCCCGTCCTGTGGGGGCTTGTTGTAATAGGGCACGACCACCAGGGCACCATCGACCCCCAGCGCAGCCGCCTGGCGGGTGGCCTCGACCGCCTCGGCCGTGCAGTTGCTGCCGCTACCGGCGATGATCCGGGCCCGGCCAGCCACCGCCTCGCGGACCGCCGCAATCAGCCGATGCTGCTCGACCCAGCTGAGGGTGGGTGATTCGCCGGTTGTGCCACAGATGACCAATGCCTCGGATCCATGGCTGACGAGATGGTCGGCCAGGCGTGCGGCGAGGGCATGGTCCACCTCCCCGTCGGCTGTGAACGGGGTGACCATGGCGGTCACCACCCGTCCAAACGGTGCCTGGACCCAGGGCTGCCGGGCGGCGCTGCTCAAGCGGCACCTCCGTTGGCTGGCGTTGTCAGCAACAGCTCAGCGATCTGAATCGCGTTGAGCGCTGCCCCCTTGCGGATCTGGTCGCCGCAGAGCCAGAGCTCCAGCGCGTTGGGGTCGCTGAGATCCTGACGGATACGGCCGACCGCCACCGGATCGCGACCGGTCACATCGGTGGGCATCGGAAAGCGGTTGGCCTCGAAGTCTTCGAGCAGCTCAACACCGGGGGCCACCGCCAGCAGGGCACGGGCCTCGTCGACCGGGAACGGCTGCTCGAATTCAATGTTGACGGCCTCCGAATGGGCCCGCAGCACCGGCACCCGCACACAGGTGGCGCTGAGGCGCAAATCAGGCAGCGCCATGATCTTGCGGGTCTCGTTGAGCATCTTGAGCTCCTCCTCGCAGTAGCCGTTGGCCTGCAGAGGGGAGTTGTGCAGAAACAGATTGAAGGCCAGGGAGTGGGGCAGCACCTCGCTGACCGGTTCACCGCCGTCGAGCACGGTGCGGCTGAGACGCTGCAGCTCCTCCATGGCACGGGCACCGGCGCCGCTGGCGCTCTGATACGTGCTGACCACCACCCTGCGGATCGAACGATGGGCCTGCAGCGGCGCCAGGGCCAGGGTCAGGAGGATCGTGGTGCAGTTGGGGTGGGCGATGATGCCGCTGTGGTCAAAGGCCGCCTGCGGGTTGACCTCGGGCACCACCAGCGGCACGGACGGGTCAAGGCGAAAGGCGCTGGAGTTGTCGATCACGACAGCCCCGGCGGCGGCGGCGACAGGCGCCCATTGCTTCGAGACCGAACCGCCGGCCGAGGCCAGCACCAGATCGACGCCAGTGAAGGCCTCGGGCGTCACCGGCTGCACCTGCAGCTGCTGGTCCTGCCAGGCCAGGGTCTGGCCCGCCGAGCGGGGCGAGGCCAGGGGGATCAGGTCGCCCACGGGAAACCGCCGTTCAGCCAGAAGCTGCAACAGCTCCTGGCCGACGGCACCGGTGGCACCCAGGATGGCGATCCGCAGGGGGCGGTCAGGAAGGGGCTTGGGCTGGGTTGGCGAGGCGGTCTGAGCGACGGTCAAGGAAGCGGGGGCCGACTGAATCGGTGACTGCAAAAAGGTGAATGGCTGCGACGGACTGAACCCATCCCTGGGATGAATCGGGCCACCACCAACCGGACATAGGGCGATGGGGAGGCCGATGGAAAGCGGATTGTTGGGGTATCGCCTGCGTCTTGCGCCGCTCCAACAATAAGCGTTTGGGCGACGGATCGGACCACTTTCTAGGATCCTGGGCTGCCCTGCATCGCCAAGCCCTGCCCATGAGCCCTGCCGCCAAGACCAGCCAACCCGCCAGCAAAGGCGCTGAGGCAGGGACCCTCACGGTCAAGACCAGTCCAAGACCGGGCAGTCGCATCGCCCTCGAACTCGCCATCCCCGCCGAGCGCAGCCAGAACGCGTACGAGAAGGCGGTTGAAAGCCTCAGCCGCAGCGTCAGGCTGCCGGGATTCCGCAAGGGGAAGGTGCCCCGGGCCGTGCTTCTGCAGCAGATCGGCCCCCTGCGGATCCGCGCCACCGCCCTCGAGGACCTGGTGGATGCAGCGTTTCGCGAGGCGCTCGAGCAGCAGAAGGACAGCGTCGCTGCCATCGGCCGGCCCGAACTGAGCGAGGGCTTCGAAGCCGTGCTGGAACGCTTCGAACCCGGCCAGGCCCTCTCGTTCACCCTCGAACTGGATGTTGAACCCAGCCCCAGCCTCAAGAGCACGAAGGGGCTCAAGGCAGAAGCGGAAACCGTGAGCTACGACCCGTCCCGGGTTGACGAGCTCCTGGACCAATCGCGGCGGCAGATGGCCACCCTTGTGCCTGTGGAAGGGCGCGCCGCCCAGAGCGGCGATGTGGCCGTGCTGAGCTTCAGCGGCATTTATGCCGACAACGAGGAAGAGATCAGCGGCGGCAGCAGCGATGCCATGGAGGTGGAACTCGAGGAGGGCCGCATGATCCCCGGGTTCATCGAAGGGGTGATCGGCCTGGAGATCGGCGCGACGAAGACGGTCGACTGCCAGTTCCCCGAGAGCTATCCCCAGGAGGATGCCGCCGGCCGCGCTGCCCGCTTCACGATCACCCTCAAGGACCTGAAGACACGGGAGCTGCCGGCCCTCGACGACGCGTTCGCCCAGCAAGCCAGCGACAAATCGACCCTGGCCGAGCTGCGCAGCGAGCTCGAGACCCGACTCAAGGACGACGCCGAACGGCGCACCAAGGCGAACCGCCACAACGCCCTGGTCGAGGCACTGGTCGAGCAGCTCGAGGTGGACCTGCCCGAGACCCTGGTGCAACAGGAGATCCGCAACCTGATCGAGCAGACCGCCGGCCAGATCGCCGAGCAGGGCATGGACGTCAAAAAGCTCTTCACGCCCGAGCTGGTGCGCAGCCTGATGGACACCTCCAGGCCCGAGGCCGAGCAGCGTCTCAGGCGCAGCCTGGCGCTCAAGGCCCTGGGCGAAGCCGAGGGCATCAGCGTCGAGGACGAGGCCCTGGAGGCCAAGGTCAAGGAGATCAGCCGGGGCCTCAGCCAGCAGGGCAACATCGACCCGCAGCGCCTGCGCCAGGCCGTGGCCGACGACCTGCTGCAGGACAAACTGCTGGACTGGCTGGAAGCCAACAGCACCATCAGCGAAAAAGCCCCGGCAGCCGCTGACGATGCTGACGCTGACTCAGGCGAACCCAAGACCGCCAAAGCCAAGGACAGCAAGCCCAAGGCCGCCAAGCCGAAGGCCAAGACCGACAAGGCCGGCAGCGACCAAGACACCGGCGACGCCTGACCAGGCCGCGGCGCCGCCGCCGGCGCCCATAAATTGAAGTCCCGTCCCCCTGCCGAGCCGCGCGCGTGATCGACGCCCTGATCCCTCACCCGATCCACAGCCGCTGGACGGATGGCTGCTGGTCGGCCGGCCCCCTGGCTGCCCCGGGGGTGCTGCCCACCGTGGTCGAACAGTCGGGGCGGGGCGACCGTGCCTTCGACATCTACTCCCGCTTGCTGCGGGAGCGGATCATCTTTCTGGGCAGCGGCATCGACGATGGCGTGGCCGATGCCCTGGTGGCACAGCTGCTGTTCCTCGAGGCCGAAGACCCCGAGAAAGACATTCAGATCTATATCAACTCACCCGGTGGCTCTGTCACGGCGGGTCTGGCCATCTACGACACGATGCAGCAGGTGGCGCCGGATGTGGTGACCATCTGTTACGGCCTGGCCGCCAGCATGGGGGCGTTTCTGCTGTCGGGCGGCACCAAGGGCAAACGGCTGGCCCTGCCGAACGCCCGGATCATGATTCACCAGCCCCTGGGTGGTGCCCAGGGCCAGGCCGTCGACATCGAGATCCAGGCCAGGGAGATCCTGTTCCTCAAGGACACGCTCAACGGCCTGATGGCCGAACACACCGGCCAACCACTCGACAAGATCGCCGCAGACACAGACCGGGACTACTTCCTTTCGCCGGCAGAAGCGGTTCAATACGGGCTGATCGACCGGGTTGTCACCGAGACCACTCCGGTTTGATCGTTAAGGACGGCTGACGATTCCTGTTTCTGGGTCGATCCTGGTCCTTGAGGCCCCTCTGCCCCGTCAAGCCGAAGCCAAGGTTCGATGCCGAAGTTCGACGCTCACCTGAAATGTTCCTTCTGCGGCAAGTCGCAGGAGCAGGTGCGCAAGCTGATCGCTGGTCCAGGTGTCTACATCTGCGACGAGTGCATCGACCTGTGCAACGAGATCCTCGATGAGGAGCTCGTCAGCAGTCCCGCCGCCGCCACCGGGCGCAGCGCACCGGAGACGAGTCGCGGCAAGGCAGCCGCCAAGAAACCCGCCAAACCGGCCCCAACCCTGGCCCAGATCCCCAAACCACGGGAGATCAAGGCGTTCCTTGACCGCCAGGTGGTGGGCCAGGAAGACGCCAAGAAAACCCTGTCGGTGGCCGTCTACAACCACTACAAGCGCCTCGCCTGGCAGGGCGACGGCAAGGGGGAGACCGACCAGACCGCCACGCGGCTGCACAAAAGCAACATCCTGCTGATCGGACCCACCGGCTGCGGCAAGACCCTGCTGGCCCAGACCCTGGCCGAGCTGCTGGATGTGCCCTTTGCCGTGGCCGACGCCACCACCCTGACCGAAGCGGGCTACGTCGGCGAAGACGTGGAGAACATCCTGCTGCGGCTGCTGCAGAAGGCGGATCTGGATGTGGAGCAGGCCCAGCGCGGCATCATCTACATCGACGAGATCGACAAGATCGCGCGCAAGAGCGAGAACCCCTCCATCACCCGTGACGTCTCGGGTGAGGGCGTGCAGCAGGCCCTGCTGAAGATCCTCGAGGGCACGACGGCGTCGGTGCCCCCGCAGGGCGGCCGCAAGCACCCGCACCAGGAGTTCATCCAGATCGACACCACGAATGTCCTCTTCA
>CAZJIF010000021.1:0-23870 GCA_964546045.1 uncultured Klebsiella sp. | reverse complement strand
CGCCACAATCGCCCCATGCTTCCGTTCCACTGGCTCACCCAGACCGTGGCCCTCGGTCTGGGTATCGCCTTCAGTCCGATCAACATCGCGTTGGTGGCCTTGCTGTTGTTGGGCCGCAACCCGCTGCTGCGCTGCGCCACCTACCTGGGCGGCTGGGTGCTGGCCAATGGCGGCGCGCTGGCGGTGGTGGTGCTGGTGGGTAGCCGCTTCAACTGGGCCATGCACTTGGGCAGTCGCGGTCAGGTGCTGATGGACCTGATCGGGGCCGGTGCTCTGGTGGCTTTGGGTCTGTTTCAGCTCACCCCGGCGGTTGCGCTCGGTGAAGAGAACTGGGCCATGCAGTTGATGGGTCAGCTGCCCGAACTCGACTGGCTGCCGTTGATGGGACTGGGGGCAGGTTGCGCCCTGGTGAGCCCTGAAAACCTGGTCTTTTACGTCAAGGAAGGCGGCATGTTGCTGACCAACCACACCTCATTGCAGGGTGACCTCGAAGTGGGTGTGGTGTTTGTGGCGGTGACCACCTCGCTGTTGCTGCTGCCGCCTCTGGCCTGGCTGATCAGCAGAGGCAGATTGCGGGAGCCGCTCACCCGCATCAACGACTGGTTGGTGCACCGGGCCGAATGGCTGGTTGGGGTGTTTGCCCTGCTGCTGGGTTTGTACCTCGGCTGGCAGGGCATCGAAGGTCTTTACCAGATGACTCAGGCAGCCTTGACGGCTGCCTGAGTCCTGGCGCGATTCAGCTCGGTTGCTCGATCACCGGGGTGCCTGCTTCGTCCGATTCCCTGGGGATCACCAACCGCAGCAGGATCGGCGCCAGAAATGTGGTGCCGATCACCATCAACAGAATCGCCGCCTCCAAGGCAGGCGTGAGGATGCCCGCCTGACTGCCCAAGCCCAGAAAGATCAACCCCACTTCGCCGCGGGGCATCATCCCCAGACCCACCACCAGGCGGTTGGTGGGGTCTTTGGACAGGTAACTCCAGCCTGTTGCCACCTTGCCGGCGATGGCCACCACCAGCAAAAAGGCAGCCACCACCAGGCCTTCGCGGTTGGCGGGATCAAAGGGATTGAGCACCGACAGATCCATGCTGGTGCCGATCAGCACGAAGAACACGGTGGCAAAGAGAGCCACCAGGGGTTTCACCGCTGCATCGATGTCGTGGGTGTGCTTCGAAGCGCTCAAAATCAGGCCGGCGGCAAAGGCCCCCAGCGCCGCTTCCAGACCAATGGCCTGGGCTGCAAAGCAGCACGCAGTGAGCACCACAAAGCTGGCCACCGCCACATCGCCCGGGGCCTTGAGGCGGTCGACCACCCAGTCGAAGACCGGTGCAGCCTTGCGGCTCAGAAACAGGGCCACACCGACAAAGGCCACGGCGGCCAGGCAGAGCTTGATCACCGGTCCGACGCTGAAGGCGCCGCCACCCACGACGGCCACCACCACCGCCAGGATCACGATGCCAAGGATGTCGTCGAGCACGGCGGCGCCGATCACGATCTGACCTTCGCGGCGCTTGAGCCAGCGCAACTCGCCGAACACGCTGGCGGTGATGCCGATGCTGGTGGCGGTCATGGCTGCCCCGGCAAACACTGCCGGAATCAGGGGCACATGGAACAGGAAATAGAGACCAGCGGTTCCCAGGGCAAAGGGCAGCACCACTCCGGTGACGGCGACCGTGCTGGCCTGCACCCCGACAGCGACCAGTTCGTCGAGTTCGCTTTCGAGGCCGGTGAGAAACAACAGGGCAAACAGGCCCAGCTGGGACACGGTCTGCAGGCTGGGAAAGGTCTCGCGATACAGCTCACGCACGGAATCGGGCGTGACTTCGGCGAGGGACCCCACCAGACCTGTTACTGCGCCAGCGAGCTGGGCCTGGGTGTCGGGCGGCACGATCAGGTGCAGACCGGAGACGCCGATCAGCACCCCGGCGACGAGCTCGCCAAGGATGGTCGGCAGCTGCAGCCGCACCATCACTTCGGCGATGGCGCGGGCGGCGATGAAGATGACCAGGAAACGCCCCACCTGGATCAGGGTTTCGGCGACTTCAAGCTGATGGGGGCTGATCTCCATCAGAAGTGGAGGTATCGCGAGCATCGGTGAGCCCAAAACGGCGCCCCTCTCATAGGCACCACAGCTGTTGGATTGGGTCGGTGTGCCTTCAGTCATCCACCCCCAGGTGTGGGTCGCCCAGCAACCCACGCCGCCGGAGCTCCTTCTGGAACCTGCGTCCCAGCCTGGTTTCATCGCTGTGACGTTCGATTTGAGCCAGAACGAAGCCAATCCGCAGCAGCATCCAGCCACCAGCACACAGGAGCAACAAGGTCATTGCAAAAAGGACCGGTAACAGGTCGATCTGTGATAAGGCAGCATTTGCTCCCTTTGGGGCGGGGTCAATGGTCATCAATGAGTCAAGAATGGTTCCTGGCTCGACCCAAGCAAGCTGCAATCTTGCTAAGGCGCCTGCTTTGCTTCGGCCCAGGTTCTGCACAGCTGGAAGGGCTGAGACCCCTTGCCTGTCAAGCGGTTTTCGTTCATATCAGTTGATCTGATCACGGTGATTTGACCTGCTCGTTGATGGCTAGCGACAAACGCACCCATTTTGTTTCGTAACTCTGTAGGGTTCCGCAAACTTCGACGGGACCCCCCGCCATCCATGTCTGCGCCACAGAAGCTCTCCCGCAGCAGCTGCGACGCCCTCGGCACTCATCTGCGCAACCTGTCCCGCATCCCCTTGCTCACCCAGGAGGAGGAGATCACCCTGGCCAGGGCGGTGCAGACCCTGCGCCGGCTTGATGAAATCACCGAGGAACTCACCATGCGTGCCGGGGGGATGGCCCCTTCCCTGGAGACCTGGGCGGCCGAGGCCGGTCTGACGCCACTGGAGCTGGTGCGCAGCCGTCGCCGCGGTCTGCGTGCCAAGCAACGCATGGTTTCGGCGAACTTGCGGCTGGTGGTCACCATTGCTCGCAAGTATGTCGGTCTTCAGCTGGAGCTTGAAGACCTGATCCAGGAGGGCAATATCGGGCTGATCAAGGCCGTTGAGCGGTTTGATCCCACCCGTGGTTATAAGTTTTCCACCTATGCCTACTGGTGGATTCGCGAGGGCATCACCCGCGCTATTGCCGACAAGAGCCGCACCATTCGTCTGCCGGTTCACGTGGGTGAAGTGCTCAGCAAGCTGCGTCGCTCACAGCAGAGCCTGACCCAGCAGCTGGGCCGCACCCCCACCGTCAGCGAGCTGGCCAGCGACACCGGACTCAAGCCCCTCGACATTCAGGAGGTGTTGTTTCGAGCCCAGCAACCCATCAGCCTTGATGCCGGCCAGCACCCTGATGCTGACCTGTGCTTGCTGGAGCGGATTCACTGCGCTGGAATCCAGCCTGAGGAGCGGCTGGTGGGCCAGCTGTTCAGCCAGGATTTCGAGCGGCTGCTTCACGAATTGCCGCCTCAGGAAGCAGAGCTTCTGCGGCTGCGCTACGGCGTAGGAGGTGCTGAACCGCTCAATCTGAGCGCCGTGGCCCGCAGCATGGGTGTCACGCGTGACACGGCACGTGGGATTGAACGACGAGCTTTGGCTGCCATGCGCGGTCTTTCCCACAAGGTGGTCGATTACATCCAGGAAGCCTGATTTAACCTTGTCATGGCTCCCATTCGTCTTCTGGAGCTGTTAATCCTGCTGACCGCCTTGGCAGGTTTCACCGGGCTTCTATTACGGCGCAACCTCTTTCTCAAGGTTCTCGCCATGGACGTCATGGGCAGCGCCGTTGTTGCGCTGTTTGTGCTGTTTGCAGCGCGTTCAGGCTTGCGCAGTCCACTTCTGGTTGGTCTTTCGGCAGGATCGTCCTCTGGTGTCGTGCCGACCGATCTTGCTGATCCAGTGCCGCAGGCGGTGATCCTGACGGCAATCGTGATCGGGCTGTCGATTCAGGCTTTGCTGCTGGTGGTGGTGACCCAATTGGCGCGGGTTGATCCCAGCCTTGATGTCAGCAGTTTTGAGCACAGGAACTGACGTTGTGATGCTCACATCGCCTCTGCTGACGGTCTGGTTGCTGCTCCCCTATCTGCTGGGGTTCGTGGCTGCCATGGTGCCGCTGTTGTCGCGCCTTCTCGTGCTGGGGTGTTGCCTGTTGTCAGGCTTTGTTGGCGCTGCGGCTCTGCTGGCCGGGCCCCAAGGCGCGGCGCAGCTCAACCTGCTGGGCAGCACAGGGGTGACCCTGCGCTTGGACCCCCTGGCAGGTTGGTTTGTGCTGCTGGCAGCGTTGCTGATTGCGGCTGTTCTGGTGGCCTGTTGGCAACGCTCGCCAGCTACCCCCATGCCGCTGTTGTTGCTGGTCTTGCAGGGCGGGCTCAACACCGCCTTTGCGGCCACGGACCTGATCAGCATTTATGTGACCCTCGAGGTGGTGGGGATCAGTGCCTTCTTGTTGATGTTGTCCGATCCCAGTGCCAGCAGGTTGTGGGTGGCCTTGCGGTACCTGTTGGTCAGCAACACCGCCATGACCCTTTACCTCATCGGCGCGGGGCTGCTGTACGCACAGAGCGGCAGTTTCTCGCTCAATGCCCTGGCCCGCTTGCCCCTCGGTGCCGCCCAGGCGTTTGTGCTGCTTGGCCTGCTCACCAAGGCCGGTGTCTTCATCTCTGGTCTGTGGTTGCCTCGCACCCACGCCGAGGCTCCAGCCGAGATTTCGGCGTTGCTGTCCGGTGTTGTGGTTACCGCCGGTGCGGTACCACTGCTGCGACTGGCGCAGTTGGATCCGCGTTTGTTGGTGGTGTTGCAGCTGGTCGGCATGGGGAGTGCACTGCTGGGTGTCCTGGCTGCCCTGCGCGCCACTGACCTGAAGCGATTGCTGGCCTGGAGCACGTTGTCCCAGATGGGGCTTGTGTTGTTGTCCCCCGTTGCTGGCGGCGCCATGGCCTTCAGCCATGGTTTGGCCAAGGGGGGCCTGTTCCTGCTGGCGGGTGGCAGGCTGCCGTCGCGTCAGCTCGCGGGCTGGCGCGAACGCCCCCTGCCGCTGGGACTGCAGCTTGGTCTGTACGGGGCATCGCTATCGATTGCCGGCGTCCCCCCGATGCTGGGGTTTGCTGCCAAAAAGGGCTTGCAAGAGACCCTGCCGCCACCTCTGGCTGCAGCTCTGGTCCTGTTGTCAGTGGGCACGGTCATGGTCTACGCGCGGCTTTGGGGTGCCCCTTTGGCCCCTGCCAGCGCAGCAGAACCGATGCTGACGTCCGGAGTCTGTTTCTCAGTCAGCGCCCTTGTAGTGGTTCTGCTGCTGGTTGGTTGCGGGCAGCTGGCTCAGGGCATTCCGGTTCAAGCCATGCTCAGCAGCTTCGCGGTGCTGGCAGCGGGTGTGTTGCTCCAGCAGGCTCTGCAACGCTTGCCCGTTGGCTCCGTCACACCACCTGTTCATGGCGAGACGCTGCAGCACCTGTTGGGCAATCTGGTCCTGCTGGGATCGGGCCTGCTGCTGGCCTTTCAGTTTGGAGTCGGCTGATGAGCTGGCTGTTGACCACCCTGTTTCGTTGGGGACTGTGGTTTCTGCTCACGTCAGACGCCACCTCCCTGAACCTGGTCATCGGTTTTGCCGTGGCCGTGCTGCTCCCTCGTTCGAGGCATCGCGATCGCGCCCGTTCGGGCCTGGTTCGTGCCTTGATCGCGGCTCTTGTGGCGGTGCCGAAGGCCTATCTGGAAGCTGCAGCTCTGCTCGGCGCCCAGCACGAGCATGAGCAGTGGATTGCCTTGCCCTCGCGCTCGCGCGGTGATGTCCTCGTGATGTTTCTGGAGGTACTGGCCATCACCCTGACCCCGTTCACCTTGGTGCTGGGGCTGAGTTCAGCTGATGGCACCCCTATCTACAGGGTTCACAGCCTCAGACCTGTCCGGCATCGCCAAATCCCGGCTGATCACCCATGACTGTCTTGCTCTGGGGCATGGTGCTCGCCTTGTTGATCCCACTGGCTGTGGTGTGCCGACCCTGCACGGTCTGGGATCGTCTGGCCGCCTTCGGCAGCATCGCCTCCAAGGTCGCTTTGATTGTGTTGGTGGTTGCGGTGCTGCGCGCCGATTGGATGCTTGGCCTGGTCGGTGCCATCAGCCTGAGCGCCGGTAATGCCGGCATGTTGTTGCTAGCCAACCTGCTGCGTGAGGTTGAACGCTGATGTTGCAACACACCCTGTCACTGCTGCTGCTGGGCGGCGGGTTGCTGCTCTGGTTCTGGGGTACCTGGCCCCTGCTCGAGCCGATCAGCTATCTGAGCAAGCTGCACAAATTGTCTGTGGCCGACACCCTGGGATCGGTTCTGATGCTGCTCGGGTTGTTGCTGCGCATTCCGCAGCAATGGCCTCTGTTGACTCTCGCCCTCTTGGGGCTAGTGATCTGGAACACGATCTTTGGCTATGTGCTGGCCAGCAACGCTGAGGGGCACCAACAATGACAACCCTGACCCTGGGCGGGTCGCTGGATCTGCTGCTGCCGATCACAGCGTTGCTGCCACTGACCGCCGTGTTGCTGGTCAGCCAGAGCAACCCTTACCAAACTTTGGTGCTTAGAGGCATTCTTGGGTCGGTCGCAACGCTGGTGTACGCCTTGCTCGGCGCGCCTGATGTGGCGCTCACCGAGGCCCTTGTGGGCACGTTGCTGTCGACCACGCTCTACGCCATCGCCCTGCGCTCGTCGATGGCCCTGCGTCTCGAGGACCGCCGTTCGCAACCGCAGGAGTCAGGTATCGAGCACGAGTTGAACAGCTGGCTTGCGCCGTTGCATCTGCGCCTGCGCCTGGGCCACGGCATGGAAGGGGTTCACGGCTGGCTCGAGGATGGTCGGCGTCTGGTGCTCCACCGTGCTGCCCTGCACGAGCGCCTCAAGACCTGTGCCGGCCACGACACATGGATTGACCTGGGCGGTCAGCTGATCTGCCTGGAGCCGCTTGAACCGTGACCTGGCTTTATCTGCTTGCCGCGATTGCGCTGTTGGCTTCCCCGTTGGCCAGCGCCCTGCCCGATGGAACAGCCGTCAGCGAGCTGGTGGCCACGATCGCCGGCCAGACAGGGGTCCCCAACCTGGTGTCGGGGGTGATCCTGCAGACCCGCCTGTTTGACACTGTGGCCGAGGTGGTGGTGTTCACCCTGGCTGCCCTCGGTGTCCGGGAGCTTCTTAAAGGTGAAAAGGAGCGTCGCCGCATCAAGGCTCTTGAGGATGCGCCCAGTCGCGTGCTGTGTGAACTGGGCGCGACCATTTCGGCTCTGCTGGCCCTGGAGTTGGCCCTGCGCGGTCACCTCAGCCCAGGCGGTGGGTTCGCTGCAGGCGTGGCCGGTGGCACGGCCATCGGACTGTCGCTGATCAGCGGCGGGGCAGAGCGGGCTCAGCGTCTTTATCGGCGCTACAGGGCTGATCTGCTGGAAAAGGTGGCTGTGCTGGGCTTCATCGTGATGTCCTTGGTGCTGTTGCTGGGCTTTGCACTGCCCCAAGGTGTATTCGGAACCCTGCTCAGCGGTGGCTGGATTCCCTGGCTCAACATGCTTGTGGCACTCAAAGTCACCCTTGGTTCCTGGGCCATGGTGCAGCTGTTCGTGCGTTATCGCGGTTTGTTTTGAGGCAACGGGTCAAGCTGCCGCCCCATCCGAGCCGGACACTCCCTAAGGTTCCGCGACTACAACCCCCTGTAGCTCATGACCACGACGTCGGCACCCCCAGGGCGCCCGGCTTTTCGCGTGCTGAACCACATCAGCACCAACAACATCAAAGGTGATTTGTTCGGCGGCGTCACCGCTGCCATCGTTGCCCTGCCCCTGGCGCTGGCGTTCGGCGTGGCCAGTGGTGCTGGCGCCGCTGCCGGCCTTTGGGGCGCTGTGCTGGTGGGTCTGTTTGCCGCCCTTTTCGGCGGCACCCCCACCCTGATCTCGGAGCCCACCGGTCCGATGACGGTGGTGATGACCGCGGTCATCGCCAGCCTCACGGCCCGCAACCCCGAACACGGCCTGGCCATGGCTTTCACCGTGGTGATGCTGGCTGGCGTGTTCCAGATCATCTTTGGCTTTTTAAAGCTTGGCCGCTACATCACCCTGATGCCCTACACGGTCATCTCGGGCTTCATGAGCGGGATCGGCTTCATCCTGGTGATCCTGCAGATCGGTCCCTTCTTGGGGCAGGCCATCCCCAAAGGTGGGGTGATGGGCACCCTCACGGCTTTGCCCGGGCTCATCAGCAATGCGCGCCTGCCTGAGGTGGTCCTGGCGTTAATCACCCTGGCGATCCTGTGGCTGACACCGGCCGGGGTCAAGAAAATCGCCCCGCCCCAGCTCATCGCTCTGGTGATCGGCACCGTGCTGTCGTTGACCCTGCTGACCGGTGGCGGCGGCGAGGAGATCCGCCGCATTGGCGAGATCGCCTCCGGTTTTCCCAAGTTGCAGCTGCCTTACTTCGAAGTCGGTGAGCTGCGGGTCATGTTCGTGGATGCCGCTGTGCTGGGCATGCTCGGCTGCATTGACGCCCTGTTGACGGCGGTGATCGCTGACAGCATTACCCGCACCGAGCACGATTCCAACAAGGAACTCATCGGTCAGGGTCTGGGCAACCTGGTTTCCGGTCTGTTCGGCGGCATCGCCGGCGCCGGCGCCACCATGGGAACGGTCGTCAACATTCAGGCCGGTGGCCGCAGCGCCCTCTCGGGCATCAGCCGCGCCGTGATCCTGATGGTGGTGATCCTGGTGTTCAGCGGCGTGGCCGCTCTGATCCCTCAGGCTGTGTTGGCCGGTATCGCCCTCAAGGTAGGTGTCGACATCGTCGACTGGGGCTTCCTCAAGCGAGCTCACCGCATCTCGATCAGCGGTGCGTTGATCATGTATTTGGTGATCGCCCTCACCGTGCTGGTGGATCTGATCGCCGCCGTGGGCATTGGCGTGTTCATCGCCAACATTCTCACGATCGACAAAATGAGCGCTCTGCAGAGCAAGAGCGTCAAATCGGTCAGCACCGGTGATGGCGATCTCGACATCAGTGCTGAGGAGCGTCAGCTTCTGGATCAGGGCAAGGGACAGGTTCTTCTGTTCCAGCTGAATGGTGCCATGATCTTTGGCGTGGCCAAGGCCATTGGCCGTGAGCACAACGCCATCAGCGACTGCAAGGCCGTGGTGTTTGACCTCTCCGAGGTCTCCCACCTGGGAGTGACGGCAGCCCTGGCGGTCGAGAACGCCGTTGAAGAGGCCATCGAGAAAGGCCGTCAGGTCTTTGTGGTTGGCGCTAACGGCACAACCCAGCGCCGACTCGAGAAGCTAGGTCTGTACCAGAAGCTTCCGGCAGAGCGCACCAGTCTGAACCGTCGTGATGCCTTGCAGCAGGCTGTTTCGGCCCTGGGATGATTTCGTACTGAGTTTGCTGATTCACAGGTTCGGCTGAATTTCGCCGCTATTGTTATCAGCATGCTGGATTGTTGAAGCCTCGGGCAAAGCCCGGGGCTTTTTATTTGTCCTGCAGTGTATCAGCTGAACGTTACCGTGTGACTCATGAACATCGCAATGTATTCCGTGCACCTTAATTGCCGAATGTTTAGTAAAAGTTATTGCTTGCATCGTATTGTCTTTCCATCCTTTGACCAAGTTTTGGCTGCTTACTTCTAAGGTTTGCGCACACGACAAGCAGGCTTCATTGCTTATGGCTGTCGGTCATTTTGCTGAAGTCGTGCCACTTGTTAATGCCATGCAGCAGCCTCTACTACAGCTTGTATTTGAGCCAGGTCAATCAATCCCTGTCGACTTTTGCTGGATGGTTCGGTTGGGATTTGCATCGGCCAATAGTTGGAGTGATGACGATGATTTTTTACCATTAGGTGTATGGGGTCCGGGTCAGTTGCTGATACCTAATCGTTTAGCTATTCAACCAGTAGAGCTTCGCTCTCTGTCAAATTTGGTTCTAGACCAATGCCTTATTAATACAAGTGATGGAGAAAGCTTTTTGTACTCTCATATCGAACAGTTGTCAGTTTTATTTAAGCTAAGTCGGGTTAGACCGGCTGAGAAGCGCATGTTAAAGCTTCTGCAATGGCTTGGTTCGCGTTTTGGGGCAACTACAGAGCAGGGTATTCGTTTACCACTTGTAGCGATGAATCTTACACACAGAGAGTTGGGACATCTCTGTTCAATGACGAGGGTCACTGTGACGAAAACATTAGGACTATTTCGTCAGCAGGGATGGCTTTTAGTTGATGGTGAAGAGGAGGTTTTAACTTGGGCTGCGGTTGATGATTGTTTACGCCTATTTTAGTATATGAAACCTGAAATTTCAAGCAGCCGTGATCCGCCTGGCTGCGTAGTGGAGCGCACTGCTGTATCGAGCTTGCAACGATCATTGCTCAGTTGACAACTACGTATGTTTCTTAATTGCATGATTAACTATGTCTGAGTTTGTATCTTTGTTCCTAAGTCAATTTCAGTCGCCAACCTTGGGCTTTCTCATTGGTGGCATCATTGTGGCTTCCCTTGGCAGTCAGCTGGCAATCCCAGACTCGATCTACAGGTTTATTAGTTTTTTTCTGTTGATGAAGATTGGTCTGACTGGAGGAATTGCTATTCGTAATTCCAACTTTGCAGAGATTCTTCTGCCAGCTATTGCCGCTGTCGTACTAGGCATCGTGATTGTCTTTCTTAGTCGCTACACATTGGGCAAACTGCCAGGGATCAAAGTCCCTGACGCGATTGCTACTGGAGGTTTGTTTGGTGCAGTGAGTGGTTCGACACTGGCAGCCGTCCTGCCGCAATTGGATGCGGCCAAGGTTCCTTATGAAGCTTGGACTGCTGCCTTGTATCCATTCATGGACATTCCTGCTCTTGTGACAGCAATTGTTGTTGCGAGTCTTTATCTCAGCAAAAAAGCAGGTGGCGATATAGAGAAAGTGGAAATTTGGCCGATTGTCAAAGAAAGCCTACAAAGCTCTGCTGTGACGGCGTTGCTTCTTGGCGTTGGCCTCGGCATTCTTACGAAGCCAGAACCCGTTTACGAGACCTTTTTTAATCCTCTTTTCCGAGGTTTTCTTTCAGTCTTGATGATCATCATGGGAATGGAAGCGGCCCAGCGCATGAATGAGTTGCGAAAGGTTGCTCAGTGGTTTGCAATCTATGCCTTTTTTGCCCCTATTTTCCATGGTTTCCTTGCATTTGGCCTTGGACTTGTTATTCACAAGTTGACTGGTTTTAGTATTGGAGGTGCGGTTGTTTTAGCAGTGATCGCTGCATCAAGCTCCGACATTTCTGGTCCTCCTACTTTGCGAGCTGGTATTCCTACGGCCAATCCTTCTGCGTATATTGGGGCGTCTACAGCCATAGGCACGCCAGTTGCTATCGCGATCTGTATTCCGCTTTTTATTGGAATTGCAGAATTGATGCTTGGTCGCTAGGAGCTTCAATCCTAACGTTCTTTTTTTAAACCTCTCGAGAATTTACCCCATGAGTCAACAAGTTTGGAAATTGGTAATTGTAGCTGAAGAAGTTCTATCCAAAAAACTCACCAAACTCATTAAAGAGGCAGGCGCAACTGGTTATACCGTAAATGCCGCTGGGGGTGAGGGTAGTCGTAATGTCCGTTCTACCGGTCAGCCTAGTGTCTCTCACACCCTTTCCAACGTTAAAATCGAGGTATTGACTGGTACCCGCGATCTTGCTGACATTATTACCAAGGAGATAGAGGCAAAGTATTATGCTGATTACTCAATTATTACATACATTTATCAAGTTGAGGCTCTAAGAGATCACAAGTTTTAAAATGCGTTTCTTGCCTTTGTTTGTTCAGATACGGCGTCTTCTTTAGGTGTTGGTCACGATCATCCCGATGCTCCATCTGTGGTGTCGGGATTTTCCTGTTTCCATGTCAGTCGCTGCTTCATGGTCTGTCGCATTGCCCCAGATTGATATCCCATCTGCTTCAGTTGCTATGCATGAGCAGCAAGTTGTATGAATTTTTTCAGAGACAGCACTTTTCTTTCTGGCATTCATGCCTATGAGCGTCAGCTCGCAAAGCTCCTGGCTCTGTTGTTGGCGGCAATGATCGGGATTGCCACAATTCAGCTATTTTGGGAAACGGGTGGGAAGTTGCTTTTGCTTCAGGTCAATTGGTTTGATGGTAGTTTAATTAAATTATTAGATCGCCTTTTGTTGATCTTTATCGCCTTGGAAGTCTTGCAAAATGTCACCGCTTACTTGCGCGACCAGGTTGTGCAAATTGAGTTGGTTTTGTTAACGGCCTTAACTGCTGTAGCTCGTAAAGTAATTGTACTGCCGCCAGGAACCGAAAGCAAGCCACAACTTATGGCTGGATTCGGTTTGATTGTGGTTGGTATAGCGGCCGCCTATTGGTTGGTCTTGCACGCTCGTCGCCAGGCATCAACCGATGTTGGCGTCAACTACGATCAAACATCGCCATAAGCGGCACTTGCCTGCGCTTCCGCAACTGATGAGTTGGCATCCACACCTTTGGCACCCCACCACCCAGGTGGCGACGAGCCCAGAACCACTGCAGGTGCGCAGAGCCCGGGGCTGCGAACTTGAGCTTGCAGATGGGCGCCGTTTGATTGATGCGATCAGCAGTTGGTGGGTCACCCTGCACGGCCATGCCGAGCCCGCCATCGCTGCTGCGATCGCTGGCCAGGCCCAGAAGCTTGAGCAGGTCATCTTTGCCAACTTCAGCCATGAGCCGGCCGAGCAATTGGCGACCCGGCTCAGCAGCTTGACCGGGTTGCAGCGGCTTTTCTTTTCAGATAACGGCTCCACAGCCATCGAAGTGGCGCTCAAGATGGCCTGGCAGTGGTGGTCCAACCAGGGCCAGCCACGTCATCAATTGATTGCCTTTGAAGGTGCCTATCACGGCGACACATTCGGGGCGATGGCGGTGGGTGAACGGTCACTGTTCACCGCACCCTTCGAGAGTTTGTTGTTTGACGTGACCCGTGTTCCCTGGCCCCACACCCATTGGGATGACGACACCGTCGATCAGCGCGAACAGCAGGCGCTGGCCCAGCTTGACCTCGCCCTGCAAACACCCACTGCAGCTGTGATTTTGGAGCCCTTGCTGCAGGGTGCGTCAGGTATGCGTCTGGTCCGCTCTGGTTTTATGCGAGACGTTGCTGCCCGTGCAGAAGCTAGTGGCGCCCTGTTGATCGCCGACGAGGTGATGACCGGCTTCGGTCGCACCGGCGCCTTGTTCGCGTGTCAAAAGGCCGGTATTCAGCCCGATCTGATGGCTCTGTCCAAGGGACTCACCGGTGGTTTTCTGCCGATGGGGGTGACCATGGCGAGCGAACGCCTCTATCAGGGTTTCATCGGCACCGATCCGCTGGTTACGTTTTTCCATGGCCACAGCTTCACCGCCAACCCGCTTGGCTGTGCTGCGGCATTGGCCAGCCTGGATCTGCTGCAGGCCCAGCCTGAGCGTTTTCAGCAATTTGAAGCCCGTCACACGCCAGAGCTTGAGCAGTTGGTCCAGCACCCGCGCGTGCGCCACGTTCGGACGCTGGGCACCATTGCAGCCTTTGATGTCGAAGCTGGCGACGATGGATACCTCAACCCAGTGGGTAAGCAGATCCAGCGCCTCTGTGTTGACCAGGGTGTCTATCTGCGTCCCCTGGGTAACACCGTCTACCTGATTCCACCGCTGAGCATTAGTGCGCTACAGCTGCAACAGTGTTATGCGGCGTTGTCCCTTGCGTTGGACCAATTGGCTTGAGGGATCCCAGCTCGGTCTTAGCTCTGAAATAAGTTGACCTCGGCGGCCCGCCGCCGTTCAAGACCGGCCAGGATCTTTCCTTCATCACCGAACCGCCAGCGGGGCAGTTCCTGTCTGATGACCAGGGCAGGATCTTCACCGGCGATCAAGCGTTTGCGCAGGGTGGACTGGTTCAGCGCCTCGACCCCCACGTTGTACGTGAAACTGACCAGGGCCGCCTGCTGGCGCGCTGTGAAGGACCTGGCCATTGGCAAGGCGTTGAACATCCCTGGTGCGTAGTCACGCTGCACCTGCGCCCGCAGCAGCTGATCTGCCTGGTGCGGCGTGACGCGATCGCCCAACTTCACCGGACGACCATCGTTGTACAGGGTGGTGCCCCAGCCGATGGTGACCACACCCACCGCATCGACATAGGCCTCCAGTTCCAGCCCTTCAAACTCCTTGATGATCGCCAAAGCATGGTGCATCCAGGGTTCATCCCTGGCGACCTCCTGGACCCGCTCGATCGCCTGGGTGGGAAGTGCGCTGCCCATGGCAGCGATCCCGATCGAGGTTCCAACCAGGGCCGCTCCATCGCTGGCCGAAATGGTCAGGGTGCTGGCCAAGGCGATCAGCATGGTGGGGATGTCCAGCCGGCCTGCAGCGATGCTTTCCAGCTGGTCGTCACTGAGTGGAACACCATCACTCAGCAGTTGCCGGTAGGCCTGGCTGATCTCGCCCTGGAGCGCTTCAGCCTGCTGCAGCACAGGGGAGTCGAGCAGGTTCTGCGGCTCAAGCGCGCTCGCCTGAATCCTCTGGATCAGGGCGAGCAGTTCCTCTGAGAGTTCAGGGTAAGCAGAGGTTGCAGGGGTCATCGGCACCATGGCCAGGAACCACTCCCGGTTTCCTCAGTTTGCACACGGCTGATCAACCCGGCAAAATCACCCGGTTGATGACGTGCACAATTCCGTTGTCGCAGGCAATGTCGGCCGTAATGACCGATGCGTTCTTGACTTCAAACGGGTCATTGCGGACGATCGGCACTGGGGCCCCTTCCAGGCTCTCCCAAGCGCTCTGACTCACCAGTTCGGCCTGCAGACGGGCTCCGGCCAACACGTGAAATTGAAGGATCCGGGCTAACTGCGGTGGGTTGTCCACCAGGGTCTGTACCGTCCCGGGTGGCAGGGCGGCAAAAGCCTCATCGACCGGCGCAAACACCGTGAACGGTCCGGGCCCGTCCAGAGCGTCGCGCAGGCCAGCGGCATCCACTGCTGCAAGCAGGGTCTGAAAGCAACCAGCTGAGGCTGCGGTTTCGAGAATCGTGGCCATGGGCTGGAGGGGGCGAAAGCGCGATCAGCGGTAGTCCTGGGATTGAATGTCGCTCAGGCGGGCCTCGGGCCGCAGAAAACGATCCATCTGTGCTTCAAAGAAGCGACGGTTGGCCAGTCGATGCTCAGGGTCAGGGTCATCGAGTGGGTAGAGCAGCGCACAGCGCAGGGCCTGAATGACCGCTGAAGTTACGTTGTACATCGAGCGCTGGAACGTGATGCCAAGCTGAATGAGCTCGTCCTCCTCACCGCGTTTGTGCTGCTTATAGATCTCCTTGAGGTATGGAGGCAGAAAGTGCAACATGTCCTGCATGAGTAGGGTCGGCGGAATTCCTGCCGACCCAACTGGAAACACGTCTGCATAGAGGATGCCGTAATGAAAGTCGGCTTGATCAGCTGGGACCTGTCCCGCCTGGGCGTTGTAACTCTTGGTGCCACGGAATGGCGATGTACGGTAGAAAACCGCTTCCACATAAGGAAGCGCTGCTTCATACAACCAGGTTAAACCTGCGCTCTTGGGAATGATCTCGAAGCACTCGCCTCCGATGACTACGTTGTGGTAGATCGGCCGTCCGGTCGCCGCGAAGATGCCGTTGACCAGGAAGTCCATCGCGTCGGGGACCCCTTTGAATCCGCCTTCGTCGTAGATGTCGCTCATCTCGAAGAAGACCGGCGCCATGACCTCCCAGAACAGGCCCAGGTTGGCGTAATAGCTGAGCTGTCGTACCTGCTCCAGGAACATCTCTGGGAACAGCTTGTAGAACCCAAGCATCAATGGGTTTCCTTTGAAGTAGGCCTTGATCGCCCGATCGGCATTGGCCCTATAGGTGTCGCTGTCGAGGTAGTCGTTGAAGCGCCCGCCCATCCCCTGATGCCAGAACATGGCTTGCATGCAGGCCTCGGCGAACTCCATGTTCACCCGGTCGTGCCACAGATGGTGCAAGAGCTTGGGGATGCGCCCCGTTTCGCCGCGCTCCATGAATGCCAGCAGTTCCGGATGGGCTTTGTCGGTCCCACGCCAGATGCGCAGCTGCGATTGATCGCCGGCGTAGCTGTTGGGCCGGTCGAGATACTCCTTGGAGATGAAGTACTTGAATGCCGGCAGCGGGTTGAGGAAGACTTTTTCGGCGATGTAGAGCAGATCCCGCCAGTAGAAGTCCATCGGCACGGCGTAGGCCTTGTAGATGCCAATGATCTGTTTGAGGTTCTCAGGGGTGTCCGGCAGCATCGAGCCCCCTGCTTCCAGCCGATGGATCACATCGGCATAGCGGTGAGTCGACGGCGGGATCAGGGGCGTGCTGCTCTCTGCTGCTCGAGCAGTGGCGGTCGGTGTCATGCGCTCAGCTCCTGGCTGGTCGATCGAGCAATCACGGTGACGGCGTCACTCGAGCGCAGCGCCAGAGGACCTGTTGCGCTCTCGCTGAAGCCGGTCAAGGCTGTGGGCCACAACCCCCCCAGGACAACCAGTGCGGTCAGCACCAGGGCGGGTGCGCGCTCGGACCAGCTGGTGCTGGCCCAATTGGCTTTGGTGTTGTCGAGCCTGCCGAAGCCGACCCTGTTGAACAGGCGGACGGCATAGACGGCAGTTAGACCAGACGACACCAGGCAGACCAGAGTTGGCCAGGGATAGGCAACCCAACTCCCTTCAAACACCAGCAGTTCGGCGACAAACCCCGCCTGCCCGGGCACGCCGGCGGCGGCCATTAGGGCCAAAAGCATCAACCCCATCGTGAAGGGAAGTCCTCGCTGCGCATTGAGCAGCCCCGACAGCTCGGGGATCGCGCTGCTGCCGGTCTTGATCTCGATCAGCCCAACCAGGCAGAACAGCAGGGCAATGATCAGGCCATGCGCCAGCATCTGGGCCATTACACCCTGCAGGCTCAAGGGGGTGGCCGCTGCCAGTGCCAGCAGCAGAAAGCCCATGTGACCCAGCGAGCTGTAGGCCACCAACCGGCGCATGTCCAGCTGGGCGATGGCGTTCAGTGCGCCATAGATCGCGCTGATGGCCCCCAGGGCAGCAATCCAGCCGGACCAGTCGCTCCACGCATCCGGTAAGAAGCCAAGACCAAAGCGCAGCAGTCCGTAGGCTCCCAGCTTTGACACGGCGCCGGCCAGCAGCATCGCCACTGGCGTCGGCGCCTGGCTGTAGGTGAGCGGCTGCCAGCCATGCAGGGGCACCACAGGCAGTTTGAGGCCAAAGGCCAGCAGCACCAGCGCCAGAATCCAGCGCTGCTGGTGGGGGGGCAGGGGGTGATCGGCCAGGGCTGCAAAGCTGAAATCCAGCCCGCCGTTCTGCAACCAGCCCAGGGCCAGCACCGCCGCTAGCAGGGCGATCCCTGACATGGCTCCGTAGAGCAGAAAGCGAATCGCCGCAGCCGAGCGGCGTGGTCCCCCCCAGATCGCAACCAGCAAGGTGGTCGGAATCAGGATCAGCTCGTAGGAGAGCACGAACAACAGGGCATTGCGCGCCAGAAACGAGCCGGTCAGGCCGACGTTGGTGGCGAGCAGCAGGGCAAAGAACAGCCGCGGCCTGTTCTGGGCTGCCGGGCTGGCGAGAATGGCCATAGCTGTCAGCAGGCAGGTCAACAGCACCAGGGGCAGCGACAGGCCATCGAGGCCAAGATCAAATTCCAGGCCCAGCTGGGGCAGCCAGGGCAGTGACTGATCAAGGGGCGGGTGTTGCCATGCCCACAGGCCAATAGCCAGTTGGGTCAGGGCAGCAACCAGAGCAATGGCACGCATGGTGCCTGCAGTGCCGGGCAGCAATGGCAGCACCAGGGCGGCCAATCCAGGGATGAGAAGGAGCAACAGCAGTGTCATGAGTGTCTCCTCAACGGGCGAGCAGCCAGGCCGCCATGACCAACACCCCCAGAACCAACGACAGGGCATAGGCCTGGGAGTTGCCGCTGGTGGTGAGGCTGAGCCTGCGGGCTCCAGCCATGGCTGCTCCTCCCGTGGCGGTGCTGAATCCATCGACCAGGCGTTGGTCGGTCCAGGCACTGATGCGGGCCAGACCCACGACCAGGGCCACCACGGTGCGGTGATAGAAGTTTTCGGTGTGCATGTCCTCGGCCAACCAATGCTGAATCCCCCCCAGTCCGGAGGGGAGTTCGGCCAGGGGATGGGGCCGCAGGTAGAAGAACAGCGAGCTGGCTGCTCCCACCAAGGTTGAGGCCAGCAGCGGCCAGCCCATCAGGCCCCATCCAGGAAGTGGGTTGAGCGGATAGACGCCGACCTGGACAAGCAGTTGGGGGATGTGCAGCACCAGGCCCATGAGCAGCAGGGTCGGTAGCACCATCAACCACAGCACCTCGGCCGAGCGCACGGTGAAAGGCTTGGGCACACCTCCCCAGATGAGGCCAAACACCCGCATCAACGAGGCACTCAACAAGGCATTGGTGATTAGGACCAAGGCACCGAGGACAATCGGTAGGCGGCTAGAGGCGGTCAAGGCGAGCAATTCGCGCAGGGCGGCAAATCCACCAAAAGGGGGCAAGGCCATCAGACCGGCGGCGCCGCTCAGAAATGCCAGTCCCACCAATGGACGGCGACTCCAGAGGCCTCCCAGCTGGGTCAGATCCTGGGTGACATTGCCGATCACAATCGTTCCGATCGCCATCAGCATCACCGCCATCGGTAGGGGGTAGACGAGCAACAGGTGGTCGGCAACGTTGATGCCCCCGAGTCCCACGGCCACAAACAGAAGCCCCAGCCAGCTGCTGACCAGAAAGCTCATCGCCCGTTTGACGTCGATCTGTCCCAGGGAAATCAGCGCTGCCACCAGGGCAGTGGTGCCGCCCACGACCACCAGCACCGCCTGGGCCAGGGGGCTGCGTTCAATCAATGGTTCAAGCCGCAACAGCACCCAGGCCCCGCCGAGCACGACCACAGAGTTGCGCAGCACGGTCGAGGGCAGGGGGCTCTCCATCGCCTCATCGAGCCACAGGTGCAGAGGGATCTGGGCGCACTTGCCCATGGGGCCAGCGATCAGGGCAAGGAGGATCAATTGGAATCCGGGAGGCAGGGGCTGACCGTTGTTGGCCAGATCGGCAGCCCAGCCCTGCAGGCCATGGAAGTTCCAGGTGCCGGTCACCGGTAACAGGGCGATCACTCCGGCCAGCAGCACGATGTCGCCGATCCGCTTGGTGAGAAAGGCATCCCGTGCGCCCTTGACCACCAGCGGTTGGTTGTACCAGGTGCCGACAATGACGTAGGTGCCGATGGTCAGCAGTTCGAGCAGCACATAACTGAAAAAGACCGAATCGGTCAGCACAAGGGCGCAGAGTCCAGACTCGAAGAAACTCAGTCCGCCAAAAAATCTCGGCCATCCCCAGTCCATCTCCAGGTAGCCGATGCAATAGATCTGAACCAGCACATGCAGGCCAGTGATCAGGGTCATGGCGATCAGAGCCGGTTCGCTGATCAGACCGTCAAATCCGACGCGCAGGCCTGCGGTGTTGAGCCAGGTCCAGCCGAAGGTCGGGGGCGCATAGATCGCTGCAGTGCCAGCGGCCGAGTTGTTGTGAAGGCTCACCAGGGCCAGCAGGCTGTGTCCGAAGGCCAATGACACCATCAGCAGGTTGATGTAACCGCTGGGCCGTGGACCCGTGCGCCGGATCAGGCCCGGGGACCACAACAGACTGAGCGCAGCCCCAACCAGGGGGTAGAGGGGCACAAGCCAGGCAGTTCCAAGCCAGGACAGGGACATCAGGCGCCTAGGTCGCTTGGTGCGCGAAATGTAGTGATCCCCAGTTGCTTTTGGGGCGGGCTAAGCCAAATCGGCCCTGCCTGCCGCTGGCTGCCTAGCCAAAGCGTCGGCGGCCGTCGTTGAAGCCGTTGAAGCTGCTGGTTTCGCTGCTGCCGTTGCCCTGGCTCAGCTTCCAGACGTTGCGGCTGATGCGCCGCGCCTTGAGGCCGCCCCGCTCGACCACGGCGGCTCCTGGGCGGGCGCCCATCAGATAGGTGATTTCGGCGGTGCTCAGGGGGGCGCCGGTGTTGAGCGCCAATTGGGTGAGTTCCAACCTGTTGCGCAGGGCGCCGGCATCACAGGCTCCGCCATCCTCCCCCTCGTTCCAGACCCAGGGCAGTTCGCCGTTGGCCGCCATCTTCTGCAGCAGACCCATTCCCACAAGCGCCAGGGCCTGCTCGGGGCGCACGGCATCGGATTGGGGCTGAACCGGGACAGAACCGTGGGCGGTGCCGTCGGTGACGGGGCGCTTGGCAGCCATGGCGTGGGAACCGGGGATGGCCGGAAGGTACCGGCTGTGGACCGGGGCGCAAGGGCTCAGGCGTAGAGTCAGCCGGCTTCTGCGGCTGGTGTGCGCAGGCCTGAACGACCCGGGAGCTTCCCAATCCTTGGCTGAGTCCAACCCCAGGAGACGCGCAAGGCCGGTGCAGGTCACCGGCACCGACCTGGGTTTGGGCATCGCCCGGGCAGCGGGCGACGAGCTGTTACACCCGTCGGCCGCCAGTTGCGTGATCACCACCGACAGCGAAACCTCGCGCCTGGCGCGCGAGTCAAGCCATGTCGAGTCGATCCAGCTGCGCACCTACGTCTTTCTGGACAGCTTGCAGCCCCAGTTGGCGGCCTACATGGGCACCGTCAGCCAGGGGTTTCTGCCGATACCGGGCGATGCCTGCCTCTGGCTCGAGGTGTCGCCGGGGATGGCTGTGCACCGGGTCACCGACATCGCCCTCAAGGCCAGCACCGTCCGGCTGGGGCAAATGATCGTCGAGCGGGCCTTCGGCTCGCTGGCGCTGTATCACCGGGATCAGAGCAATGTGCTGCATTCGGGCGATGTGGTGCTCGAGGCGATCGGCAGCAGTGTTCAGCACCGCAGCCGCTGCGAGGTCAGCTGGACCGAGATCATCCGTGCGATCACGCCCGACCATGCCGTGTTGATCAACCGCCAGAACCGCCGTGGCTCGATGATTCAGGCCGGCATGAGCATGTTCATTCTCGAGACCGAACCCGCCGGTTATGTGCTGATCGCCGCCAACGAGGCCGAAAAGTCTTCCAACATCACCGTGGTTGATGTCAAGGCCGTTGGAGCCTTCGGCCGTCTGACCCTGGCCGGCCGCGAGGGCGATGTCGAAGAGGCAGCCGCCGCTGCGATGCGGGCCATCAACCAGGTCAACCGTTCAGCTCAGGGCTGAGCTGAGCCCCAGCACCTGCCTGAGCTCGGCAGCCATCTGCCGGGCGGCCTTGCCACGGCTGCCCAGCTTGCGCCGCAGATGCTCACCCAGCTCGGCATAACTGCAGCCGGCTTCGCGCACCCAGAAGATCGGGTCGTATCCAGCCCCCTGGCCCATGGGTTGGTGCAAGATCTCGCCGCGGCAGATGCCCTGGGCCTCGAGCACGGTGGTGCCGTCTGGGGCGGCCAGGGCCATCGCGCTGTTGAAGCTGGCGCTGCGGTAGGGCGTGTCGCCAAGCTCGGCCAGCAGACGGGCAATGCGCTCGCCGTCACTGCCCGCATACCGGGCCGAATACACGCCAGGAGCACCTCCCAGGGCATCGACCTCCAGTCCGGAATCATCGGCCAGCGCCCACGCGCCGGTCAGCTGGGCCACAGCCTCGGCCTTGAGCCGGGCATTGTCCAGGTAGGTGCTGCCGGTTTCCTCGATCGACAGGCCGTCGGGCTGCTGTTGCACGTCCAGCGGCAGATCGCTGAGCATGGCGGCAATGTCAGCCACCTTGGCGGGATTGCCACTGGCGATCACCAGAACGACCAAGACCGCGACGTCGGGAGCTCGTCATTGTGGCGCAACGACCGCAGTGACCCCTTGCCTTGAGCAGGGCAAGGGTGGGAACCGGCCGGGTTGAACAGTCCACCCCCCGAACAGGTCCGGAGGCACCGATTCCCCCTGAACGTTAGGAATCGGCTTTGCCTTTGCCCAGATGCACGGCCGCAGCATCAGCAGCTGCTGACCGGGAAGCACCTAGCTTGAGGGGCTGAGATCTGCAGAGCGGTCGATGGATCCCTCACTGGTGCTGCAGAACCTGTTGTCTCCCCCGGTGTTGTTCTTCGGCCTGGGGTTGCTGTCGGTGCTGTTGCGTTCGGATCTGGAGATTCCGGCACCGCTGCCGAAGCTGTTTTCGCTGTATTTGCTGCTGGCGATCGGGCTCAAGGGGGGCATCGAACTGCAGCACAGCGGCCTCGATCGGCTGGTTCTGCTGACCATCGGTGCCGCTCTGACGATGGCTGTGCTGGTGCCGATCACCAGTTTCCTGCTGCTCCGCACCCGCTTCGACACCTACAACGCGGCAGCCCTGGCGGCGGCCTATGGCTCGATCAGCGCCGTCACGTTCATCACCGCTGAAACGTTTCTCGGATCACTGGCCATCCCGTTTGATGGCTTCATGGTGGCGGCGTTGGCGTTGATGGAGTCGCCGGCGATCATCATCGGCCTGTTGTTGGTGCGGCTCACGGCACCCCGTGCTGAAGGTCCAGGGCTGCAGTGGGGTTCCCTGCTGCATGAGGCCTTTTTGAACAGCTCGGTGCTGGTGCTGGTGGGCTCGCTGGTGATCGGTGTGCTCAGCGCGGCTTACAGCCCGGCCGGCATCACCAAGATGGAGCCATTCACCGAGCAGTTGTTCTACGGGGCACTGAGTTTCTTTCTGCTGGACATGGGCATCGTGGCGGGCCAGCGGTTGCGGGAACTGCAGGCCACCGGTGCCTTTCTGATCGGTTTTGCCCTGCTGTCCCCACCGCTGCACGCGATCGCCGGTCTGGGGGTGTCACTGCTGCTGCATCTGCCCCAGGGCGATGCCCTGCTGTTCATGGTGCTGTGCGCCAGCGCCAGTTACATCGCCGTACCAGCGGCCATGCGCATGACCGTGCCCCAGGCCAATCCCAGCCTCTACATCACCGCGTCCCTCGGGCTGACCTTTCCGTTCAACATCGTCGTCGGAATCCCCCTCTACATGGCTGCCGTGCAGCGCTTCATTCCTGCCGTCTGATCCCATGAAACGCCTTGATTTGATCATCAACGAGCGGGAACTGGAGCGCATTTGTGCCGCTCTCATCGCGGCGGGTGCACCGGGCTACACCGTGGTGCGCCATGTCACCGGACGTGGCCACGGCGGCACCGTGTCCGAAGGCATGGATTTCAGCGGATTCGGCGCCAACGCCCACGTGATCGTGTTCTGCAGCAGCGACGACCTGGCCGGTATCCGCACGACACTGAAGCCATTGCTCGGCTACTACGGCGGGGTGGGCTTTGTTTCTGAGGCCGAAGCCCTGTAGCAACTGTCGTCCCTGACACCGCCCCAAGGGCCTGTCAGGGACTCCTGCGCAAGCATTGCCTAACGATTTGTGATCGACTGATCAGCTCTGCTTATCGAGGAGCCCAAGCAACGGTGATGGCCGCAGCGCCCCAAATCCCTTGACGGGGGGTTTCGCCACAGACCAAGGTGTTGGGCGAACATTCCACCCCCCTCCTCTAGGAGCAGGTAATGGCAAACGAAACCATGGGCATTGCCCTCGGCATGATCGAGACCCGCGGTCTGGTTCCCGCGATCGAAGCAGCCGACGCCATGACCAAGGCTGCCGAAGTGCGCCTGATCGCCCGCGAATTCGTCGGCGGTGGCTACGTCACCGTGATGGTGCGTGGCGAAACCGGTGCTGTCAACGCCGCTGTGCGTGCCGGCGCTGACGCCTGTGAGCGTGTGGGCGACGGCCTGGTGGCTGCCCACATCATCGCCCGTCCCCACCGTGAAGTGGAACCTGCCCTGGCTGGCAGTGCCGGCTTCGTGGGTTCGAAGGACTGAGGTCACGCAACCGGCGATTCAGCCAGCCAATGAGCTGAACCGTTGGTTCTGAACTCTTCCCATTACCCGACCCAACCGGAGAACCTCCAT
>CAZJIF010000020.1:0-24680 GCA_964546045.1 uncultured Klebsiella sp. | reverse complement strand
GCTGATCGCCCAGGTCGTAGAGGGTTTCGACGTAGCTCTTGATGTTGAACAGCGGCGTGCGCAGTTCGTGGGAGACGTTGCTGATGAAGCGGCTCTGGGCCGCGTTCAGCTCCACCTCGCGGGTCAGGTCCTGAATGGTCACCGCGATCCCCTTGAGGCTTTCGCCGCTCACATCGCGCACCGCCTGCAGCACGATGCGCAAGGTGCGGGCGGGCTCGCCGAAGCTGCAGCGCACGTCGCTGCCCTCGCGGCCACCGACCATGACGTTGTCGAGCGGAGACTGCAGCTCCATCGCCAGCCGCTCGGGCAGTTCAGCGATCAGCTGGCTGCCTTCGAGGTTGCGGCCCTCCCAGCGAAACAGGCGCCTGGCGGTGGGATTGGCCAGCACGATCGTGCCGTCAGGGTCGACCAGAACGGCCCCGTCGGCCATGGTGGCGATCAGTGATTGCTGCTTGCCCTGTTCGGCCCGCAGCTCTTCGATGTTGGCCGCTTTGTAGGCCTGCAGCTCAGTGGCCATCGTGTTGAACCCCTCGAGCAGTTCGCCCAACTCCCCACCCACCGGCAGCTCGATGCGGGTTTCGAAGTTGCCCAGGGCCACCTGCCGCACGCCTCGCAGCAACTCCTTGACCGGGCGGGTCACGGTCAGGGCGTTGAACACGGCCCCCAGGATCACCAGCACCCAGATGGAGATGAACACCGCCACGGTGACCTCGCGGGTCAGGGCCGAGCTGGCCAGCAGTGTCTCGTTTGGATTGATGCCCAGTGCCAGAACCCCCAGAAAACGGCCACCGCTGACCAGGGGGACGAACACGTCGGTGACCTGGCCGTCGGGGGTGAGGTGCTGGCGGATCAGGGGGTTGCCTTCGCGCCGCTGCATGTCGGTCGGCAGCTCCAGCCGTCGGGTGAGCAGCAGTTCGCTGCTGCCGTTGTTGGCCCCGATCGGGATGCCCAGGTAGATGACCCCTTCGGGGTCGGCAAAAAAGATGTAGCGAAGGCTGCGGCTCGTCTCCCAGAAGCGCTCAGCCACATCGGCCAGTTGGCGGTCGTTGCCTTCGGCCACCAGCGGCGTCACGTTGGCACCCAGCAGCACCCCAAGGTCGCGGGCGTAACGGGTGTCGCTGTTGCGAGCCCCCTGCTGGATGCCGTTGAGCGCAAAGAAGGTGATGCCGGTCATCAGCAGGCTCACCACCAGGGTGGCGGCCACCAGCAGCTTGGTCTGCAGGCTGAACTCGGCCCACCAGCGGGACAGGCGGGTGCTCCAGGAGATGGCGGCAGGGGCCGGGGTCATCGGCTGCGCACCTGGTGGCCGATGTCGCGCCGATAGGTGAGTCCCGCGTACTGCACCTGGGCCAGGCCGGCGTAAGCCCGGGCGAAGGCCTGGTCAAAATCGCCCGCCTGGGCCACCACCGCCAACACCCGGCCGCCGGCGGTGACGCAGCGTCCGTCGGCCGCCAGCCGCGTGCCGGCATGAAACAGCTGCATCGCGCCTTGTCCGGCGCGGTCGGCTGCTGCCAGGTCGATTCGGATCGGATCCCCCTGGCGCACGGTCCCCGGATACCCTTCGGCCGCGGCGATCACGCAGGCGCTGCAGCCGGCCTCGATCGTCAGTGGCGGTGCCTGATCCAACCTGCCGGTGGCGCAGGCCAGCAGCACGGTCGCCAGCTCGGGCCCCATCAAAGGCATCAGGGTTTCACATTCGGGATCGCCGAAGCGGCAGTTGAATTCGATCACCTTGGGCCCGTCCGCCGTCAGCATCAGGCCGGCGTAGATCACGCCGCGGTAGTCGATGTTGCGTTGGCGCAGGGCCGCAACGGTGGGCTCGAGCACCAGCTGGCGCACCTGTTCCAGCCCGGCGGCATCGAGCAGCGGGGCCGGTGCATAGGCGCCCATGCCGCCGGTGTTGGGACCGGTGTCGCCTTCGCCGATGCGCTTGTGGTCCTGGGCGGGGGGCAGCAACACCAGCCGCTGTCCGTCGCACAGGGCGAACACCGACACCTCAGGGCCTTCCAGGATCTCTTCGAGCACCACCCGCGCGCCGGCGGCGCCGAACCGGCCCGAGAACACCTCGTCCAGGGCCGCACGGGTTTCGCCGAGGCTGGTGGCCACGGTCACACCCTTGCCGGCCGCCAGGCCATCGGCCTTGACCACCAAGGGCTGCCCCACGCTGTCGACCACGGCCAGGGCTTCAGCCAGGCTGCCGGCCGACCAATGGCGGGCGGTGGGGATTCCCGCTTCGACCATCAGGGTCTTGGCCCAGTCCTTGCTGGCTTCCAGCTGGGCTCCCTGGGCGCTGGGCCCGAACACGGCCAGGCCCGCCTCGCGCAGCCGGTCGGCCAGTCCGGCGGCCAGGGGCGCCTCGGGACCCACCACCACCAGATCGATGCGGTGCTCGTGGGCGGCGTGTAGCAGGCCGGTCTGGTCGTCCTCGGCAATGGCCAGCTGATGGCAGTGGGTCAGTTCAGGGCTGCCACCGTTGCCAGGGCTGATCCAGACAGCTTCGACGTCAGGACAGCGGGCCAGGGCCCAGGCCAGGGCGTTTTCTCGGCCACCGGCGCCCACCACCAGGATCCGTTGCGGGGTCATCCCAGACACGCGCACACCGTTGCGAAGGGGAGATGCCATCCTCTCTAATGGCCGTGCTGCGAGCGGGGAGTGTCTGAGCCTGAACCGCGATCTCTGCGGGTCCGCATGGTCGGCGGATTGATCAGCGCTGTGGTGCTGATCCCCCTGGGGCTGGCGGCGGCTGCGGGAGGCGTGGCGGTGGCGGCCGACCGCAGTCCCGGTGAGGGCACGTCTGGGGCCACGTCCCTCGAGCGTCTTGCTGCGGCCTGTGACCAGGCCCGTCAGCGGGGCGAGCTGCAGCTGCTGCGCAACCTGCAACGTCGGCTGTTGCTGGCCAGCCCTGCCCCCCAGCCCCTGCCCGTTGTGCTGGCCAATGCCGATGTGCTGCTGCGTTGTGGTGCCCCCGATTCGGCCCTGCTGGTTTTGGACCGGTACCGTCCGGCACCCGGTCCCGAGCAGGTGCAGTGGTCGCTGCTGCAGTGGCGTGCTGCCAATGCCGCGCTGGATCACCGCCTGGCGGCAGAGGCTCTGCGCAGCCTGGCTGTGGCCGCGGGCCGACCGCTCGAGCGGCTGGATGTGCCGGTCGCCGAGACGGCACCGGGGCGCTGGCAGAGCCAGTCCGCCCTCGATCTGCTGGCTGGCCATCTCGAGGCGCTGGGCCAGCGCCAGCAGGCTGCCCAGCTCCTGTTTGCCAGCCCTGGCAGCGGGGTGACCCGCGCCGAGCGCCTGTCCCAGGCCGTGGCCTGGTCGACCGGGTTGCCGCTCGAGGCGCGCCTGCGTTGGCTTGAGCAGGCCCTGGACCAGGCGGCATCCGCCCGGGCCTGGGGCCTGGCCGTGGCGCTGCTCGACCAGCAGCTGCAGCTGCTGGAGGGCCAACCCGCAGCCCTGCGGCAGCCTGTCGAGCAGCGGCGTCTGCTGCTCGGCCGGCGCCTCGACGACAACGCGGCCACCACTCCCGAGCGGGTGCGCTCGCCCCGGGACCCCGGCGGTCACGCCGCCACCCCTTTGTCAGCCCCTGCCCAGCGTCAGCCATGAGCGCCTATCGCATCGCCCAACTGCTCCATGAAGGCAAGGCCAAGCGGGTCTACCGGACCGATCAGGACGATCTGGTGGCGGTCGAATTCAAGGATGACGCCACCGCCTTCAACGCCCAGAAAAAGGCCCAGCTGGCGGGCAAGGGTGCCGTCAACTGCCGGATCTCAGCCCTGATTTTTGAACACCTGGAGCGCTGCGGGGTGCCGACCCACTACCGCGGGGTCGATGGCAGCAACTGGATGCTGGTGCGGCCGGTGCAGGTGGTGCCGGTCGAGGTGGTGATCCGCAATGTGGCGGCCGGGTCCCTCTGCCGCCAGTTGCCGATCGCGGCGGGGGCCGCGCTCGAGCCCCCGTTGCTCGATCTTTATTACAAGGATGACGCGCTGGGCGACCCCCTGCTCACCGAGGCCCGTCTGGCGTTGCTGGGCTTGCTCGGTCCCGATCAGCGGCAGCAGCTGGAGCAGCTGGCCCGTCAGATCAACCAGGAGCTGTTGGCCCTGTTCGGGCGCTGCGATCTGCAACTGGTCGACTTCAAGATCGAACTTGGATTCACCAGCACCGGTGAACTGGTCCTCGCCGACGAGATCAGCCCGGACACCTGTCGCCTCTGGGACCGTGGCGTGCAGGACAGCCAGGATCGGATTCTTGACAAGGATCGCTTCCGTCAGGATCTCGGTGGCGTGATCGACGCCTACGGGGAGGTTCTCAAACGGGTCCAACAGCACTGTCCCGAACCGAGGGTCTACGGGTAAGGTCAGTCGCATTTGCGGCATCGCCGCTCCTGTCGCTTGACCTGATGGCTGGCCTAACTCGCATTTCGGCCGCCCTTCCCCTGGTGGGCCTGGCCCTGCTGGCCGCCGGGCCTGTTCAGGCCCAGCCAGCCAGGCCTGGTCAACCGGCTGGCCAGGCGCAACCGGCAGAGCCCGGTGGCCAGCAGGCGGCACCCAGCCAACAGGGCACGCCGGCGCCGGCACCGATCAATCCCTTCACCACCGCGCCGCTGACGGGCACTCCGGCGGCCAAGCCGCCCGCTGAGCCGCGGGTGCTGATCGCCGAGGTGGTGGTGGCAGGCCTCGAGGGCCATCCCGAGCGCGAGCGGCTCGAGCTGGCCACCTACGCCGCGATGGCCGTCACCCCGGGGACCCGGGTGACCCGCAGTGAACTGCAAACCGACCTGTCGGCGATCTACGCCTCCGGTTGGTTCTCCGACGTGCGCATCCAGCCGGTCGACAGCCCCCTGGGGGTGCGGTTGGTGGTGACGGTGGTGGCGAACCCCGTGCTCCAGAAGATCACCCTGGATCCTGCCGACGCCAAGGTGCCGTCCCAGGTTGTGGCTGACATCTTTGCCCCGGACTACGGCAAGACCCTCAACCTCAACACCCTGCAGGCCCGCATGCAGGAGCTGCAGAAGTGGTACGCCGATCAGGGTTTTTCCCTGGCACGGGTGACCGGCCCGACCCGGGTCAACCCCGACGGCACGGTTGAACTGTTGGTGCGCCAGGGGACGGTCGCCGGTGTTGATGTCAAGTTCGTCAACAAAGAGGGCTCGGACACCAACGACAAGGGCCAGCCGATCAAGGGCAAGACCAAGATCTGGGTGATCACCCGCGAGATCTCGCTCAAGCCCGGCGATGTGTTCAACCGCCGCAACCTCGAAGAGGACATCAAGCGGCTGTACGGCACGGGCCTGTTCAGCGACGTCAAGGTCACCCTCCAGCCTCTGCCCACCGAGCCGGGCAAGGTCACGATCGTGCTGGGCATCGTCGAGCAGTCCACCGGTTCGCTCTCGGGCGGTCTGGGCTACAGCGTCGCCCAGGGTGTGTTCGGCCAGATCCAGCTCAACGACAGCAACCTGCGCGGCAGGGCCTGGGATCTCAGCACCAACATCACCTACGGCCAGTACGGCGGCCTGATCGACCTGACCTTCACCGATCCCTGGATCAAGGGGGATCCATTCCGCACCGCCTTCCGGGGCCGCGGCTTCGTTAGCCGCGACGTGCCCCAGGTGTTCCAGAACACCCAGAACGGTCGGGCAATCGTGACCCAGAACGGTGGAAACATCATTGCTGTGCAGCGGGCGGGGGCGAACCTGCAGTTCGTGCGGCCGATGAATGGCCGTGACCCGTTCCGCAAGGAACCGTGGACCCTGGTGCTGGGCATCTCCGGTCAGCAGGCGGTGCCGATGAACTTCGCCGGTCAGGGGTCCACCTTCGGAACCATCAACGGAGTTCCGGTCTGTCTGGCGTTCAACTGCGCCAGCACCAACAACCTGTGGGGTCTGCGGCTGGCCACCAACATGAACCGGCTCAACGATCCCCGCAATCCAACCTCGGGCGACTTCCTCAGCCTCAGCACCGAGCAGTTTCTGCCGATCGGCAACAACTCGCCGGCGTTCAACCGGGTACGGGCGGGCTACTCGTACTTCATTCCGGTCGATTGGCTCAAGATCTACAAGGGCTGCCGTCCCAAGCCCGGCGACACCAAGGACTGCAAGCAGGCGTGGGCCTTCCAGGTCAGTGCCGGCACCAACATCGGCGAGATTCCGCCCTACGAGGCCTTCTGTCTGGGTGGTGGCAACTCGGTCCGCGGTTTCTACGACTGCGCCCTGGCCTCGGGTCGCAGTTTTGTCGAGGCCACGATCGAGTACCGCTTCCCGCTGTTCAGCATCATCAGTGGTGAGCTGTTCGTTGATGGCGGCTCGGCCCTGGGCAGTCAGAACCTGGGTGGCCTCTACGGCAACCCGGCTGCGTTGCTGGGCAAACCGGGCAGCGGATTCTCGGTCGGAACGGGTCTGATCGTCACCACCCCGGTGGGTCCCCTGCGTCTCGAGATCGCCAGCCAGGACTTCACCGGTCAGTGGCGCTTCAACCTGGGTGTGGGCTGGAAGTTCTGATGACCACCTGGCCTGCCGATTACAGCGGCGCCTGGACCGTCGCTGCGCCGGTCGACCGCGCCGGCGTGGGCTTGCACAGCGGCCAGCACTGCCGGGTGCGGCTGGCGCCTGGCAGCCGCCAGGGGTACTGGGTCGGACGGCTCGATCGCCCGGCCGAACCGTTGCAGCAGCTGCAGCCTGCTTTGGTGGCTGAAACCCGCCTGTGCACGGCGCTGCAACTGGACTCGGGACCGTTGGCCACGGTTGAACACCTGCTGGCGGCCCTGGCGGGCACCGCCGTCACCCATGCCGAACTGTGGGTCGACGGCGACGAGATTCCGTTGCTGGACGGTTCGGCCCAGGGCTGGGTCGAGGCGATCGCCGAAGCCGGTCTGCTCAACCTGGGCGATCGCCTCGATCCCGGCAGTCTGCAGGGGCCGATCACCGTTCAACAGGGCCAGAGTTTCGCCACGGCCCTGCCGGCTGAGGCCCTGCAGATCGGCGCTGCCGTTGAGTTCGCTCAGCCGGCGATCGGTCGGCAGCTGTTTTCGCTTGTGTTGACCCCCCAGGCCTTTGTGGACGAGATCGCCCCTGCGCGCACCTTCGGGTTCAAGGACCAGGTCGAGCAGTTGCGTGCAGCCGGGCTGATCCAGGGCGGTGCCCTGGACAATGCCCTGGTCTGCGATGGGGAGCGTTGGCTCAATCCACCCTTGCGCTTTGCCGACGAGCCGGTGCGGCACAAACTCCTCGATCTGCTGGGGGACCTGGCTCTGGCAGGCTTACCGCGGGCCCAGGTGTTCGCCTACCGCGGCTCCCATGGATTGCACACCGCCCTGGCGGCAGCCCTGGCTGAAGCCTTCGGCTCTGACGCAGTCCCAGCCACCTGAGGAGGAGGTTCCTTGCCTGATTCTGTCCCTGCATCCACAGGAACTGTCGTTCTCAGCAGCGAGCAGATCCAGGGGTTGCTGCCCCATCGGTATCCGTTCGCCCTGGTCGATCGGGTGATCGAACATGTGCCCGGTGAACGGGCGGTGGCGATCAAGAACGTCACCCTCAACGAACCCCAGTTCATGGGCCATTTCCCGGGTCGGCCGCTAATGCCCGGTGTGTTGATCGTGGAGGCCATGGCCCAGGTGGGCGGGTTGATCGTCACCCAGATGCCGGATCTGCCCAAGGGGTTGTTCGTCTTTGCCGGTATCGACGGGGTGCGCTTTCGGCGCCCTGTGGTCCCTGGTGACCAACTGCGCATCACCTGCACCCTGCTCAGCTTGAAACGCAAGCGGTTCGGCAAGGTGCAGGCCGAGGCCACCGTCGACGGAGAGCTGGTCTGTTCCGGCGAACTGTTGTTTTCGCTGGTGGACTGAGGCGATGATGTCGCAAGCCATGGCCACCTCTGTCCATTCCACCGCGGTCGTCGACCCCCGTGCCGAGCTGGCCGAAGGTGTGACGGTCGGCCCCTATGCGGTCATCGGTCCCGAGGTGCAGATCGGTGCTGGCAGCTGCATCGGTCCCCATGTGGTGATCGATGGTCGGGTGCGCATGGGCAGGGGCAACCGCATCTTTCCAGGCGCCTGCATCGGTCTCGAACCCCAGGATCTCAAGTACAGCGGGGCCCCCACCGAGGTGGTGCTGGGGGATGACAACACGATCCGCGAGTGCGTCACCATCAACCGTGCCACGGCCGAGGGCGAACAGACACGGCTCGGCAGCGGCAACCTGTTGATGGCCTACAGCCACCTGGGCCACAACTGTGAACTCGGAGATCGGATTGTCATCGCCAACGGCGTGGCCGTTGCCGGCCATGTGGTCATCGCAGACCGCGCGGTGATCGGCGGCATGCTGGGCATTCATCAGTTTGTCCACATCGGCACCCTGGCGATGGTTGGGGGCATGAGCCGCATCGATCGCGATGTGCCCCCCTACATGACCGTCGAGGGCCACCCTGGGCGGGTGCGGGGCCTTAACCGCATTGGCCTTCGCCGCAGTGGGCTGGCCGAACTGGATGGCGGCGACCAGTTGAGGCAGTTGCAACAGATCTGGACCCTGCTCTATCGCAGCGGTCATGTGCTCGCCGATGCATTGGCCCAGGCCCGCCAGCAGAGCCTGCACCCAGCTGCCGAGACGCTGGTGCGTTTTCTGGAAGCCTCCTCGGGGCCGGGCCGGCGCGGGCCCTTGCCCGGCAGTCGCTGATGGTGCGCCTGCTGGTGAGCACCGGCGAGGTCTCGGGAGATCTGCAGGGCTCCCTGCTGATCAGAGCCCTCCATCAGGAAGCCGAATCCCGTGGTCTTCCGCTGCAGATCGAGGCCCTGGGTGGTGAGCGCATGCAGCGGGCTGGGGCCACGCTCATCGCCGACACCACGGCCATGGGTGCGATCGGTCTGTGGGAGGCCCTGCCGCTGGTGTTGCCGACCCTTGGTCTGCAGCGGCGTCTGCGCCAACAATTGCGGCACACCCCGCCCGATGGTGTGGTGCTGATCGATTACATGGGTGCCAATGTGAACCTGGGTCTTCGCATCAAGCGACAGGGCATCAAGGCGCCGATCATCTACTACATCGCACCCCAAGAATGGGCCTTTCGTCTTGGTGAAGGCGGTACCACCCGTCTGATCGGCTTCAGCGACCGCATCCTGGCGATCTTCCCCGAAGAGGCCCGTTTTTACGGCGAGCGTGGAGCCCATGTCACCTGGGTGGGCCATCCCCTGCTCGACACCCTGAGCGAGCTGCCCAGCCGTGAGCAGGCCCGGGCCGAACTCGGGCTGTCTGCCAGCGCTCCGGTGCTGTTGCTGTTGCCCGCGTCACGGCGCCAGGAGCTGCGCTACCTGCTGCCCGAGATGGTGGCCGCTGCGGCCGAATTGCAGCGCCGCCATCCCACCCTTGCGGTACTGCTGCCGGCAGGTTTGCGCGGCTTTGAACCCGAGCTCGCTGCCCAGTTGGCGGCAGCCGGCGTGCGCGGCAGGGTGATCGAGGCCGATCAGGCTGATCGGCTCAAGCCAGTGCTTTGCGCAGCTGCCGATGTGGCCCTGACCAAATCGGGGACGGCCAATCTGGAGCTGGCCTTGCGTCAGGTGCCCCAGGTGGTGGGCTATCGGGTCAGTCGTGTGACGGCCTTTGTGGCGCAGCACCTGTTGCGGTTTCAGGTGCCGCACATTTCGCCGGTGAACCTGGTGATGGAGCAGCGACTCGTGCCCGAGCTGCTGCAGGACGACTACACGGCATCAGCGCTGGTGGAGGCGGCCGAACCCCTGTTGCACCAGGGTTCACCCGAACGTCGGCGCCTGCTTGAGGGGTACGTCGCTCTTCGTCAGAAGTTGGGTGAGCCGGGTGTGACCCGCCGTGCCGCTGCCGCAGTTCTGGATCAGGTGGCGCCAACCCCGTGCAACCCATGAACCGCCGTTGGTTGTCGCGGGCCTTGGCCCTGTTGTTGCCGCTGCTGCTGCTTGCGGCACCGGTGCTGGCGGCGCCTGCCCAGGAGGCGGTGTTTGCCGGCGGTTGTTTCTGGTGTCTCGAGCATGACCTCGAGCACCTGGACGGTGTGCTGGATGCCGTCAGTGGCTACAGCGGCGGCAGGCTGGCCAATCCCACCTATCGCCAGGTTTCGGCTGGGGGCACCGGCCACCAGGAGGTGGTGCGGGTGCGCTTCGATCCCGACCGCATTGCCTACAGCACCCTGCTGCGGGCCTACTGGCGCAATATCGACCCCCTGGATAGCGGCGGTCAGTTTTGCGATCGGGGCGATTCGTACCGGCCTGTGATTTTCACCGTCGGGCCGAACCAGGCCCGCGAGGCTGACCAGAGCTCCCGTCAGGCGGCCCGTGAGCTGGGCCGGCCGGTGTCGGCGCTGGCGGTTGCCATCCGCCCCCTGACCAAGTTCTGGCCGGCCGAGGGGTACCACCAGAATTACGCCGAGCGCAACAGCGTCAAATACAACTACTACCGCTGGGCCTGTGGTCGCGACAGGCGCCTCGATGCCGTCTGGGGGGTGCGGGCCCGCAAGGCCCTCCCCTGGTTCGCAAAGCCGGATGGCGGAAAGCTAAGGAAAAGCTGAAGCGCCGCTGCTGCTGTTCTGCCTGAATCCCAGCGCTGGAGCGGGTTTCCGACCCTGGCCTCCGCGGGATCTGTGGCTAGCGTATTGCCATCCTTGTGATCGCGTTTGTATGTATCTGCTGACCATCCGAGACGGTCTGCAGACCCGCCACATTGGGCCCTACGACAGTCCCAAGCAGGCTGCGGACGACCTGGATCGCCTGCTGGCCGTCTGTGGTGAGCGGGCCCGCTGGCAGATCCATGCACTCGAAGCCCCCCAGGTGCTGATCGGATCCCTCGGCTCCGTCAGCGCCGCCTGAGCCAGGATCAGGATTCGGGCGGTCGGCGTGGGTAGCCCCGCAGCAGTCCACTTTCGATCATCAGGCCGACACCGGCATTGATCAGGATCAGACCAAAGGTCCCGTACCAGAACCAAGGACCGGCGCTGGCGATGGGGTCGACCGCCTTGGCCGAGGCGGCCAGGGTCTGAATCCCTTTGCGGATCACCGCTTCTCCGAACAGGCAGAGTCCGGCCGGGAGCAACAGCACACCGAGCTGGGCCTTGACGTACCAGCGGATCTTCTGAACGGCCATCGGCTGAGGTCGTGCTGGTTCCAACCCTAGGCGGCGGGGCCGGCTGCGGCTCCGGCCAGGATCCAGCTGGCCAGGGTGCGCACGCCGAAGCCCGTGGCTCCTGCGGGATCGAGTCCCCGTCCCTTGTCACTCCAGACCGTGCCAGCGATGTCCAGATGGGCCCAGGGCACCCCCTGGCTGACAAAGTCCTGCAGAAACAGCGCCGCGGTGATCGAACCTCCGGGCCTTGGACCGGTGTTCTTGAGGTCGGCCAGCGGGCTTTTCAGACCCTCTTTGTACGACTGACGCAGGGGCATGCGCCAGAGGGCTTCGCCCGTGTTGCGGCCGGCGTCGAGCAGGGCATCGGCAAGGCCATCGTTGTTAGCCCACAACCCGGCGATCTCCTCGCCCAGGGCGATCACACAGGCACCGGTCAGGGTGGCCAGATCCACCACGGCGTCGGGTTCGAGCTTGCAGGCATAGACCAGGGCATCGGCCAGGGTCAGCCGTCCTTCGGCGTCGGTGTTGTTGATTTCGATCGTCTTGCCGTTGGAGGCGGTCAGGATGTCGCCGGGGTGCATGGCGCTGCCGTTGATCATGTTTTCGCAGGCAGCCACGATCATGTGGACCTCAATGCCGGCCGGCCTGAGTTCGGCAATGGTGCGCATCGCCCCGAGCACGGCGGCGCTGCCCCCCATGTCGTACTTCATCATCTCGATCTGGGAGCCGGCCACCTTGAGGTTGTAGCCCCCTGAATCGAAGCTGAGCCCCTTGCCCACCAGGGCCACCCTGCGCTGCACGACCCCCTCGGGTCTGTAGGTGAGATGGATGAATCGGGGCGGCAGATCAGAGCCCTGTGCCACCCCCAGATAGGCCCCCATGCCCAGCGCCTGGCAGGCCTCGCGATCAAGCACCTTGAGCTCAAGGCCAAACCCAGTGGCAAGGGCCGCGGCGGTGTCGGCCAGGTGCTGGGGGGTGGCCACGTTGGGGGGGGCCGCCACCAGTTGCCGGGCCAGTTCGACGCCGCTGCAGTGGGCCGCGGCCTGTTGCACCACGGGGTCCAGCTCGGGGCTCAGGCCCAGCAGCAGCAGTTGCCCCAGGCCAGGAGCCGGCTCGACGTCGCTTTTGAAGCGCTGGTCCTGGTACAACGACAGGCGGGCCGCTTCGGCCATGGCCTGGGCAGCGCCATGGGCGGGCAACCCTTCGAGTGGCAGGGCCAGGGCCAGGCTGCCGGCCGGTGCTGCGGACTTGCAGGCCCTGGACGTGGCCTGGCGTACCGCATCGAGATCAAACCCGGCCGGTTCCCCCAGCCCGACCACGATCAGGGTTGCCGGGGTTGCACCGAGCCGCTCGAAGCACAGGCATTCGCCGGGTTTGGCCTTGAAGCGCCGCTGCTCCAGCCGCGTCTGTAGCGCAGCCTGTTCGGCGGCAGTGAGCAGGTGGCCCAGGCCCTGTCTCAGGGCCTGCTGGTCCTGGTCGCTGAACAGACCGATGGCCAGGGCATCGGTCTGGAGCTGCTGCAGGGCGCTGGCATCGCCCAGATCAAGTGACAGACAGCGCACGTCCATGGGCTTACCCGGCTCAGGCGGCGATGCTAACCAGCGCTCTCTGTTCAGCTCTCGTCGGCCTGAAACGGGGTTGCCCAGCGGGCTCGGGTCTCCTTGTTGAAAGCCGGCAGCCAACGCCGGATCAGGGCCAGCTCGAGCTGGCGCCGCGCCCGGGTCTGATCGGGCACATCGCTCCAGAAGCTGATGCTGAACCGTGGTGCCAGCCCGAGTCCCTGCAGGCTCTCGCCGTAGGCCGCCAGGTACTGCTTGCAGTCATGCTCCCCTTTCCAGCGCTGTTCGGCCCGGCCGGTTTCGCCGATGTAAAGCAGCAGGGGGTGGCTCAGGGCGGCGGGACGATCCAGCACCACATAGAGCGCTGCGCCGCTCACCTGGAGCTGGGGCCAGCGCCAGAAACTGAGCGGCTGCCGTTGCAGCATCAGCGGTTGGAAGCGATCGGCAGCCGCATCCACCGGGTCGGTCATGGCGAACAACTGGCCCTGTTGGGGGCTGTCCGTGGCGGTGCCGGTGCCCATGAACAGTGGCCCCTGGTGCTGGGCCAGACGTTGTTGCCAAGCCAACACTTGCTCGCGCTGCAGCGGCAGCTGCTGACCGGGGTCGAGGCTGGCCAACGGTCCGGCCTCGGTGCCGGCCCACAGGTCACCCTGGCGTGCGCGGGCCATCGGCTTCATGGCCGTTTGCCCGGTTGCGGCAGAGTTGGTCCTGCCGGGGCAGGGGTGAAGCTGACCCGCCCGATCCACGATGCGATCAAGTCGGCCGGCAACTGCAGCCGCTGTTGCAGATCCGCCAGGTCCTGAAACGGCCGTCGTGCCCGTTCGCGCAGCAAGCGCGCCCGGCGCTGGCTGGACAGGCCCAGGGACTGCAGCTGGCGATCGGTGGCCTGGTTCAGGTCAAGCCGTGTGGGCGTGGGGACCGCTGGTGGTTCGCCGTACCAGCGGTATTCGAGCAAGGGCTGCCAGCTGGCGATCACGCCGGCCGGCAGCTCCAGCAGGCGAGCCAGGTCCTCGGCGCCACTGAGCTGCACACCCCCGTTCTGCAGCCTGATCAGCAGATCCACCTGATCGGCCGTGATCCCGGGCAGTCGCAGCCAGTCCGTGGCGGTGGCCCTGTTGACGTCGAGGCGCCAGCCCAGTTCGGCAGCCATGCGCACCTCTTCGGCGTTCTGCAGGCGCCGCCCGGGTTGCTGACGCAGCTTCAGCGCCAGCAGGTCCCGCTCGAGCGACGCAGCGCTCTGGTCGTCCGTCCGATCGGCGGGTGGGGCCTGGGGCAACTGACCCGTGGCGATCAGCAGCCTCCGCGCCAGTGGATCCAACCAGTGTTTCTGGCCCATCGGCCGAAATTAGCGGTGCTCAACCGGCTGGGGCCATGGCACCAGGCCCAGTTCCAGGGCCATCACAGCGGCATGGGTGCGTCCCTTGGCCCCCAGCTTGAGCAGCAGATTCTTGATATGGCTCTTCACCGTGTCGATGGCGATCACCAGTTGTGCTGCGATCTCGGCGTTGTTGCTGCCGCGGCACAGCAGGGTCAGCACCTCCAGCTCGCGGCTGCTGAGGCTCTGCAGGTGGGCGTGGGCCGATGGGCCCGTGGGGCGGTCACGCAACAGGGTCAGCAGCGCGCGATCGACGACGATCCCGCCGCGGCAGACGGTCTCAAGCAGGCTTGTCGCCGTGCCCTGGCCCAGGGTCTGTTCCAGCAGAAGCCCATCGCAACCCGCATCGACCACCGCCCGCAGCAGGGCGGGACGGGGCCTGCCGCCAATCATCAGCAGGGTGCGCATCGCCGGCCAGCGTTGTTTGACCGCGATCACCAGTTCGAGGCCGCAGCCCGCTTCGAGCTGGTCACTGCACAACAGGTATCCGGGCTGCTGGCTGGCGATGCAATGCAGTGTTTCGGCGGCGGTGGTGAAGGCCCCAGCCAGCTGGTGTTCCTCCAGATGGCCGGCCAGAAAGAAGCAGAGCTGGGCCCGTGATCCGAAGCACACCACCATCTGCTCGTTGTGCAGCAGTTGGCGCAAGCGGCCTGCGCTCTGCCGGATCGGTCCCAGCCTTGCGCTGAAGTCCATGACTGCGGTGCAGTTGTTGGCATGCTGGCGGCGATTACGTGGATCCGCACTCGCCTGATGCAGCACCAGCGCTCAGAATCGTGGGGCTGTCTGAGCCTTTGAGCAGGCTGCTGCCCCGATGGCCTTTTTTGAATCCGAGATCGTCCAGGACGAGGCCAGGCGCCTGTTCACCGATTACCAGCAGCTGATGCAGCTGGGCAGTGACTATGGCAAGTTCGATCGCGAGGGCAAGAAGCTCTACATCGAGCGCATGGAAGAGATGATGGAGCGCTATCGGGTGTTCATGAAGCGCTTCGAACTCTCCGAGGATTTTCAGGCCAAGTTGACTGTCGAGCAGCTCCGTACCCAGCTGGGGCAGTTCGGGTTGACCCCCGAGACCATGTTTCAGCAGATGGAGCAGACCCTGTTGCGCATGAAATCCCAGCTCGACCAACCCGGCTGACGCCGGGCGCTGATCAGGCCGCTGCCTACGATCCGCCAGCAGTGAAGGCTGGGTGGGTGTCAGTGGCGCAGACGGGGCTTCCGGCGTGGGTGGTGCGCGGCATGGCGGACCTGTTTCCGGCAGGCGAGAGTGCCGCCGAAGCCGACCAGTCCCTTGCCGCACGCCTGGATGAGGCCGCAGCTGCTGGCAGGCCCCTGCGCATCAAGCTCGGCATCGACCCCACGGGTTCTGACATTCACCTGGGGCACTCGATCCTGTTCCGCAAGCTGCGGGCCTTTCAGGACGCGGGCCACACCGCGGTGCTGATCATCGGCGATTTCACGGCCCGCATCGGTGATCCCACCGGCAAAAGCACCACCCGCGTGCAGCTCACCGCCGCACAAGTGGAGGCCAACGCCACCACCTATCTGCAGCAGCTGGGTCAGGGGCAGGATCCGGACCATGCCCTGCTCGACTTTGACACCCCCGGCCGCCTCGAGGTGCGCCGCAACAGCGACTGGTTGGCGGGCCTCGATCTTCCCCAGGTGATCGAGCTGCTGGCCACCAGCACCGTCGGCCAGATGCTGGCGAAGGAGGAGTTCGCCAGGCGCTACAGCTCGGGTACGCCGATCGTGCTGCACGAGTTTCTTTACCCCTTGCTGCAGGGTTACGACTCGGTCGCGATCCAGGCCGATGTGGAGCTGGGCGGCACCGACCAGAAGTTCAACGTGGCGATGGGGCGTGACCTGCAGCGTCACTTCGGCCAGCGGCCCCAGTTCGGCTTGTTGCTGCCGATCCTGCCGGGGCTCGATGGCGTCCAGAAGATGAGCAAGAGCCTGGGCAACACCGTGGGCCTCAGCGAAGACCCCCTCTCGATGTACTCCAAGCTCGAGAAGGTGCCCGACGCCGTGGTGGACGACTATCTGACCCTGCTTACCGATCTGGATCTGGCGGCGTTGCCGGCCAATCCGCGCCAGCGTCAGAAGGCGATGGCCCTGGAGGTCACCCGGCAGCGCCATGGTCTGGCAGCCGCCCAGCAGGCCCAGGGCGATGCCGCCACCCTGGTGGGCGGCGCCACCGGCGCCGGTGCCGCCGAAGCCGAGGTTCCTGAGGCCTCCCTGGCGGCGGTTCAGTTTCCTGCCAAGGCGTTCTATCTCCTCAGCGCTGTGGGGATCTGTGCCAGCAGCAGCGAGGCCCGCCGCCAGATTCAGGGCGGTGGGGTCAGGCTCGATGGCCAGAAGCTGGGCGATGCCAATCAGGAATTCGCCAGTGCCGCCGAGCTCGACGGCAAAGTGCTGCAGTTGGGCAAGAAGACCTTTCGCCGCCTGGTGTTGCCCTGAGCTTCAGCGCTTGCCGAGCAGGTCATCCCAGCTCAGGTGCCCCAGCTCCCCATCGGCAGCGACCGTGATCGGAATGGTGATCACCTGGTCGGCCTCGGTGTTGATTGTGTGCTGGGATTTCGGTGCCGCAGGCTCAAGGCTGAGCACCACCGGGATGGTGTCTCGCGGAACAAACGTCATGCTGCTGATCAACAAGCCTCACTTTCCACGCACCCCGGCTGGTCCAACGGCCATCCAGATAGCAGCTGATTGTTATGCAGGCGACAGGGCGGGGTGTGCGTTCGGCGCTGTCGGGGCATCTGCTTAGCCTGCAACCCTGCCGTTGCCAGGGGAGTCAACGCCGTGACCCAGTCCAATCCCGCTGATCGGCTGATCCTGGCCCTCGATGGCCTGGAAGCGCGGCAGGCTCTGGCCCTGGTCGACACCCTGCCCGGGTTGCGCTGGGCCAAGGTGGGCCTCGAACTCTTCGTCGCTGCCGGTCCAGGGGTTGTGGACCAGCTGCGGCAGCGGGGACTGCAGGTTTTTCTGGATCTCAAGTTTCACGACATCCCGGCCACCATGGCCGGAGCCTGCAGCCGCGCGGCGCGGCTGGGGGCGGGGTTGATCACGGTCCATGCCGCCGCCGGCTTGGAGGCCCTGCAAGCGGCCCAGCAGGCTGCTGCTGCATCAGCCCAGGCGGCGGGGCTGGCACCGCCAACGCTGCTGGCGGTAACGGTCCTCACCAGCTGGGACCAGGAGCGCCTGACCCGGGAGTTGGCGATCGATGAGTCGATTGCCAGCTACGTGCCGCGTCTGGCCAGCCTGGCCGCCTTGGCGGGGCTGGGGGGCTGCGTCTGCTCACCCCTGGAGGTAGCGGCCCTGCGGGCCGCCCATCCGAGCCCCTTTGCCTTGGTGACCCCGGGGATTCGCCCCGCCGGAAGCGCCCGGGGCGACCAGGCCAGGGTGATGAGCCCTGCCCAGGCCCTGACGGCCGGAGCCAGCCAGCTCGTGATCGGCCGGCCGATCACCGCGGCGGCTGACCCGGTGGCGGCTTGGCAGGCCTGCTGCAGCGAGCTGAGCCATGTCAGCTGATGGTGTGATGCGGCACCCGGGGGCGCCAGCCCCCCACATGGCGCGTCGCCACTACCCACGGGTACTGGCTCAGCTGCTGGTGCGCATGCGCCTGGATCTGTCCGTTTTTGTGGCCATCTGCCTCGTTTCGTTCTGGGTGAAACCGTATGGACTGGACGGCATGATCAAGGGGTCGGCCATGCCGATCCTGGGCATCGCCGTCTCCGTTTTTCTGGGTTTCCGCAACACCCAGGCGATCAACCGCTGGTGGGAGGCCCGCGGACTCTGGGGTTCGGTGGTCAACCAGAGCCGTCAATGGCGCGAAACCCTGCTGGCCGTGCTTGGTCCAGCCGATCACCATGCCGGGACGCACCGTCGCCTGTTGCAGCTGCAGGTGCTGATGGTGTGGCTGGCGAATCTGGAGCTGCGCAATTTCGCCCTGCGCAGTCATCGCCAGCGCATGCTGTCCCTGGCTGCCCAGCTCGGCTTCGCCGAGGACGTGACCCTGCTGCAGGTGGTCTGGGTGCGGGCCGAAGCCCTGCATCGCTTGCGAGCCCAGGGGTTGATCAGCGATCTGGGACGCGATGCCCTGCTGCGCAGCGCCGAGGTCTTCACGACGGCCCTTGGCGGATTGCAGAAAATCCGCAACACGCCGATTCCGCCGGCTTACGACGTGTTCGTGCGCCTGATCGCCTGGGTGTTCGGCTATGGCCTCTACCTGGATTTCTACAGAGACGGCCGGCCTCTGACCGGTGCCTTGCTGTTTCTCGGCTTTTTGGTTGCCGAGCGGATCGGGGCCTATGTGGAAGGTCCGTTTGATCGCGACGGCAGCAGTTTTTCGTTGCCGCTCAATCAGATTTGTCTGGCCATCAGCCGTGATCTTCTCGGCGATGACTCCCCCTTCGCCGACCTGCCGGACTGCCTGGACCCTTCGGTCTGGACTTGAACAACGGGCCTCAGGCGGCCACCAGGTTGGGCCGGCCGCTGAGCAGTTCCTGGTAGAGCCGCTCGAGCGCATTGATGTTGCCCTTCAGGGTGTAGCGCTCGAGAGCCCGGGCCCGGGCTCGGCGCCCCAGTTCGGCGGTCAGGACCGGTTGGTCTCGCAGCACCGGCAGCAGGGTGCGCAGCTGGGTGGTGACCCCCTGGGTGCTGATCACGATGCCGGCACCCCCATCGAGTGCCTCGCCGTCGGCGCCGGCATCGGTGGCGACGCAGGCGCTGCCGGCCGCCATGGCCTCAAGCAGGGCCAGCGACAGGCCCTCGACCAGGGAGGGAAGCAGGAACACCTCGGCCAGCTGCTGGAAGGCCACCCGCCGCTCCAGGCTGGGTTCATACCCCCACCAGATCACGCTGGAATCGTCGGCACTGCTCTGCTGCAGGGCCGCGCGGGCCGGCCCATCGCCCACGATCACAAGCACGCAGCCCGCCGGCCGCACCAGGCGCCAGGCCTTGAGCAGGGCTTCGACATTCTTTTCGGTGGCGACTCGGCCCATGTACAGAAACAGTCGCTGCCCGGCAAAGCGGCGGCGCAGCTCGGCCAGTTCAGGGCTGTCGCTGCTGGGGTGGCCAGGCCGCCACAGGGTGGTGTCGACCCCGTTGGGGATCACCGCCAGTCGCTCGCTGGGAACGCCGAGCCGTTGCAGCACCTCGGCCTGGATCTCTGAAAACACGATCACCCGGTCAAAGCGAGCCAGCGACGGGGCATAGAGCTGATAGGTGAGCTGCTGGGTGCCGGCGGTCAGGTTGCGCAGGCTGGCGTCAAACGGTGGGTGAAAGGTGGCCACCAGGGGCAGCCCCAGCTGCTGGCACAGATCCGGTAGCAGAAAATCGAGCGGCGAGAGGGTCAGGCTGGCGTGGACCAGATCGGGCCGCAGCCGGGCCAACGATTCGCGCAGTTCGCGCTGGGCCCCCAGCGAAGGAATGGTGTACACCTGCCCTTTGACCAGATAGGGCAGGGCCACTTCGGGGTTTTCACCGTTGGCTTCGTCCCGGTCGCTGTCACTGACCCGTTCGGCAGCTGCCTGCCGGCCCAGGCTGGTGGCGGGGGTGTCGAAGTGAATGAAGCTGATCCCATGGCCCCGGCTGCGCAATGCATGGGTGGTGGTCAGCCCGTAGGTGACGTTGCCGCAGAACGGCGACTTCTTGCCCAGCCAGGCAATGTGCGCCACTGAACCGTTTGCAGGCCCCACGACGCTAACAGTGGTCGTTGCGGCCACAGCTCTGCCAGGGCCGCTCCAGCAGGGCCGCGGCCAGGCTGAGCCCCGCCAGGATCCACAGCACCGGCAGCAGTCCGTAGCGGCTCACCACGGTCCCGGCCAGCACCAGCGGCAGGCTGAGGGCCACGTTGATCAGGTTGTTCTGCAGGCCGAACACCTTGCCGCGCATGGCTTCGGGGGTGTCCTCCTGAATGGTGGTCTGAGCCGGAATCGCCAGTAGGGCGGCGCCGATCCCCAGCAGGGTGCACAGCAGCAGGGTGAACACGAGGTTGCCCCGCACCTGTCCCAGCAGCACCAGCGTCCAGGCCATGGTGCCCAGGCCGGCGGCCGCCAGCCGGCGCCGGTTGAGGCCCGCTCCAAGCTGGGCCACCAGCACGGCTCCCAGCGCCAGCCCGACGCCGCTCATCGCCAGCAGGGTGCCGAACTGCGTCGGTCCCAGCCCCGGAATCAGTGAGGCCATGCTGATGGCGAGCACGTAAAGGGCCGCCAGCAGGCTGTACAGCAAGACCAGTTGGGCCATGGCAATGCGCACACTCGGCTGGCTGCGCAACACGGCCATGCCCTCGCCGATCTCCTCCCAGACCGTGACGGCGCGCGGCGGGCGGGGGGCTTCCTCCAGGGCGATGCGGCTGATCGCCAATGCCGCCAGGCCGTAGCAGAACGGCAGCAGAACGAATTCGCCGCCGCCGATGCCGAGCTGTGCCAACAGGGCCCTGAGCAGCCGCAGGATCGGATCCCCGAGGGCAAAGCCGACAATCGTCGCGGCCATGCTCGTGGCCTGATACAGCGAGTTGGCAGCCAGCAGCAGCTGCGGTGGCACCAACAGGGGGATCGTCGCCTGCTCGGCTGGGGCGAAGAACTGCGTCAGCACCGATTCCAGCAGGGTCATCAGCACCAGGCCCCAGTAGCCCCAGCTCAGCCCCAGCCAGCTGGGCCCAGGCAGCAGACACAGGGGCGCCAGCAGCACCAGCACGGCCCGCAGGCCGTTGGAGGCCACCATCATCGTGCGTTTTGGCCAGCGGTCGGCCCAGACACCGGCGACCGTTCCCAGCAGCACCGCCGGAATGGTGTTGGCCACGTAAATGCCTGTGGCCAGCAGGGTGATCACCTGGGCCCGGCTTTCCAGGTCGAGCCGCATGGCCGCCGCCGCTTCAGCCAGGGCGGGGTTGCTGGCTGGCGTGTCACTCACCCAGACCTGGGCGATGAGAAACACCATCAGCACGATGTAGAACTTGTCCGCCAGTTGCGAAAAGATCTGGCCGATCCACAACTGCCTGAAGCCCTGCAGCTTCAGCACGGCCAGCAGTCCGTTGGGGTTGGCAGCGCTGCTCAAGCCGGATCCGGAGGCTGGATCGCCATGTTGCCGTAGCAGCTGCGCAGCAGGCCCAGGGACCGGATCGGTCGGTTCAGATGTTCGCGGCACCAGCACTCCAGCAGCCGCAGCAGGTTGAGCCACACCGGCTCTGGTCCCAGCAGCTCCCCATCGCGGCGGCGCGGCAGATGGGGCCGGGGCAGGCGCTGCAGCAGGGCCAGCTCCGACGGATTGAGCTGCACGGGTGCGCCGATCACGGCGCCGATCACCAGGCCTTCGGCACTGAGCAGGCTGCAGCGCCAGCCCCAGTCGCCGATCGGCGGGTCAAGCGGGCTGCCGCTGCGGGCGCAGGTCTGCAGCGGCAGGGCATAGCCACCCAGGGCCAGCTGCTGCAGTGCCCCCTGCACCAGCACAGCCAGCGCCTCGAGGGCTGGGCCGCGGTCTGCGACCAGCTGTTCCAGCCGTCCCAGCTGCAGCAGCAGGTGGGCCAGCTGGGCCTCGGCAGGATCGTCGTCGCCGACCAGGGCCAGGGCCAGCTCACACAGGGCCTGGCCGGCGGCCAGGGTCTCCAGCCGAGCACCCAGGGCGCCGTAGTGATGCAGCACCTGCAGCTGTCGGATGCGCCGCAGGCCGCGTCCACCCCCGATCTGCAGCCTCAGGTGGGCCAGGGGCACGGCCGCGGCCAGGCTGCTGCGGGGCCGCCGGGCTCCTGGCGCCGCCAGCCGCAGCAGCCCCTGGTCGGCGGTCAAAGTCACGAGCAATCGGTCCTGCTCCCCCAGGGCCTGGCTGCTGAGCACCAGCCCTTCGACGGTCTGATCAGGCACCTGCCCTGAGGGCCTCCATCAAGGCAACTCCCCGGCTGGTGCCCAGGCGGGAGGCACCGGCGTTCACCAGCTCGATGGCTGACTCGAGGGTGGCGATCCCGCCGGAGGCCTTGATCGCAGCCCGGCCGCGGGCCAGCTGGCGCAGGGTCTGCACCTGGGCCGTGGTGGCTGCAGGACCAAACCCGGAACCGGTTTTGAGAAAGCCGGCGCCGGCGTCGATGCTCACCTCCACCAGCAGCTCGAGGGCCTCGGGTGTGAGTTTGCCGGCTTCGACAATCACCTTGAAGGGCACATCGAGCTCGGCGATGGCGGCCAGATCGGCGAGCAGTGCCGAGCTGTCGCCATCGGTGAGCGCCCCGAAGTCGGGCACCACATCCAGTTCGTCGGCCCCCTGCTCGGCAGCCTGCTGGGCCTCGGCATGCTTGATCTCGGGTGGCACCGCACCAAACGGAAAGCCAATCACCGACACCAGTCTGGGTTGGACGCCGCCACTGGTGCGGGGCAGCCGCTCGCGGGCATGGGCCACCCAGCGGGAGGCCACGCACACCCCGGCAAAGCCGAAGTGGCGGGCCTCCTCGCAGCAGCGTTCGATCGCTTCGCGCCCAGCCAGGGGATCCAGCTGGGCGTGGTCGATCAACGGAGCCAGATCGGGCCGCTCAGCGTTCAAGGGGAGGCTCCTGGAGGTGTCGTGAATCAGTCCTTAGACTGGATTACGCCATAGCCGCCATGGTTGCGCCGGTAGGCCACCTGGATCTGGCCGCTGTCGCTGTCGCGGAACACGAAGAAATCGTGGTCGATCACATCGAGCTGCTGCAGGGCGTCCTCGACGCTCATCGGCGCCATGGCGAAATACTTGCGCCGCACCCCCCGGCTGGGGGTGGCGGCCTCCTTGCCGTCGGTCAGGGTTCCGCCCGGTGGGGGCAGGGTGGCGGCGCCGGTTTCCTCGTCGCGTGCGGAACGGTGCACGGGTCCGTGGTTCCGCTCATGCAGGCGCTCCCTGAAGCGGTTGAGCTGGCGGGTCAGCTTGCTGGCCACCAGGTCGATGCTGGCGTAGAGGTTGTCAGAGCGCTCCTGGGCCCGGATCACGGTGCCGTTGGCAAACATCGTGACCTCGGCGGTCTGCTGGGGCACCCGTGGGTTGCGGGCTACCGACAGATGCACATCGGCCTCTTTGACCAACCCTTCGAAGTGGTTGATGGCACGGGTGAGCTTGGTTTCGGTGTACTCCCGGATGGCCGGAGTCACCTCAAGATTGCGACCGTGGATGAGCAGTTTCATGGATCCTCGTGCCCTCCTGAGCTCGGGACTGACCAACGCTAGGAAGGGTTGATGGGCAGGTCCAGCAGCGACGCAATCCTTCTTGAATCGCTGGGGCCGGTGGCGTTCGAACAGGCCTGGCAGCAGCAGCGGCAGCAGCAGCAGCGTCTGCTCGCCGATCCCGGGGGCCCTGCAGCCGTGCTGCTGCTCGAGCATCAGCCCTGCTACACCCTGGGCCGCGGCGGCGATCCGGCGTTTCTGCGCTTCGACCCCGCCCATCCGCCACACCCGTTGTTTCGCATCGATCGCGGCGGTGAGGTGACCCATCACTGCCCTGGCCAGCTGGTGCTCTACCCGGTGCTGAACCTGCAGCACCATGGTGCCGATCTGCATCACTACCTGCGCAGCCTTGAGCAGGTGGTGCTCGACGTGCTCGCTGCCCTCGGCCTGGCCGGCGAGCGCAGCAGCGGCCAGACAGGCGTCTGGCTCGAAGGGCGCAAAGTGGCCGCGATCGGGGTGGGGGCGCGCCGTTGGATCAGCCAGCACGGCGTGGCGCTCAACGTCGACTGCGATCTGGCTGGGTTTGCCGCGATCGTGCCCTGCGGCATTGCCGACCGGCCGGTGGGGCGCCTGGTCGATTGGATCCCAGGCCTCAGCTGTGCTGCGGTCAGGCCCCTGTTGCTTCAGGCCGTGGCCGTGCGCTTCGGCCTGCGGCTCAGGCCTGCCTGATCTGCTGCAAAAAAGCGCCAGACTTCGGGCTCTTTGTTGCAGGGCATTCTGCGATGGTTCGGCTGACCAGCAGCGCCGAGATCCACTGGAGCGGCAGCCCCCAGGACCAGCAGGCGCTCGCTGCGCGCAGCGATTGGAGTCATCTGGCTCGCATTGACGGCCTGTGGACCGAACTGGCCGCGCGCTACGGGGAGGCGACGGCGCTGGAGGCGCCCCATGCCAATCCACCCGAAACCCTGAGCTACCGCACACTCAGCCAGCGCATCGACAGCGCCGCCGCGGGCTTTGCCGGCCTGGGCGTCGGCCCCGGAACCGTTGTCGCGCTGTTTGCCGAAAACGGTCCCCGTTGGCTGCTGGCCGACCAGGGGATCATGCGCTGTGGCGCCGCCGATGCGGTGCGCGGCAGCAGCGCTCCGCCCGAGGAGCTGCGCTACATCCTGGGCGACTGCGGCGCCATCGGCCTGGTGGTCGAATCGGCTGCCCTGCTGCAACGGCTCGAACTCCCCGCCGAGCAGCTCCAGCGCCTGCAGTTCGTGGTGGTGCTGCAGGGGGAGCTGGGCGCGCTTGTGCCAGCGGCGGCAGGTGGCCCACGGGTGCTCTGCAGCTGGGAGGAGCTGCTGGCCCGCGGCGCTGCAGGGCAGGTGCCGCCCCCACCCGACGCTGGGGCCGACCTGGCCACGATTCTCTACACCTCGGGCACCACCGGCGAGCCCAAGGGGGTGCCCCTGAGCCACGCCAACCTGCTGCACCAGTTGCGCACCCTGGGGGTGGCCGTCAACCCCACCCCCGGTGATCGGGTGCTGAGCGTGCTGCCGATCTGGCACGCCTACGAGCGCAGC
>CAZJIF010000019.1:17785-25179 GCA_964546045.1 uncultured Klebsiella sp. | reverse complement strand
CGGCGCCGGAGGAACCGGTGACAGACACGATCGGATGACGCTTCGACATGCGCAGGGAGCAACGAACTGAGGGCGAGTTTGGCAGGTCGCCGGTCGCGTTCCCCCAGCGCTTCAGCTTTCGAGAGCTGCCTGCAGCTGATCGCCCATGGCCCGGCAGCCCAGCTGGGTGCAGCCGGCCTGCATCAGATCACCGGTGCGGTATCCCGCGGCCAGCACCTGATCAACCGCCCGCTCAAGATCGGCGGCGGCGGCCTCCTGGTTGAGGCCGATGCGCAGCAACATGGCGGCGCTCAGCACCATCGCCATCGGATTGGCCTTGTCCTGGCCGGCGATGTCGGGGGCTGAACCGTGGATCGGCTCAAACAGCCCAGGGCCCTGCTCGCCCAGCGAGGCCGAGGGCAGCATGCCGATCGAGCCGGTCAGCATCGCCGCCTCATCGCTGAGGATGTCGCCGAACAGGTTGCCGGTCAGCAGCACGTCGAACTGCCTGGGGGCGCGCACCAGCTGCATGGCGGCGTTGTCGACATACATGTGGCTCAGGCTCACATCGCTAAAGGCCTCGGCGTGGATCGCTTCAACCCGTTCGCGCCACAGCTGACTGACATCCAGCACGTTGGCCTTGTCCACGGAGCACAGCTGGCCGCGGCGGGCACGGGCCAGGTCAAACCCCACCCGGGCAATGCGATCGACCTCCTGATCGCTATAGACCATCGTGTTGAAGCCCCGTTCGCCGGCTTCGGTCCTGATGCGCCCCTTGGGTGTGCCGAAGTAGATGCCGCCGGTGAGCTCGCGCACCACCATCAGGTCGACCCCCTCGATCACCTCGGGTTTGAGGCTGCTGGCCGCCGCCAGGGCGGGCACGATCTTGACCGGGCGCAGGTTGGCGAACAACCCCAGGCCAGCACGCAGACCGAGCAAGCCGGTTTCGGGGCGTTGCTCCCGCGGCAGCGTGTCGTACTGGGGTGAGCCAATCGCTGCCAGCAGCACAGCCTCGCTGGCGCGGCACGCGTCGAGGGTGCTGGCCGGCAGGGGTTCGCCCGTGGCCTCGATGGCGGCGCCCCCCATGGGCTGCTCGTCGTAGTTCAGGGCAAAGCCATGGCGGCGGCTGACCGCATCCAGCAACTGGCGCGCCACGGCGGTGATCTCGGGCCCGATGCCGTCTCCGGCGAGCAGGGTGATCCGATGGCTGGTGGTCATCGCGACAGAGCTGAACAGGGGCCAGCGTGAGGCTACGGGTCGGACTGCCGTTGCTTCTCGAGGCTGCGGACCGCCTTGGCCAGCTCCGGCAGTTTGTTGAAGGCCGCTGAGCAGCGCAGCCACAGCCGGTTGGGGATCGCTGGGTAGCCGCTGACCACCTCGCCGGCGGCCACCTCGCCATGGACCCCCGATTTGGACGAGGCGATGGCGCGATCGCCCATCACCGCCTTGTTGGCCAGCCCCACCTGGCCCGCGAGGATCACGCCATGGCCCAGGCGCGCCCCACCGGCGATGCCCACCTGGGCCGCCAGGGCGCAGCCCTGGCCTGTGACCACGCCGTGGCCGACGTGCACCAGGTTGTCGATCTTGGTGCCGGCGCCGATGCGGGTCTGGCCGACCGAAGGGCGGTCGATGGTGCTGCCGCAGCCCACCTCGACACCGTCCTCGAGGATCACCTGTCCGGTCTGGGGCATTTTGCGCCAGCCGCTGGCGGTGGGAACGAAACCAAAGCCTTCGCTGCCGACCACCGCATTGGAATGCACCACACAGCCGCGTCCCAGGCGCGAGCCCGGGTGCAGCACCGCACCGCTGTGAATTTCGCAGCCCTCTTGCAGCACCACGTCGTCGTACAGCGTGGCGTTGGCATGGATCGTGCAGCCGGCACCCACCTGCACCGCGGTTCCGATCACAACGTGGGGGCCGATGTGCACCGAGGCGTCCAGCTGGGCACCCGGGTCGACCACCGCGCTGGGATGGATCCCTGCAGGCTTGGCAGGTCGCGGGTACAGGGCATCGAGCGCCTCGGCAAAGCCCAGGCGTGGATCGGCCAGGGCCACCCAGGCCAGGCCCCGCGCGCTGGCCTGTTGCTGCAACAGCAGGGCCTCGTCGCCTTTGGCCGGGATCAGCACCGCACTGGCACCTGTGGCGGCCAGGGCAGCGGCCAGGGCGTTGCCGGGTTCGAGAAAGCTCAGCTGTCCCGTCATGGCCTGATCCAGGGCGTGGGCCCCCTGCAGATCAGGGTCGTTGGCCAGGTGTCTGGGGGTGGTCTCAGTCACCCCGCTGAGGTGGCTGAGCAGTGTGCTGAAACGCATGCCCCAGAGCTGTCTTGGCCGATCGTAGGGGCGCCCCTAGGGGGGCGCCAGCACCAGTTCATCGCGGTGCACCACCGCAACCCCGCTCTGCCCCAACAACGGCCGCAGTTCGTCGCTGCCCAGCCGGCTGATCCCCTGCCCCAGCTCGCGGCCATCGGCGGCCAGCAGGCGCACGGCATCGTGGCGGGCAAACTGACCTTCGATCGCACTGATCCCCACGGCCAGCAGCGAGGCTCCGCGCTGGCACAGGGCCTGTTCGGCGCCGGCGTCAACCCGCAGGCTGCCGCGGGGCACGAGGGCATGGGCGAGCCAACCCTTGCGGCTGGGGAGGGGCGTGGCAGCCGGCTGAAACACCGTTCCCGGCAGGATGCTGTTGCCGTTCTCGGGAGACAGCAGGGTCTCGAGCACGGCCGGGTCGCGACCGTCTGCCAGGCGCACGCGGATGCCGCTGGCGGTGGCGATCCGGGCAGCCGCCAGCTTGGTGGTCATGCCGCCGGTGCCCCATTGCCCGCCCGCGCCGGCCACACCGGCCAGGCGATTGAGCTCTGCCAGGTCACGCACCTCGGCGATCGGGCGGGCCTCGGGGTCATGGCGGGGATCCCCGGAATACAGCCGGTCGACATCGGTCAGCAGGATCAGCTCATCGGCTGCCACCGCCACGGCCACCAGGGCCGACAGGGTGTCGTTGTCGCCAAAGCGCAGTTCGTCGGTGGCCAGGGTGTCGTTTTCGTTGATCACCGGTACGACACCCCATGCCAGCAGCTGCTCGAGTGTGTTGCAGGCGTTCTGGTAGCGGCGCCTTGAGGCCAGGTCGCCACGGGTCAGCAACACCTGGGCCACCCGCAGATCCCGCAGGCCAAAAGCGTCCTGGTACAGGGCCATCAACTGGCCCTGGCCGATCGCCGCGGCAGCCTGGATCGCCTCCATGGCAGTCGGGCGCCGTTCCAGCCCCAGGGCGTGGCAGCCCAGTCCGACCGCACCGCTGGTGACCAGGGCGAGTCGCTCGCCGCGCCGCTGGGCACGGGCGATGGCGGTGGCCAGGTCGGTGATCACGGCCGCCGTCGATCGCGCGCTGCTCCCCCGCAACAGGCTTGTGCCCAGCTTCACGACCCGGCGCATCGGCGTCCCCTCCATGGCGCTCAACCGAGGGCGGTGCCCACCCACCGGGCCAGGCGCAGTTCGAGCCGCTGCAGCCGGTCTTGGCGGCAGGGGCGTCCCTCGGGGTCGATCGGTCGAACCAGCACGGTGAACAGCCCCAGCCGGTTGCCGGCGATCACGTCGGTGAACAGGCGGTCGCCGACCAGGGCCACCTGCCCAGCAGGCAGGTTCAGTTGTTGCAGCACACGCCTGAGGGCGCTGCGCCTCGGTTTGCCGGCGGCAGTGGTGAAGGGCAGATCCAGCTCCCTGGCCACCGCCCCGATGCGTTGGCGCGAGGGGTTGTTGCTGAGCAGGTGGATCGGCAGCTGCTCACGGGCAGCCAGCAGCCAGCGCCGCGCCGGTTCGGGCAGATCGGCCCGCCGTCTGGGCAGCAGGGTGCGGTCGACATCCAGAACCAGGGCGCGGATCGGTCGTTCGAGCAGCTGCTGCAGGGGCAGTTCGGCCAGCGTGGTGTCCAGCAACCAGTCCGGGCGCAGCAGCTGCCTGACCATCAGAGGCTTCCCTCGCGGTCGTCCAGTTCGGCCTCGATCCGGGGCTGCACCCGTTCGAATTCCTCGCCTTCCACGAGAACGGCCGCACCACCTTCCATGCGGGCCACCACAAAGAAGGGGTCGAGGGGGATGTACAGGCCGTAATCCTGATCATCCACCAGAAAGCTGACCAGCAACTCGTAGGTCTCGGTGTCGTCGTCGGCGTCGTCCTCGTCGTCAAGGTCTTCCGGTTCCGGCTCGTCGAGCTCGCCGCTGACCGTCAGGGTGACGGCCGAGCGCACCAGGGTCAGGTCGTGCTCCTGTAGCACCACATCGGCCACAGACAGGATCGGCTCACTGGCGTCGACGGTGTCAATCGGCTCAGGATCGGCATCGTCGTCCAGACGAAACAGGCAGACCGGGGTGTCGACGGGGGTCAGCAGGGCGTAGTCGTGGCCGTCAAGAGGAATCAGCTGCTCAAGAAAACAGAGCAGTTGCCGACCGTGCTTGTCACGCACGAGCACGGTCGGCACATCAGAGGAACTGTCGCCGGGGCCAGCCTGGGCCGCGCCTGGGGTGCTCATGGAATCTTGTGGGTCTGCACTCAGGATGATGCAGCGACCGGCCCCTGGCCAGGGTCAATGGTCTGCGCTCGCACCGGCTGGGGTTCGGGGCCCTCCTGCAGCCACTGCTCCAGCAGCACCGCGGCAGCGGCGCTGTCGAGGGCACCGCTGCGATCTCCATGCAGTCCGTGGCGTTCGGCTGCCGCCCATGAGCTGGTGTGTTCGTTGACCCAGGCCAGCGGCAGCTGCAGAGCTCTGGCCAGCCGTTCGCCATAGCGGCGGCAATGGACGGCCTGGTCGGTGGGGAGGCCCTGTTGATCGAGGGGCAGGCCGATCACAAGGGCCTGCACGCCGCGGCTAGCGATCAGGGGCTTGAGCTGGGCCAGATCGGCGTCGAAACGGCTGCGCTGCAAGGGGGGCAGCGGGGTCACGCAGATCCCCAGGGGGTCGCAACCCGCCAGGCCGATGCGGCGGCGGCCCACGTCCACCGCCAGGGCGGCGCGGGGATCAGGAGCCCGGCGTGCCGATCCCATCTCAGCGAGGCACAAGGGGGGTCGGCACAGGCCGGCGACCGGGCTGCAGCTGGGCCAGCACGGCCTCGATCCCGCGGGATGTCCGGTTGCGCGCGCCGGGTAGAGCCTGCCGACGCCAGACGCTGCGGGCCATCAGCACCCGGTCGGATCGGGGCTGGGCCTCGATCGCCCGCAACCAGTGCTGCCGGTTGGTGTCATACGGGTCACTGCGAAGCCACAGCGGTTGGTCGGCACCGACGGCCTGAACCATCTGCTGCAGCAGATGGGCCGACCACGGTCCGTAGAGGTGTTCCCAGCCGGGATGGACGCTCAGCTCCAGATCGTGCCCGCCGCCTGGGTGTTCGCCGATCCAACGCACCCCCGCCACAGCGATGCCGCGGCTCGGATCGATCAGCAGCCAGCCCTGACCCTGGCTTTGGTCCAGCAGGTCTTCCACCCGGCGGTCGAGCACCTGGCGCAGCTGGGCCGGGCAGACGGTCTGTTCCAGGTGCCAGAGCTGTGCAGCAGTGCGCCGGTTGAGCGGCCGCAGCTGCAGGTCGTTGACGGGCGGGTCAAGGGCAACCGTCGCACCAGGGGAAGGCACCCAGCTCCAGAGCTGATCCTGGCGCAGCGGTTGAAAGCCGAGCTCACGCAGCACGGCCAGGCGCACCCGATCATCACAGCCGGCTGATGCCACCCAGCTGCTGGCGTTGACCCGGGCGATCGCCATCTTGAGCAGATCGCAACTGAGGGCATGGCGCACATCGGCGCGGGTCGTGCGCAGGTGCTGGACCTGCCAGCAGCTGCCGCTGCGGTTGAGCGCCCGGCTCATCACCAGCCCAACGGCCGTCTGGCTGTGTTCAGCAAAGGCCACCAGCACCTGCGGCGGCAGGCTGCGATTGCCCCGAAGCCAGGCCATCAGCCGCGCTGGCATGGCCAGCAGGGCGGCCCGTTGCAGCGGGGCCTGCAAGGGCAGAAAGGCCGGATCCCGCAGCAGGGGCAGGTGCCACCCGGCCAGCGGTTCGATACGCCAGTGCGGTCGGTTCGGTGCGTGCAACCTGAGGCCTGGAGTCCCAGGTCACTCTATTGGTGTTGCGGCGGGGCGACCCTCAGGCGGGCCTGACGAGCACCAGTGGGGTGCGTTCGTCGGCGTTGCCGGCCGGATTGGGACGCAAGGCCCGTTGCAGCAGGTTGGGATCGCAACCCCTGCTGGCTGCCAGCACCTTGACCCGGCCCAGGTCGTTGACATCGACCACCGCGACCCCGACCCCCAGGGCTGCTGCCGCCTGCTCACAGAAGCTTTGCGGAGCGATGGGGCCCAGCACGATCGTCTGGTCGTAGGGAGGCGTGGTGCCGGTCACATCGTCGATCAAGCGGGCCTGCTCGCCTGCCAGGCGGTAGAACCATCCCTTGAATCCAAGCGTCTTGAGCAGGGTTCCCACCAGCCAGGCATTGAGGACCCGGGCCGGGCCAACGAGATCGATCAGGCTTTGCAGGCCACAGGCCGTTGCCAGCGAGCTGGTGGGGTGAAAGACCCGGCAGAGCAAGCGCGCCAGCGCCGAGGGGTGAACTGTGGATGGGTGGTGATAACGCCCCTGCATCACCGCCAGTGGGGTTTCGCCGATGGTGAGCACATCACCCGGTTGCAGGTGCTGGCCGCCGTAGTCCTGCAGCACCTGCAGGGGATCGTCCAGGACCCCCAGCAGATGGGTCTTTAGGGGCAGCACCCGGCAGCTCTCGCCGGCACGCCAATCCGGTTGGGTCATGCCCGCGGCGGTCGGACTGCTCAGCGCAACCAGGAAACCGTCGCGTCGCTGCAGCCGTCCAAAGGGGCCGTAATTGACCCAGTTGAGTTCGAGCCAGAGGGTGTCGAGCAGCGCCAGGGGGTCCCGCTGCCCGGTTTCGATCGTCACCTGGATTCTGGCCTGGGTGCTTTTGCGGCCTTTGACGATGTAGGCCGCCCAGTAGCCGTCAGCCCTTGCTTCAGCATCAGGGTGAAGGGCGGTGATGCGGCTGCGCACCGTCACGCCCTCCAGGTCGGCCTGGCCCAGCAGGGTGGTGGCGATCCCGAGTTCTGGAACGAACACCTCCATGCGCCGATGGGGGTTGCGGATCGTGATCGTTCCCTCGACCACCAAACCTTGCGCCTGCGAACTGACAACAAAACGACCGGGGGCCAACTGCAGGGGTGAAGCGGGCCTGAGCCGGTGGCGCAGCTCCAGGACCAGCAGCGTCAGGCCATACAGCAGCAGGGCGATCGGAACGATCAGCCAGGGGGGTGACAAGGGCACGACGGGAACGGATTCAACAGGCGCGATCAGGCGGAGCGTAATGGGCGCACTGAACCTGACTTCAACCCAGCCGCTTCAGGACGGAATTGCAAGACAGACGCGCAAGACAGAT
>CAZJIF010000019.1:0-17685 GCA_964546045.1 uncultured Klebsiella sp. | reverse complement strand
GATCGGCAAGACGGATGGGCGCGACACGACGTGATGTGATGTCATGTGATGGTTTGCCGCTGATCTGTACCAGGGGGGCGCGAGCTGTGGCTGCGGCCCACCCCGATGGATCGTCTCAGGCCTCTCAATGGTCTGGCCATCGACGATGGATCTGCGTCCAACCTTGCTCTTTTGCTCGATCCAGCGGTGCCGCTGATGCAGCGCAGCGCGCGCCTTGCGGCAGTCGGGCCGATCGCATGGGAAGGGGCCTGCTTGCGCCCAAGGTGATCAGCCACATCCGCGGTCGCTCCAGCCCCAGAACGTCCTTGAGCGTCGACGAGTCCCAGAATCTGACCCACCTAAGTCAGGACGATCGTCACCTGAGTGGGCGATGGAACCAAGAGCGTGTTCGCCGGGGATCCCTACCAGATCGACAATCCCGATGGCGATGCTGAGAGCAAGGGTCTCACCTGGCTTGTCGAGCGCTTCAAGAGGCAGAAACGGGCAGGACATGTGTCCCTCTGCCGCTGTGAACGTACGCCGCTCGCAGAGCTTGCGGCGAAGCTGCTGGAGTAAACAAGCGTGCCGGATTTCTGTCCGTTGCCCTTCCCACCCTGACGGTGATCCGTTATCTTCTGAATACCCCCATCCAATTCTCCATGCTCACGGGTAGTGAACTCCTCGCCAAGGTCAAGGAACTCGGCGATGTCTCCAAGTCAGAACTGGTGCGCAGCTGCGGCTACGTCAGCACCAAGAAGGATGGTGCCGAGCGTCTCAATTTCACGGCTTTCTATGAAGCTCTGCTCGAAGCCAAGGGTCTGAGCCTTGGTGATGGTGGCGGCAAAGGTCGCGGCAAAGGCGGCCGCACCCTCAGCTATGTCGCTACGGTCCAGGGCAACGGCAACCTGTTGATCGGCAAGGCCTACACCGCGCTGCTCGACCTCAAGCCCGGTGATGAATTTGAGATCAAGCTCGGCCGCAAGCAGATCAAGCTGATCCCCGCCGGTGGCGAAGAAGAGTGATCCGCTGATCACACGCTGCCGTTGAACGGCAGTGCAAAGCCCGGGCATTGGCCCGGGCTTTTTGTTGTCTGGCCTGCCGTTGGCCCTGAGTTGTGTAACAGGGGTTACAAATCCGAAATCAAACGGTGGCTCTGCCACCAGGGCAGACAGCAGTGCCAAGGTCCGGTTAAGGCCGAGCAGGAACCGTGCAGATCACCCATTGCAACGACGAGCACCTGATTCGCCTGACGGGACGCGAAGCCTCCCTGCTGGTCGATGCCTGCGTGATGGTGGTGCTGGCTGCCGAGTCGGCGCCTCGGGGGGCCTTGCCGCCTGAACTGGCAACGCTGCTGGCAGGCCTGTACGAGCACCTCAGTCCGGCCGTGCGCTGACCATCGCCTGCGGCTGGATCAACCGGTCAAAGTCCTCGGCGCTGATCTCACCCAGTGCCAGGGCTGCCTCGCGCAGGTTTAGCCCATGGCTGTGGGCATGTTTGGCGATCGCGCTGGCCCGGTCGTAGCCGATGGCCGGGGTCAGGGCCGTCACCAGCATCAGGCTGTCGTTGAGCAGCCGTTGGATGCGCTGTTCATCGGCGTGCAGACCGGCGATGCAGTGCTCACGAAAGCTGTCGCAGGCGCCGGACAGCAGTTCGATGCTTTCGAGCACGTTGGCGGCGATCAGGGGTTTGAACACGTTGAGTTCAAAGTTGCCCTGGCTGGCGGCCATCTGCACTGCGGTGTTGTTGCCCATGACCTGCAGGGCCACCATCGTCAGGCTTTCGGCCTGGGTTGGGTTCACTTTGCCCGGCATGATCGATGAGCCCGGTTCGTTCTCGGGCAGCACCAGCTCGCCGAGACCACAGCGGGGGCCGCTGGCCAGCCAACGGATGTCGTTGGCGATCTTGAACAGCGAACCCGCCAGGACCGTGAGGGCTCCATGCAGCGAGGCCAGGGCTTCATGGCCCGCCAGGGCGGCAAAGCGGTTGGTGGCACTGCTGAATGGCAGCCCAAGCCGTTCACTGAGACGCGCGGCCACGGCGTCACCAAACCCCAGTGGCGCGTTCAGTCCGGTGCCCACCGCCGTACCGCCGATCGCCAGCTGCAGCACCTGGGGCTGGCACGCCCTGAGGCTGTCGAGGGCCAGCTCAAGTTGGGCTGCATAGCCACTGAACTCCTGCCCGAGGGTCAGCGGCACGGCATCTTGTAGGTGGGTGCGGCCGATCTTGACGATGCCGGCAAAGCCTGCGGCCTTCTCGGCCAATGCCTTGGCCAAAGCCTCGGCTGCCGGAATCAGGGTTTGCTGCAGGTCGAGGGCGACGGCCACATGCAGCGCTGTGGGAAAGGTGTCATTGCTCGACTGGCTCAGGTTGACGTGATCGTTGGGATGGATCGGATCCTTGCTCCCCAGCGCACCACCGAGGATTTCGATGGCCCTGTTGGCGATCACCTCGTTGGCGTTCATGTTGGTCTGGGTGCCTGAACCGGTCTGCCAGATCTTCAGCGGGAACTCCCGATCGAGCTGTCCACTGGCCACCTCTTCGGCCGCGGCCACGATGGCGGCGCAGCGCTCGCCATCGAGCCGCCCCATGCGCTGGTTCACCTCTGCGCAGGCCGCCTTGAGCGCGCCGAAGGCATGGATCAGTGGCAGCGGCATCAGCTGCCCGAACGGAAAGAAATGGATCGATCGCTGGGTCTGGGCGCCCCAGTAGTGCTCGGCCGGCACGGCGATGGGGCCCATGCTGTCGCGTTCCAGCCGGGTGCCGGTCCGACTCATCGGGAGACCACCTCGCTGTTGAGTTCGTTGAAGCTCATCGTTGTCTCCTGGCCGTCGCCTTGGGGCAGTGGCAACCCTGTGGCGGCGCTGATGGCGGCATTGATCTTGCTCAGCTCGACCTGGCCTGTGGCACTGAGCCGCACAGTGCCGCTTCCATCCAGCACCACCACCTGGGGCACCACCCCGCTCCAGTAATGGGCTGGGTCTGTGGGGCCGCCGTCGGCACGGTTCTGCAGCGGATCGGTGGTCAGTGGCATCAGCTCGACGGCATTGCCCCACAGCCGTTGCAGTTCCGATACCACCGCGGCGTAGCGCTTGCTGGCCGCAGCATCGTCCAGGTAATAGACGATCACCACGGGACGGCTGGCCTCCAGGGCCTGTTCGAGGCTGCTGCGCGGCGGCACCAGTGAGCCGTTGCCGGCATAGAGGGCATAGATGTTGCCGTCGTAGCTGTTGGTGTTCAGTGCCGCCTGGACCTGCAGCGGTTCAAGCCCGAATCGGGGCAGCGGCAGCAGTAGCAGCAGCAGCAGACACAGGGCTGTTAGACATCGGCGCAGCCAGCAGACCAACACAGGCGCATTGCAGTTGGGCTCATTGTGACCCCCTGAGGCTGCGGCCCATGCCTTGAACGATGCCCTTGCCGACGAGGCCGATCGCCCGGCCGACCACCTCGGTGAGCAGGACCACCACCACGCGGCCGATGCCCTGGATCAGGCTGTGCAGCTGGGGGGCCAGGGCATCGCGGGTCTCGAGCGCCAGGGTCACCAGTTGCTGGGACCAGGTCAGCTGGCGCAGCTCCTGGTCCCTGGGTTCCGTTTGCTGACGCAGGGTGATGGCGCCAGCATCGATGCTCAGCAACGGGCGCCGGCTTTCATAAACCGCCACCGGCCGTTCCAGCCAGTTGGTCCAGCGTTGCTGGGCATTGAGCTGATTGCGCAGACGCTCGAGGTTTCGGGTCGACAGCAGCTCGGGGACCAGCAGATAGCGGCGCAGCTCAGGCCAGGCTGCACAGCACGTCAGCACCTGGGCGCTCAGCTGTTCGGCAGAACGCACCAGCCAGTTGGCCACCAACTGCTCGAGGTGCAAGAGGGCCAGGGGAGCGTCGGGGGCCAGCAGCTGTCCATCCACCAGCAGGGGTTGGTCCAACACCAGGGCGGCCAGCATGGCCTGGGGGTCGGGCAGTTCGGGATCGCTGCCGTTCAGGTCGCAGCGGTCCACCAAGGTTTCGGCCACCGGCCGAAGGCTCCCCTCCTGGGGCAGTTGTACATAGGGGCTGGCCATGTGGCGCAGGGCCTGACGCCGTAGGTCGTCCTGCAGGGCAAACCACCGCTCACGCAGCTGACCGCTGGGTTCGTGATCCTGCCGCAATTGTTGGCGCAACAGGGTCAGATGCTCCAACAGGGCCAGCAGCAGATCGCTGCGCCGTTGGGGCTGCAGCCCCTCGAGCGCCAGCAGTTGGCCGCTGCGGTTGCTCAGCTCCTCGCCGATGCGCTGGCGCAGGCGTCCACAGATCGCGTCCCAGGTGCCGTCGGCAGTTCGCTGGCCCAGGCTGATCACCGTGGGGGCAGAGTTCCTGGGCTGCTGGGGTTTGGATCCATTCAACGGTGCCCGGGGCAGCGACTGGGATGGGGCCGGCATGGGTCCCCAGGCCAGGCTCAGGGGACCCCACAGCAGGTGCAGCAGCGAGCGTGCGGCCCACAACTCACGCCGGCGCCCCTGCAGCATCAGCAGCATCACCGGATGGGTGGGGCCGGCCTGGAGCATCTGGTCGCACAGTGCCAGATCCTGTTCGATCTGTTGCAAGCCGCTGATCAGCAGCCATTGGCCCAGCCCCAGGGCGGGGCCTGGTGCGGCTGCGCCTGCGTCAGGCTGGGGGCCGCCGACCAGTTGCACCTCGCGGCCCCCGGCCAGCACCGTACCCAGTGCCTCCAGCAGCCCGTCAGCCGAGGGTGCTTGCAGCAGCCCTTCGGCAGGGAGGGACAGCAACAGGGCCTGGGGCCAGGGCCCTGCTGCGGGCAGGGTGATCAGCAGCGGCGCCGGTTGCCAGGTGTCGTGCAGGTGATGGGCTTCGCGCCAAAGGGCCTCGGGCTCGATGCTGGCGTCCACGCACCAGAGCACCAGCTGGGGGGGGCCATCCAGGGTCTCGGGTCGGTTGCCCACCGTGTAAGTCTGGGGCGACTGTTCCAGCAGGCGCACCAACCCTTCGGCCAGTAACGGCTCCGCCAACAACAGGATCCGCTGACCCACTGGCGGTTCACAAAACGTGGCCACACGGTAACGGCAGAACGGCCGTTGGCCAGCGTTTCAGCTGTGCGGGCCCAGCGTTGATGGATCGGGATCACGGCGTCCCGACATCAGCACGGAATAGCTCTCGATGCGGAAGCCTGTTGTGCTCTCGATCTGGGCAATCAGGTCGGCCGGCAACACCAGATCCAGGTCCTGGATTTCGCCAGACTGCGAGCAGATCAGGTGGCTGTGGGGATCGCTGCGGTAGCCATAGAGCCTGCCACTGGCCCGGTCCAGGCATTCGATGACGCCGGCTGACTGCAGAGCCTCAAGATTTTGGTAAACGGATGTGTGTCCGATGTTGCGGCCCTGGTTGTTCAGCTTCTCGAAAATGTCGCGCGCGCTGAGGTGGCTGCGTTCCTGCCAGAGCAGGTCCAGCACCATGCGGCGTTGTCGACTCAGGCGCATGCCCAGTTCGCGGCAGCGGCGGTAGACCGCCTCGAGCGGGGATTGGCTCGCGGGCACGCGCGTGTGGGCTAAGCCTGAAGGGGTGGTGCCCAAGTGATGCACCGGACAGAGCAGTGATTCTGTTATAGGCCAACCCGAAGCGATTACGCGTAGGGGCAGCTGAGCGGGTCCTGCAGGCGTCCGTCGCCGACGGCCTGCAGTGCCTCGGCCAGATCCACCCGCCCGTCGTAGAGGGCCCGGCCGACGATCACCCCATCCACCCCCAGGGGCGCCAGGCTCAGCAGCGACAGCAGGTGCTCGAGTGTGCCGATGCCCCCCGAGGCGATCACCGGCACGCTGCTGGCTTCGGCCATGGCGCGCAACGCTTCCAGGTTGGGGCCTGCCAGGGTGCCGTCGGTGGCAATGTCGGTGCTGATGATCGCGGCGATCGCGGTGCGGCTGAACCGTTGGGCCAGATCGGTGGCCAGGGTGCTGCTTTCGCTGATCCAGCCGCGTGTGGCCACCCGCCCCTCGCGGGCATCGATGCCGACGACGATGCGCTGCGGGTGTTGATCGGCCAGCTGATCGACCAGTTCGGGATGTTCAAGGGCCACCGTGCCCAGGATCACCCGGTCCAGCCCACAGGCCAGCAGCTCCCGGGCGCGCTCGGCGCTGCGCACACCCCCGCCCAGCTGCACGGGGATGTCCAGTGCCGCTGTGATCGCCTTGACGACGGCGTCGTTGACCGGTTGACCGCTGCGGGCCCCATCAAGATCCACCAGGTGCAGGCGGCGGGCCCCCTGGGCCTGCCAGCTCAGGGCCTGGGCGACCGGGTCGTCCGAAAAACGGGTGACCTGGTCGTAATCGCCCTGGTGCAGACGCACGCACTGGCCGTCGAGCAGGTCGATCGCGGGGATGATCTCCATGGGTTCAGGTTGCCAGAGCCCGTGCGGGTTTGAATGGCCGCCAGTTTCGTGGCCCGTCGACCGGGCAGCGGCATGAACATCCTGGTGATGGGCGGCACCCGTTTTGTCGGCAAGCCCCTGGTGGCCCAGTTGCTGGCCCAGGGCCACGCCCTGACCCTGTTCACCCGGGGCAACAAGCCAGCACCTGACGCTGTCGAGCACCTGGTTGGTGATCGCAGCAGTGCCGAAGGCCTGGCCCCGTTGGCGGGCCGCAGCTTTGATGTGATCGTCGACAGCTCGGGCCGCACCCTGGAGGACACCCAGGCTGTGCTCGCGCATACCGGGGCTCCCAGCCATCGCTTGGTGTACGTGAGCTCAGCGGGTGTCTATGCCGACAGCGAGCTGTGGCCTCTTGATGAGGACAGCCCCACCGATCCCGCCAGCCGCCACGCCGGCAAGCTGGACACCGAATCCTGGCTGCGGGCCGAGGGAATTCCGTTCACCAGCTTCCGGCCCACCTACATCGTTGGGCCGGGCAACTACAACCCGGTGGAGAGCTGGTTCTTTGACCGCATCGTGCATGGCCGTCCGGTGCCGCTGCCTGGCGATGGCAGCACGATCACCCAGCTGGGCCATGTGCACGACCTGGCCACGGCCATGGCCCGCTGCATCGGCGTGGATGCAGCGGCCAACCGCATTTACAACTGCAGCGGCCGCCAGGGCATCACCTTTAGGGGGCTGGTGCATGCCGCGGCGATAGCCGCCGGCAAGGATCCGGCAGCGGTCGAGATCCGTGGCTTTGACCCTGCCGGGCTCGACAAGAAAGCCCGCAAGGCCTTCCCCCTGCGGATGGCCCATTTCCTGACCGACATCACCCGGGTGCGGCGCGAGCTGGCCTGGGAGCCCCAGTTCGATCTGGCCGCCACCCTGGCCGACAGCTACACCAACGACTACGCCCTGCGCTTGCCCACCAGCCCCGATTTCAGTGCTGATGCGGCGTTGATCGGCTGATCAGCGGGTCCGCCAGTAGCCCACGGCCGAACTGATTGCCAGCAGTAGCGAGGGCCAGAACAGCCAGAAGCCAAGCGGGTGCAACACGGCCGTGGCGGCGCTGCCGCCCCAGCCAGGCGGCCACAGCAGCAGCAGCAGGCTGGCGAACTGCAGCACAGTCTTGGCCTTGCCGCCGAGGGAGGCCGGCCCGCCGCTGGTTTCGCCGGCGCGCCAGCCGCTGATCAGCAGTTCGCGCGCCAGCAGCAGCCAGATCGCCCACAGGGGCAACTGCCCGGCCGCCCCCAACCACAGCAGCGGTGCGCTGACCAGGATCTTGTCGGTCAGGGGGTCGAGGCGGGCTCCCCAGACGCTGCCCCCACCGGCGCGGCGCGCCAGCAACCCATCGAGCCAGTCGGACAGAGCGCCGCTCAGCAGCAGCAGCCAGGCCAGGGCCATCTGCTGCGTGGACAAGGCCACGATCAACGGCAGACCCAGCAGGGCCCGGGTCACGGTGAGACCATCGGCCAGCTGACGCATGCGCCTTGGGGTCATTGCTGGGGCTGCCGCACTCGGCCCCAGAATGCCTGCAGTTGATCCGACCTGCCCGTGGTGCAGCAGCCCGTCTCCGCCGTGATGACCTCTCCGGTGCTCAGCGTCACCCAGGCCAGTCCTCTGCAGGAGGCTGTGCAGTTGATGAGCGCGCACCACGTCAGCGGCCTGGCGGTGGTCGATGCCGACGGCGCCCTGGTGGGCGAGTTGACCGAGCAGGACCTGATGGTGCGCGAGAGCGGCTTTGATGCTGGCCCCTACGTGATGCTGTTGGACGCGGTGATCTACCTGCGCAATCCGCTCAACTGGGACAAGGAGGTGCACCAGGTGCTGGGCAGCACCGTTGGCGAGGTGATGGGCAAGACCCCCCACAGCTGCAGTGCCGACCTGGGTCTGCCGGCTGCGGCCAAGCTGCTGCATGAACGCAGCACCCAACGCCTGTTTGTGCTCGACCAAGGCCGCCGGCCGGTGGGTGTGCTGACCCGCGGCGATGTCGTGCGGGCCCTGGCGGCGGCCGGCTAGCTCGCCTCAGGGCGGCGGCAGCAGCGGCGGCGGCGGTGCCCCAGGGGGCATGGCTGTCGCCTGGGGACCGGCCGGCTCCTGGGCCAGCGGGGGTGGCTCCTGGGGTGGGGCCAGCAGCGGTTGGGTCTCGGCGGTTCCTGCAGCAGGGTCGGCATTGGGCAGCGGAGCGCCGGCAGGAAGCACCAGCGGTGGTGGTAGATCGGCCGGCAGGTCGAGGGGCTCGCTGTTGGCGTCCCTGCCGTCTGCAGCACCGCGCTCTTCGCTTTGGCGCTGGCGCAGGGCCAGCGGGTCGGCGCTGATCGGCGGCTCGCGCAGGGGCGATCCCCGTCGCGCCATCTTGGGGTCCACCCCTGGACGGGGTGCCCAGATCAGCCGGGCGATCGGTTCCACGCCCTGTTCCATCAGGCGGTTGAAGCCGGCCAGGGCGCGGTCGACCAGCTGGCCGCCCAGGGTCTGACCGCAGCTGAGCGGATTGCTGCAGGGCCCTTCGGCGGCTCTGGCGCTGAGACCGGTCAGCAACGATCCCTGCAGGGGGATGTCCCGCCGGCTCAGCCGCAGCATGTAAGGCACATGCACAAAGCTGGTGGCCCCACCGCTGATCCAGTTGGCGTCGTCCTGGCTGAAGCCCTTGATGCCCGGAATGATGAAACGGCTCTTGGAGGCGTGATCGGGCAAGTAGGCGGCCCGCAGCCCCCTGCGCCGTGCCAGTGCGCGGGTTTGTTCGAGGGTGAGCCCGTCGCGGCTCATGAGAACCTCGATGCGGCCGTCGGGGCGCAGGCCGATCAGCATGCGGATCCGCGGCAGGAAGTAGCGGATCTGTTGGCCCATGCTGATGCTGTAGGCCCCCCTGTAGCTGGCGGGGGGCCGCTCCAGGTCGTTGTAGATGCTGTGCAGGCCGCCGATGAAGGTGTCAAACCGCTGGGCCCGGGCGTTGGTGAGTTCCCCATAACCGAACTCCACCCCCCCATCGCGCCGGATGCCCACAAAGGCTCGCTGCCGTGCTGCCGTTCGGTTGCGCCCCCGCCAGATGCGATCTCCCAGCTTGAGATCGCCCAGGGGCACGGTCACCTCGCGCCCGCCATCGACATGGCGCTCGTACATCGGGCCCGAAACAAAGGCCAGGGCCTGGCGATCGGCAAAGGCCTGCTGCTCCTGGTCCCAGCCCTCGAACAGATCGATCCGCACCTTGCGTGGATCAAAATCCAGCGCGAAAGCCTCGTCGTCATCGAGCTGGCGGAACGGTTGGCCATCACCCCGCACCAGCAGCTCCGCGGCTGCAGGACTCTTGTCTTCCGGCAGCGGTGGGGCGATCGCGACCAGAAAGGTCAGCAGCCCAACGGGTATGGCGATGGTCAGAGACCGTTTGCGTCGCCACAGGGGCCGCCGCCTGGCTGAGCTGCTCAAGCGGCCCTGGGGGGTCGCTGCCGCGTCACGGCCTGTTGATTCCACGCAACGATGGCCCCGTCAGCGATCAGCCACAGGGTTTCACCCTGGGCGGCAGGGTGGCCGCCCGTCAAGCAACCGAACGACGGCAACGCGAGCCTGGCCTGCGGCTGGTCCAGGCTGAAACAGGGGGTGCGCACCCGGTTGTTGCCCCGGCCCAGGCAGGCCACCGGGTGCAGATGCCCGCACAGGTTCAGCCTGCCGGGGTGGGGGTCCGGTTCGTGGCTCAGCCACCAGGGCCCCAGCGCTTGGGGCGGCTCCTGTCTCAGGCTGCCGAGCAGGCAGCCCTGGTCATGGTTGCCGCCGATCAACCGCAGCGGACAGCCCAGCAGTTGGGGCAGGGCCTCCAGTGTCTGCAGCAAGGCGGGGGTCAGACCGATCCGGCTGTGGATCAGGTCCCCCAGCACGATCACCTGCGCCGGTGCCCAGCGCTGGCTCAGCGCCAGCAGGGCGTTGAGCGTTGCGCGATCACCATCGGATGGCAAGGGAATGCCGGCACGCTGGAACGTTTCCGCCTTTCCCAGATGGAGATCGGCGACCAACAGCGTGCGCCACGTTGGATCCCAGGCAGCCTTGTCGGCCAGCAGTTGCAGCGTGTGCCCCTGCCAGTGCAGCGGCAACTGCGTGGTCTGATGCCCCAAGTCCCTGCTCACCGGGTTCCCATCACCCGCTGGTAGGCCGGGCGTGCAGCGGTGGCGGCGATGGTGGCCTGCACGTTGGGGTAGGGGCTCAGGTCGATCTGGGGAAAGAAGATCGGCAGGTAGGCCAGGTAAGCGTTGACGGCGCAGTCGGCCACACTCCAGCCCGGATCGCCCCAGGGGCCGGCCAGCAGCGACCGCCCACCTTCCAGCAGGCCATCCAGCACGCCCATTAACCGTGGGAACTCGCGTTCTCGGTTGCTGGGCACAAACAGGGCCACCGCCAACGTGGCGTTGGCAAACAGCACCCATTGGCTGGCCAGCGCGCGCAGGGCGGCTGCGGCGGTTGGATCGCCGTTGAACTCCTGTCCGTGGTGCTCAGCCAGATGCAGCAGCAGCGCACCGCTTTCAAACAGTTGCAGCGGTTCACCCCCGGGCGCCCTGATGCTGTCGTCGATCAGGGCCGGCACCTTGGCAAAGGGGTTGATCGCCGTGAACGCCTCCTGCCGGTGCTGCTTGGCTTCCATGTCCAGTTGGATCCAGGTGTAGGGGATCCCCCTCTCTTCCATGTACCAGCGGGGCATCGAGGCGCGGCTGCGTGCGCCTCCGTAGAGGGTCAGGGTCATGCGTCCGGTTGGGGCTGCATCGTCTTGGTGCCGCCGCAATCCTGCCAGCTCTGCAGCATGCGTCTGAGCTCCTGTTGCATCTGCAGAAGCTCAGCAATTGAGTTGTCAATCGTGTCGACCTTGTTCGCCAGGCTTGTTTTGAGGACGTCGCAGTTGCAGATGCCTGAGCGTCTGACCTCCAGCAATTTTTTGATCTGACTGAGGGGCATGCCGATCGTTTTGAGCGTGCGAATCATGGTCAGGTCTGCAATGACAGGCTCAGCAAACAAGCGAAAACCTCCATCGGACCTGGTCAGCGGCTCGATCAGTCCTTGATCGCAATAGAAGCGGATGGTTTTCACCGAAACACCGGAACGCTCTGCAACCTCGCCAATCCTGATGCCCGGATGTGAGTTGGGCCGTTCAGGCCGTTGGTCGCAAGGGGTACTCTCAGCGCTGGCCATGGCCCTGTGAGCATCAAGGGTTGACCAACCATCTTAAGGAGCCCCTGATCAGGCTGCCCAACGCCATGCGCACGGGCTGATGAGCCTGGATTTCGGGAGGTTCAAAAGGCGCTGTTGAACCTAGAATAAAGTTCATTCTCCATTTTGACGGTCCTGGCATGATTGCAATGTCGGCAACACTCCTGGCTCTTGCAACCGGCTTGCCGGGTTTGCCTTCGTTCACCAACGTCTCTGGCGCTGTCAATTCTGGCTCTGTCAATCCGTCGGCTTTGCCTCAGCTCGCGTCCCAGGCCGTCCAACTGGCCTGCGGCGGTGGCGGCGGTGGCGGCTACCGCAAGCCTGCCCGACCTGGCACCACGCAACATGGTCACAGTTGAATCGTCTCGTCACGTTGGCCTGATCAAGACAACAGGGGCCTGCCTCCTGCAAGCCCCGTTCTCCTCCTGAGCCTCAGAACTTAAAGGTGGTTTTCACCAGGGCGCCGAACTGGTTGAAGCTGCCATTGACGGGGGTGCGCATGCCCAGGGGTCGACTCAGATAGAAGAGCGCAGGGGTGACACTGATCTTGTCACTGACTTGCGCCTTATACCACCACTCCCAAGCGAAGTTTCCGTCATCGGGGGTTGTCCCGCCGGCCAGCGCTGTCGCGAAGACGGCTTGGGCGACAGCCATCCCAAAATCATTTCCCTTGGCAAAGACGTCAGTCCACTGCAGGCCCAGCATCCACGATTGGCTGGTCGTGACGTTGGCGCTGGTGGCGCTCAAAGCACGGGCATAGCTGGTGCCATTGATGCCCCAGCCAGCACTGATCGAGGGGGCCCAGCCACTCGTCAGGGGTTGCCAATAACCGCTCAGACCGAAGGCATTGGTCGAGGCTCCGGCCGTGTGGTCGAGATTGCTGTGGACCGTGGGGGTTGTTGCCGGAATGAATGAGCCACCGGCCTGCAGATAGGTCCAGATGGCCGCCAGACCCCACTGCTCCTGCTGATAGGCCAGCTGCACAGAGCCGGTCCCACCCGAGTTGCGATTGGCGATGCCACCGCCACCTGTCGGCAGACCTGCGGTTTGGGCTGCAGCAGTGGTGGGTGAACCCATCATGCCGTTGAAGGCCACGTAGTTGGCACTCACGCTCCAGCTTTTGTTTTGCCACCAGAGACCGGCCCCTGGGCCGATGTTCTTGCTGTAGGCCGCGGGTGCCCCGTTGGTGGTCATGATGTTCAGAATCGCATCAGACGGGTAGACGCTCGGCCACAGGGCCAGCATGTCCTCCTGGCCGACCCGGGCTCCCACCGTGGCCGTCAGGCCGGATCCGACGGGCAGTTGGTAAAAGAGCTTGTAGAGGCCAACAATGTTGGCTCCAGACGGTTGCTGGAAGGCAATCTCCAGCTCAGAGCTGTTGCCGAGACCGTGGGGTTGGCCGGCAAAGCTGGTGTTATAGAAATTGCCTGCTCTCAGGTTGGTGCGCAGCAGATCTTTGCCGGTAAAACTAGTGTCGAAATTGAGCTGCAGGTCGTAGTTAAAGGTGATCGCGTTGTAGAGGGGTTGCGTGCCGGCGGCTCCTGAAAAGCGATTGTAAGTATTGGCTTGATTTGTCGCTGAATTGACGGCGGATCCGCCAAAGCCATTCCCGCCAACCACCATCGTCGCCTGGCCGCTGAATTTGGTGGTGGTGCTGAACTGCTGCGATTCCAGTACGCCCACCCGTTTTTCGAGCCCGTCGACACGGCCGCGCAGCACGGTCAGCTCCTGCTTGAATTCATCGATCAACCGTTTGAGCGTGTCGGTCTGCTCGCTGACACGGTCGAGACAGGCATTGAGCAGGGCCGCTGCTTCAAATCGGCTCATTGCCTGGCCGCCTTTGAAGGTTCCATTGGGGTAGCCGGCCACGCAGCCATACTTCTCGACCAGGTTGCTCAGCGCCTGATAGGCCCAATCGCTCGGGCGCAGATCGGAAAACTGGTTGACGCTGGTGACCTGGTTCCTCGAGCGGTAAGCCCTGATCTCGTCCATCTCCTGCTGATTCATGTAGTCGTTGACGGCCGACATGCCGTTGAACGCGTCCATCGGCTGGGCCAGGGTGTTCTGGGGTTGGGCCAGGGATGCCAGGGCAAGAACGGCCAACAGGGCGCAGGGCCGGTGGTGCTGCAGAAGGGACATCAGTGCTGCGAAGCCGAGGGGAATCAGGAGTAGACCTGCGGCGAAGTATCTCCACCAAAAGCGAATTACGGCAGAGTTCGTGGCGGTTTGCTGACAGCGCCGCCGGGTGCAGAGTGGGACCAGTTGGGTCGTGCCGGTGTCTGCCCAGGGACCACGCGACGGTGCCTACGACGCGGCCCACCTTCAGCAGCTGGCCCCCCATCTGGTGGGCCGCGCCCGGCGGGGCGTGGTCGGCAGCAGCCGCTATGCCCGCAACCTGCGCGATGCCGTGCGCCAGGCCTCGGAGGATCCCCAGCGCCGGCCTGTGTTGATCAGCGGTGAACCCGGTCTGGAGAAGGACAACCTGGCGGCGCTGATCCATTTCGGTTCGGCCGATCGCCAGCAGCTGATGCTGCGCTTTGACGGGGGGTTGCTGCGCCCCGATGGCCATGAGCTGTTCGGCGGTCACGACCATGGCCCGTTGCTACTGGAGCTGCTCGGACGGGGAGCGCTATTGATCGACCAACTGGATCGGGCGCCTGCACCCCTGCAGCACAAGCTGCTGGAGCTGGCCAGCAGCACCACCTTTGAGGGTCGGCTGTTCTTCACGGCCGAGCAGGCCTTGCCGGCCTTCGATCGCTGCTGCACCCTGATCCGGGTCCCGCCGTTGCGGGTGCGGCGTCAGGATCTGGGCGAATGGCTGCGGTACGGCGTGCGTCAGCGCAGCCGCAAGCTCGGTTGGCAGCACCCACCCCAGGTCAGTGAGGGGGTGGTCAAACGGCTGCAGAGCTACGACTTCCCGAACAACATCCGCGAGCTGGAAACCCTGATTTACAGGGCCCTGCAACAGGTGCGCCGCCAGGGAGTGCAGTGGCCGGCCGTGCTGCCCGAAGACGTCTTCTGGACCTCACCGCGGCAGCAGCGCCTGCGCTTTGACCTGTGGCGCTGGAAGCCCCAGCTACGCGAGTGGATGCGCGCGCCCTGGCTCTGGAACGGCCTGCTGTTCGGCTTGGTCAGCTGGGTGTTCGTGCTGCTCAACCTATGGCTGTGGCTGGGCCCCCAGGATCGGGCCCATAACGGGGCGCTCAACCTGTTCTGGGCCTGGTGGTGGCCGTTGATCCTGCTGGGTTTTCCGTTGGTGGGGCGGCTCTGGTGTTCGTTCTGCCCCTTCATGGTCTGGGGCGAGATCGTGCAACGGGCCTCGCGCGCCCTGGGCTGGCAGCCGGCGCGCTGGCCCCGCGGCAGCAGCGACGGCTGGGCTTCGCCGCTACTGGCAGCTGGTTTTGCCGCGATCCTGCTGTGGGAGGAGGTCTGGAACCTGCAGAACACCGCCTGGCTGAGCAGCTGCCTGTTGCTGTTGATCACCGCCGGGGCCGTGCTCGCCTCGCTGCGGTTTGAAAAGCGCTTTTGGTGCCGCTATCTGTGCCCGGTGGGCGGCATGAATGGCCTGTTCGCCAAGCTTTCGATCCTGGAGCTCAGGGCCCAGGTGGGCACCTGCAGTGGCAGCTGCAGCTCCTACGCCTGTTTCAAAGGTGGGCCCGCCGATGGGGAGGGTCTTGCCACGGCCGGGTGTCCGCTGGGCACCCATCCGGCTCACCTGGCCGACAACCGCAACTGCGTGCTGTGCCTGACCTGCGCCCAGGCCTGCCCGCACCGCTCGGTGCAGCTGAGCCTGCGCCCCCCGGCGGCCGACATTCAGCGCGAGATGGAGCTGCCCCCTGGCGAGCCGGCGCTGGTGCTGGTGTTGGCCGGTGATGTTTGCCTGCACCATTGGCAGCGGTTGCTGGGCTGGCTGCCAGGGGCACCCGGCAGTCTGGTGGCGGGGCCGCTGCTAGCCCGCCTGGCCGTGGCCGCCCTGGCCCTGGCCGTGCCGACAGGCCTGTTTCTGTTGTTTCGCCTCTGGTTTTCACGTGAACGCCTGGTGCGCACGCTCTATGGCCTGCTGCCGTTGATCTGGGCCCTGCTGCTGGCGCGCCATCTGCCGCTGGGCATGGGTGAAGCCGGCCTGTTGCTGCCTGTCAGTTTTGGCCTGTCCAGCCTGCCGGCCTGGCAGGCCGATGTGCATGTGATCGGCTTCTGCCAGAGCACCGCGGTGCTTGCCGGGCTGCTGGGGGCAGTGCTGCTGCTGCGGCGGCAACTGGCCAACAGCCGCCCGGCCTGGGTCGGGGCCTCAGTCCTGGCCTTGGCGCTGGCCGCCGGAGGACGCTGGCTCGTGTCCCTCTAAATCGGAACGGCCCCCACCCCAACAGCCGCTGCCGATGCGGTTCACAAAGCGCACCTGACGGGGCCTCCCCACATACACCCATACGGGTTGCCCGTCGGCCAGCCGCCAACGCAGCCGCTGATAGAGCCGCGGCGCCCCCTCAAAGCGATCGAGGGCCGCCAGCTGTGGTCCGTTGACGCGGTACAGCTCGCCCCAGAGCCTGTCGCCTGGCTCTGGGCTGGCGACCGCCATCGGAAACGGCCCCAGGTCAAACAGGGCCAGGCCCCGGAGCACGGCCGTGCCCGCAAAGGCGGCGCCGGCCAAGTGCCGGTGGTTGGCCATGCCCCGTTTGAGGCTGCCGTACACGAACACCAGCTCCAGCCTGCGCTGTTGAACGGCAGAATCGGCGACGATGCTGGTGTGTGCCATGACGATTGCCCTGTTGATTGCCCTGGTCGGTTCGTTGGTGTTGATGGGGGTGATCGTGCGACGTCTCGAAAACTCCTGAGGGACGTTGTGGCCTGTTCGGGGAGTCGCACCTAAACAAGGTTGTCTGACCAACCCCCATGCGTCTGATCGAGGCCTATACCTCTGCCTGGACTCGCTTCTCGGATTACCAGGGACGCTCGAAGCGCGGCGATTACTGGTGGTTTGTGCTTGCCAACCTGATCGTGAGCCTGGTCCTCGGGCTGGCTTCCGACACGTTGCAGAGCCTGTACGCCGTGGCCTCGATCGTGCCGTCGATCCCTCTGGTGGTGCGGCGTCTGCGCGACATTGGCAAGCCCTGGCCCTGGATCTTCATCGGTTTGATCCCGATCCTCGGGGCCATTTGGCTGATCGTGCTGTTCTGCCAGCCGTCGCTGCCGGCCTGAGCTCGCCGCAGGGTTCTTAGGGTCTCTGCTGCTGAACCAAACCGATGCCTGCCCCCAGCGTCCTGGTCACCGGTGCCTCCAGCGGTATTGGTGCCGCCACGGCCCAGCACCTGTTGCAGCGCGGCTGGCAGGTGTTGGTGGCGGCACGGCGGGTCGAGGCGATGGCTCCCCTGGCCGCGCTCGGGGCCCAGGTGTTGCCCCTCGACCTTGCCAGCGAGGCCTCGCGGCAGGCCCTGGCCGCCGAGGTGGCCCAGCGGGTGGGTGTGCTGGACGCCTTGGTCAACAACGCCGGCTTTGGTGAGGTGGGCCCGATGGAGACGATGCCACTGGAGCGGGCGCGGGCGATCTTCGAGGTCAATGTGTTTGGTCTGATGGGCCTGACCCAGCTGCTGCTGCCAGCGATGCGCGCACGGGGCAGCGGCCGCATCGTCAACGTGTCGTCGATCGCCGGCCGCTGGGTCAGCCCGGGCTCGGGGTGGTACGGCGCCAGCAAGCATGCGCTCGAAGCGATCAGCGATGCCCTGCGGCTCGAGCTGCATCGCTTCGGGGTGCAGGTGGTGCTGATCGAGCCGGGTCTAATCGCCACCGACTTCGCTGCTGTGGCCGATCCCTCGATTCAGCAGGCCCAGAGCTGCGGGATCTATGGCGAGATGATGCGCAAGGTGCGCGCCGGCTGGACCGGTGTTTACCGCGGCGCATCATCACCGCTGGTGGTCGCCCACACCATTGAAACGGCACTCACGGCTCCGCGGCCCAAAGCCCGGTACCTGGTCGGCCACCAGTCGACGTCGGTGCTCGCCCAGCGGCTGCTGCCCACGGGTGTGTGGGACTTTGTTGTGCGCTCGCAGATGACCTGAACGCGCCTGATCAGCGCGGTGCCAGGAACTGGATGGCCGGGGCTGGTTTGAGTTGGCTGGTGATGTCGCCCTGGA
>CAZJIF010000018.1:0-25365 GCA_964546045.1 uncultured Klebsiella sp. | reverse complement strand
CCGCCAGATAACGCTTGAGGCAGGCCAGCCACTGCAATTTGTAGTCGTATTTGTCGCTGGTCAGTGAACTGCCGTTGGGCACATACAGATTGAGCACCCGCACGCCATCGATCAGGGCACTGATCACCCGCTTCTGCTCACTGAGAGCGGTCGCTTCGGGACCCAGCAGGGCATCAAACCCGACCTGCACATCCTCCAGGGGCAACCGGCTGGCGATGGCCACGCCGTTGTAAGCCTTCTGGCCGCTGAGCGCCAGCTGGTAACCCAGGGCCTCAAACGCGTCGCGGGGAAACAGGTCGTCGGCCACCTTGGTCTCCTGCAGACACAGCACGTCCGGCTGTTCGTGGGCCAGCCACGCGGTCACCTGCTCGAGCCGGGTGCGCACTGAATTGACGTTCCAGCTGGCGATGCGCATGGACCAAAAGGTCGTTCAGGGGTCCCTAGCATGGCTGTCCGCTCTGTCATCGAGCCTCCCCATGGCTGCCCCTGCGCCTGTGCACAAGTGCGTCCGTCGCAACTGCGTCCGTTCGGCGCCGGCGGCGGCGGCCCTGGTTTTCAGTGCCCTTGGCGCTCTGGTCGCGTTGCCTGCCGTTGCCCAGCAACAGGGCTATGGGCAGACCCTGCAGGGGCCCGGTGCCCCAGGTGGCGGTGCATCTTCCCTGGGACCCTCGATGGGCAAGGGCAGCTCGGTGCTCGATTCGGTCAATCCGATCGACCTGATGAACAAGATCCGCCGCAGCCAGGCCCTCGACGACGCAACCCCTCCCTCGGACGCGGTCGATCAGGCTCTCAGGGAGTATTCAACCCAGACGGGGCCTGCCGTGGCGTCGCCGGCCCAGTCCGTGAAGGCGCCCTGAGGGCGGCAAGGCCCCAGGCGCTGGCCACCTGATCCAGGCGTGGATCGGTCTGGGAGGGCCGCAGGTTGCGCGCCTGGGCCAGGCTGTTCTGGGCTGCCTTCAGGTCGCCCCGCTGTTGTTGCACGAGGGCTCGTGCCAGTAGGGGCCTGGGGTCGCCCGGGAAGCCGGCCGCCAGCTTGATCAACAACGCCTCGGCCTGGCCTGGGGTGCCCTGGCGCTGGAGCAGTTCGGCCAACAGCAGCCCTGTGGCCAGGGCCTCGCCGCGGGGTTGCCCCTGGCTCTGACGGGCATAGCTGGCCTGGACCCGTTGCAAGGCGTCGCGGCCCTGGCCCTGGTCCAGCAGCAACAGGCTGTACAGCTGCAGCGCCTCAATCTGGTCGGGTCGCTTGTGCAGCAGTTGCCGCACCTCGCGGGTGGCGCCGCTGCGATCTCCTTCGGTGCGCCGCAGTTCGGCCAGCAACAGCCGCAGGCCCCAGCGCTCAGGTTGCTGGTCGGCCAGCTGTTCCAGCAGGGTGATGGCCTGCTGACGACGCTCCAGGGCGACCAGCAGTTCGAGCAGGCGCTGTTGCTGGGCCGCATCAGCCTCGCCCCGTTGCTGCAGCTGCTCGAGGCTGCCGAGCTGCAGCAGCAGGGCCTGACGACTGGCCCCAGGGCCAGATGGCGTCACCCCGCCGCCGACCTGTTGCCGGCCCAGCCAGATGCCACCACCCAGGCACAGACCCGCCAAGGCAACGGCAGCGCCGGCCAGCCAAGGGGTGTTGCGGGAGGGCATCGTCGTCGGCTGCCGGTGGCGCCAGGGCTTGTCAGTCTGACCCAGGTAGATTCGCCCCATGAGAGCCCACCCCATTTCCCCGGTCACCGAGCCGCTGCAGTACCGGGCCATCGGCATCGTGCGCGGCGTCTATGAGCCTGGCGATCCCGAGCAGCTGACCCGCGGCCTGATCCGCACGGCCGACGGCGAGACCATCGAGGCCGTGGTGCTGGGCCGGCTGCTGACCCTGATGCGGCGCCACATCGATCTGGCTGAACCCCATCTGTGGGTGGTCTATCCCCGTTCGCGCGAACCCCAGGGTCTGCACCTGCAAATGGTGGGCGTCTGGGAACCGTCCACCCTGGCTGAATCGGACGCTGCGGCCCCTGCCGAAGGCAAGGCTCAGCCCGAAGAGGACGCTCTGCCTGAAGGCGATGACTATTTCTCGGTGCGCGGCGAGCTGATCTACACCCGTCCGGAGACGGGTGATCTGGTGATCAAGGTGCGCCAACAGCCCAGGGCCGACGGCAGCAAGCCGGTGCCCTTCAAACTGCAACTCAAGGGCGTGGTGCCACTGGAGCATCTGCGCCATTTCGTGGCCTTGGATCTGCGGCGTCAGGCCCAGGATCTGCAGCTCGAGCGCTTTGAGGTCATCGGCCCGATGGCGGTGCGTGGCAGCCGCGGCGGCAAGGGCCGCCGCGAAGGTTCGGCCCGTAGCCATGGCGGCGGGAACCGCCGCAGTGCCGTCAGCCGTCCGCGTGGCTGACGAGCCGCTCAGAGCAGCTCTGGCCGTCGCCCTGGTCACCGTTGTGGCTGTGGTGGGGCCTGTGCTGGGGCTCTCCCCCTGGTGGATCACCCTGGCCAGCGCTCTGCTGCTGGGCGGTCTGACCTTGGATGCGACTCGCTTTGGCGGTCGAGGCGGCCACCTGCTGGCCGAAACCCTGCCCGGTGGGCTGTCCCGGTTGCGCCGCATCGCCGTGCACGAGTCGGGTCACCTGCTGATGGCCGAGGCCGACGCGATGCCGGTGTCCCAGGTGCTGGTTGGCAGCCTGGCCTGCCTGCGTTCGGGCCTGAACACGGCCGGCAGCACCGCCCTCGAACCGCCCGCCTCGGCCAAGCTCAGCCTGGCTGACCTGCGGCGCTGGAGCCGGGTGCTGCAGGCCGGTCAGGTGGCCGAGCAGCTGGTGTACGGCAATGCCATCGGCGGTGCCGACGATCGTGCCCTGCTTGGGCGGCTGTGGGGGTTGTCGGGTCACGATGTCGCCACGGCCCAGCGTGAGCAACGCCAGGCCAGGCGCGAGGTCGAGCTGGCCCTGCGCGCCCAGCAGGATCGCTTGAGCCAGCAGGCCGAGCAGTTGCTGGCGGGCGCGCCCCGGCTCTGGCGTCCGTCGCCTGCCGAGGGCTGAGCCATGTTGGCCTTGCTCGACTGCCCCACCGGTCTGGCCGGCAACATGATTCTGGCGGCCCTGTTCGATCTGGGGGTCCCGACCAGCGTGATCGACGAACCCCTGGCCGCCCTAGGCCTGGCGGGGCGTTACCGGCTCGAACTCGAGCACCGGCGCAGCGCTGGATTGCGGGGCCTGCACCTGCAGGTGCACAGCCTCGAGGTCCAGCCCCCCCATCGGCACTGGCAGGAGCTGGAGCAGCTCCTGCTGCAGGCGCCGCTGGCCGAACCCCTGCGCCGGCGGGTGCTGGCCGTGTTTGCGCTGCTGGCCGAGGCCGAGGCGGCGGTTCATGGCGTTCCCGCAGGCCGGGTTCACTTTCATGAGGTGGGGGCGATCGATGCCCTGGTCGATGTGGTGGGGGTCTGTGCAGGGCTGCTGCATCTGGGCCTGGACAGCCTGATCTGCACCCCGCCGCCCGCCGGTCATGGCCAGGTGCTGACGGCCCATGGCTCCCTGCCCCTGCCGGCGCCGGCCGTGCTCGAGATCGCTCGCCGCCACAGCATTCCGCTGGCGGGTGCCGAGGGCTTTCCGGCGGCTGAGCTGACCACCCCCACTGGGCTGGCGCTGGCAGCCTGCTGGGCCAGCCGCTTTGGGGTGGCGCCGGCGCTGTTGCCCCGTCAGGTGGGTGTGGGGCTGGGCAGCCGCAGCCTCGATCGTCCCAACCTGTTGCGCCTGGTGTTGGCCGACGCTGCCGACCCGAACACGCCTGCAGACCAGACCGCCCCTGTCCTGCAGACCGTGGTCGTCCAACAGGCCCAGATCGACGATGCCACCCCTGAAGACCTGGCCTACCTGGCCGAGCAGCTGCGCCAGGCTGGAGCCCTGGAGGTGTTCAGTCAGGCGATCGCCATGAAGAAAGGGCGCCTCGGGCAGCTGCTGAGCGTGATCGCCCACCCCGAACAGCTGCCTGCCCTGCGGCAGGTGTGGTGGCGTCACAGCTCCAGCCTGGGGGTGCGCGAGCACTGCCAGCAGCGCTGGGCGCTGCAGCGCCGGCTCCAGCAGTGCGACACCCCGCTGGGCCCGGTGCAGATCAAGTGGGCTCTGCAGCCGGATGGTGTCTGGCGCAGCAAGATCGAACACGACGACCTGGCCGCCCTGGCCACACGCCACGGTCTGGCCCTGGCCCAGGTGCGGGCCCTGATCGACGACCTGATGCCGCCCGACCATGACCAGCCCTGAGCCCCTTCACCGCCGCCTGCGGATCCTGCTGACCTGGGTGCCACCGGGGGCGGCCCGCTGGATCAGTTTGCTGAGCCTGGGTTTTCTGCTGGCGGCGCTGCTCAGCCATGGCACCCAGGTGCTGGCCCTGGCCCCCGATCGGCAGGGTTGGTTGTGGCTGCTCCTGGGGGTGGGCCTGAGCCTGCTGAGCCTGATCGGCAGCGCCCTGCTGTGGGGCGTCGTGCTGCAGTGGCTTGGCGGTCGGCCCCGGCTGCAGCCGCTGGTGCAGGCCTATCTGCTCAGCAACGCCCGCAAGTACCTGCCCGGTGGCATCTGGCACCTGGCCACGCGTGTCCAAGTGCTGCGCCAGGGACAGGTAACCACGGCTCCACTGGCGGCACCGCTGGCCCTGGTGGCGGTGCTGCTGGATCCGCTGCTGGCGGCCGTGGCCGCCTTAGCTCTGGTGGTCTGTGGCGGTTGGCAGGGCGGCCTGGCGCCCTTGGCCCTGGTGCCGTTGCTGCTGCTTTGGCCCCGCTGGTTGGCGCCCTTGCTGGCCTGGTTGGAGCGGCGCAAGGCCGGCGCTCTGGGGCTGGATCCGGGGCTCGAACCCGCCGCCCCAGGGTCGTTTCCGGGGTTGCCGGCACGGCCGCCCTGGCGGGCGCTGCTGCTGGCTCTGGCCTTTGTGCTGTTGCGCTTCTGCGGTTTCGCCTGCTGCGTGATGGCCCTGGATCTGCAGCCGGCACTGGGCTGGGGCGGCTGGCTGGCGGGCTTTGCCCTGGCCTGGACCGCCGGCCTGGTGGTGCCGGGTGCACCGGCGGGTCTGGGGGTGTTCGAAGTGGTGCTGCTGCTGCGGCTGGGTGTGGCCTTGCCTGAACCGCCGCTGCTGGCCCTGGCGATCAGCTATCGCCTGGTGGTCAGCCTTGCGGATGCCCTTGCCGCCGCCACGGCCAGGGCCGACCAGCGCCGCGGGGAGCTGGCAGCTCTTCGCAATTGAACCTATTGTTGAGAACAGCAGCGAGTCGCCGGTGCCGGCACCAGCCAACCCCGCAGTGGCCTCAGGCGGCCTGCGCACCAGCCTGCATGACCGTGGCCAGCGGCTGACTCCGCAGCGCCAGCGCGTGCTGGCCCTGTTCGAGCGCATCGGCGAAGGGGCCCACCTCAGTGCCGAAGAAGTTCACCAGCGGCTGTTGCGCAGCGACGAGCGCGTGTCATTGGCCACGGTGTACCGCACCCTGCGGTTGCTCAGCTCGATGGGGCTGCTGCAGGAGCTTGAGCTGCCCGAAGGCGGCAGGCGCTTTGAACTGGCCAGTGCCGCCCATCGCGACCACCACCATCTGGTTTGTGTGCGCTGTGGTCAGACCGAAGAATTTGAGAGCGATGCCGTGCTCGAGGCCGGTGAGCTGGCGGCCCAGCAGCATGGCTTTCGCCTGCTCGAATGCGTGCTGAACGTGCGTGCCCTCTGCCGCCGCTGCAGCGCCGCCGAGCAGCTCTGATCAAACGCCTGTCTGGTTTCGGGATCGCGAGCCTTCCGGTTCAGTGAAAACCCATCAGACTCTCCTGCCCGCGTTCGATCTCACGGCGAGCTGACCATGCGCATCGCTCAGATTTCACCATTGCAAGAACGTGTTCCGCCTCGGCGTTACGGAGGAACCGAACGGGTCGTTCACTACCTCACCGAAGAACTGGTCCGGCGCGGCCATGAGGTGGTGTTATTTGCCAGTGGCGATTCGCAGACCAGTGCCGAGCTCTATCCGTGTGTGCCGGAGGCGTTGCGGCTGTCCGGATACAACGGCGACCCGACCATCCATGACGTGATCCAGCTTGATCAGGTCGTGGCGGAGCTGGATCGGTTTGACATCCTTCACTTTCATACTGGCCACTTTCACTTTCCCCTCGCCGGCAGGCTCCCTGTTCCCTGTCTGAATACCCTGCATGGCCCGGTGTCAGCGCCGGAACAGCGTGATCTGTACGGCCGTTTTCAGGCTGTGCCGTTGGTGTCGATCTCGGATGCCCAGCGTCGACCGGTGCCTGACGCCCATTGGCTGGGCACGGTTTACCACGGCTTGCCGGTTGATCTCTACCGGCTGCAGCCCTCACCCAGCCCCTATCTGGTTTTCATCGGTCGCGTGTCACCCGAAAAACGGCTCGATCGGGCGATTGCCATCGCCTCAGCCGTGGGCCTGCCGCTCAAGGTGGCCGCCAAGATCGATCGGGCTGACAATGCTTACTACCGCGAGGTGATCGAGCCGCTGCTGGTAGGCAATCCGCTTGTTGAGTTCATCGGCGAGGTCGATGATGCCGACAAACAGGAGCTGCTGGGCAACGCCCTTGCGCTGCTGTTCCCAATCGACTGGCCTGAGCCCTTCGGTCTGGTCATGATCGAGGCCAATGCCTGCGGTACTCCTGTTGTGGCCTGGCGCAACGGATCCACCCCCGAAGTCATCGAAGAAGGCATCAACGGCACCTTGGTCGCTTCGATTGAGGAGGCGGTCGAGGCGATCCATCACATCGACGGTCTCGATCGCGAGCGGGTTCGCGCCAACTTTGAGGTGCGCTTCAGCGCAGCGCGTCAGGCCGAGGACTATGAGCAGCTTTACCACCACCTGATTCAGGCGCGCCGCAGTCAGACTCGTGGCGTCGTGCCGATGTTTCATGCCGCATGACCAGTTGCCTCCGTTCGTCCTCAAGGATGGAGAGACCTTTGCGATGCTCGATGGGCGGGGTGAGATCTGCCCGGATACCCATCCCGACTCGGGTATCTTTCACCGCGGCACCCGCCATGTGAGCCGGCTGCAGCTGTTGCTCTGGGGTGAATCAGCGGCCGTGCTCAGCGCCACCGAACGCGGTGAGATGGGTGTGCACGTCAGCCATCTCACCAATGCCGCCTGCCCTGACGGACCCGCCCAGGGCACCGTCCATCTGGAGCGCACCTCGGTACTTAGCGCCAGCGCTTGCCTGCAGGAGCTGATCGTCACCAACTACGCCGATCACCCGTTGGCGGTGCCACTGCGCTTCTGCTGCGACGCCGACTTTCGCGACATCTTTGAGGTCAGGGGCATCCAGCGACCCCACCGGGGCCAGACCGTGCTCAGTTGCCAGCAGGATGCCCTCGAATGGCGCTACCAGGGGCTGGACGGTTGCACCCGGTTCACGCGCGTTCAGCTGGGGGCACCGCTCGAGCAGGTGGGCGATGACAACCTCAGCCTGACCCTGTGGTTGCTGCCTCGGGAGCCGCGGCATCTGGTCCTGGACCTCAGCTTTGCCGAGGTCCCCGCCGCCGAGCCCGAACAGGCTTTCGGTCTGGCCATGGCGGGCACGATCGGTCGCTTTCGCGAGGCCCGGCGACGTTCGGCCCAGATCAGCAGCGACAACCCCGGCTTCAACGCCTGGCTGGCCCGGTCCTACTCGGATGTGCATCTGCTCTCCAGCGAACTGGAGCATGGGCTCTATCCCTATGCGGGGGTGCCCTGGTTCAGCTGTCCGTTCGGTCGTGACGGGCTGATCACGGCGCGTCAGCTGCTGCTGGTCGAACCGCGGCTGGCCCGGGGGGTGCTCGGCTTCCTGGCGGACCAGCAGGCGAGCGGTTTCGATCCGGCTTGCGACGCCGAGCCCGGCAAGATCCTGCACGAGGCCCGGACCGGCGAAATGGCCGCCCTGGGCGAGGTCCCCTTTGCCCGCTACTACGGCAGCGTCGATGCGACGCCGTTGTTTGTGATCCTGGCGGCCGACTATCTGGCCCGCAGCGGTGAGCAGGCCTTCATTCGGACCCTGCTGCCATCCCTGGAGGCCGCCATGGCCTGGATCCAGCAGGCCGAGGCGACCAGCTTTGACGGATTCCTGCGCTACCAATGCGCCGCCCAGGGGGGACTGCGCAACCAGGGCTGGAAGGATTCGGACGATGCCGTGCACCACAGCGACGGCAGTTTGGCCGAGGGCTCGATTGCCTTGTGCGAAGTGCAGGCCTACAGCTACGGGGCCCATCGGGCGATGGCGGCGATCCTGCGGCGGTTGGGTCAGCCCCAGCGCGCCACCCCCCTGCTGGAGCAGGCCGAACGGCTGCGCCAACGGTTTCATGCGGCGTATTGGTGCGAGGCGATCGGCACCTATGCCATGGCGATCGATGGTGCGGGCAAGCCCTGTGCGGTCCGCTCCTCGAACGCCGGCCACTGCCTCTGGACCGGATTGGCGACCCCAGAGGCGGCGGCCTCGATCGCCCGACAGCTGCTGTCGCCCACCAGCTTCTCCGGCTGGGGCGTGCGCACCCTCGATGAGCGGGAAGCGCGGTACAACCCCATGAGCTACCACAACGGCTCGGTCTGGCCCCATGACAATGCGCTGGTGGCCCTGGGCCTGGCCCGCTACGGCTACCGGCAGGAGGCGATGCGGATCCTGACGGGTCTGTTTGACACGGCCCGGGCGATGCCGATGCTGCGGCTGCCCGAGCTGTTCTGTGGCTTCAACCGCCGTGAAGACGAGGGTCCCACCCATTACCCGGTGGCCTGCAGCCCCCAGGCGTGGGCCAGCGGCAGCGTGTTTGCCCTGCTCGAGGCGGTCACCGGCATGGCGATCGGCCGCGATGAGCGAACCGGGCGGGTCCAGGTGCACCTGCGCCATCCGGTGCTGCCGGGTCCGATCAACACGCTCGAGATCAGCGGCCTGAGGCTCGACGACGAGGAGATCGACCTGCAGCTGCATCGCGGTGACCACGACGTGGGCGTCCTGGTGCGGCGCCGCACCAGCGGTATTGATGTGTTGATCAGCAAGTGACCCCAGTTGTCAATTCCAGTTGTTGTTGAGAATCGCTTGCAAAAACGCGCCTGGCTTGTTTAGGTTGCGAGTCATTCGCAATAAGTCCCCCTGGGCGCCATGGCCGCTTCTTCGCTCCAGATCCCGCCAGAGCTGGCGCTTTCGGCCGTGCGTCTGGGGGTGGGACAGGCGGTGTTGCTGGACCCCGGCCTGCGCCCAGCTGGCACCTGCCTCGAGGTGCTGGACGGCGTGGCCCGGGTTTACTGCCCGTGCGAGGAGACCGAGGGGATGACCCTGGCCTTCCTGCAGGCCGGCGACCAGTTGCGCACCGATCGGCTCTGCAGCGAGGGGGTCTGCGTTGAGGCGCTGACGCCGCTGGCGTTCTGCACCGATGCGGCCCCCAGGTGCGGGGATGGCTTTGACCCGGTCAACGAATGGACGCTGCAGCTGTTGCGCATCCGCCATCTGGGTCAGGCCGAACAGCGGCTGCATGCCTTGCTCGCGCTGCTGGTGAACCGGCTGGGCCGCCGCTGCGGCAGCTGGTGCGATCTGCCGTTCCGCCTGACCCATGAGCGGATCGGTGAGCTGATCGGCACCACCCGGGTCACCACCACCCGCCTGATTTCGCGCATTCGCCAGGCGCGGCTGATCGAGGTGCCCAGTGGGGAGCTGGGCATGCGCCTGGCCCCCGAGCTGGTTGAAAACGCTCCGCTGGCGGCCTGAGATGGACCAGCCCGTCGCCGCCGCCGCCGACACCCTGGTCGGCAGCCTGTGCCGCGAGATCTGGGGCCTGCGCAGCCGTGCCGGGCAGGTGCAGGCCGCGCTCCAGCGGTGTCAGCACCCGGTCCTGGGCCAACGGCTGCAGCACGAGCTGCAGACGCTGGCCAGCCGGCGCGCCGAACTGCAACGGCTGGCTGATCGGCTCATCTGCTGCCAGGACCACCGGCGTGAGCGCTCGCTGGCCGTGGACCTGCTGGCCGAGCTGTGCCGCCGGCCCCTGGTCTGCGCCTGAGGTTCAGGCCAGGGTGGTCGGGGTGCTTTGGCCGGCGGCCAGTTCGCCGTCGATCACCAGCAGCGCGGCCGGGTTGCCGGCGGCGAAGCGCACCCGTCCCAGCAGATGGGCGGCCTGATCTTCGGAAGCCAGCTGGCCCTGGATCATCGGGTCCAGGAACACCGTGGTGCGCACATCACCGCTGCGTTCGGCCTGGGCATACAGCTGCTGCAGGGAGGTGGTGACATCCACCTCCATTTGGAACACGCCAGCCAGGATCTGCTCCAGATCGGCCCATTGCTGCCGCGGGGCGGGCAGGGCCTCGAGCTGGACGCTCTGGCCGCGGGCGACCAGATAGTCGGCGAAGACACTGGCGTGCAGCAGCTCATCGGCGGCCTCCTGCTTGAACAGGGCGGCAAAGCCCCGCAGTTCCCGTTCGCTGCACCACAGGGCCAGGGCCACATAGGCGATGTGGGCCTGGCGTTCCATGGTCAGGTGCTGTTGCAGTCCGGACAGCAGGTCGGTTTCGATCGGCTGGGCCATGGCCCGCCCGCCAGGGCCTGTCGCCACGCTGGTTGGGATGCCTGTTGCAACACCGGACTGGACCATGGCGGATCAGAACTGAGGGCTGCGCGGACCCTACTTAGACCGATCAACCGCTGTCAGCGGCGGTGTCGCAAAAAGCACAGGCGGCGGTGTCATGGCCCGGTTGAAGCGCAATGGAGAATCGTTTGCAATTAGATTCGATCTCGTCTTCCGCCCAGGTTTGCTGGCATGGCCGGTCCTCTCGGTCCCCGTTCCGTCTCCTCGCCAGAGGCACCCGTCGCCAACCGTCTGCAGCAGGCCAAGAAAAAAGGCTGCAAGCAGAAGAAGTGCTCGAACTGGAAAGGTGGCAAGTGCCGCTGCGGTCGGGACTGACCTGAACCCCCCAGCAGCGGTTGCGTTCGTCAGCGCCGGTCGAGGCTGGGAATCAGAGCGGCCGAGGCCAGCAGTCCAAGCAGCATGATCAACAGCGCCGGGGTCATGGCAGCCCCCAGCCGTTCATCGCTGGCGTACTGAAACACCCGCACCGCCAGGGTGTCGAAATCGAACGGGCGCAGCGACAGGGTCAGGGGCAGTTCCTTGACCACATCAACAAACACCAGCAGCCCGCCCACCAGCAGGGGGCCCCGCTGCAATGGCAGATGAACGCGCCGCAACACGCCGCGCCAGTTGCACCCCAGGCTGATGGCCGCCTCGTCGATGCTGGGGGGCATCCGTTCAAAGGCGGCATCCAGGCCCTGTTTGGCCACGGCCATGAACCGGTCGCCATAGCCCCACAGCAACAGCAGCACCGGCCCCAGGCCCACAGGCCCCCCCAGGATCAGCAACCCCAGGGCCAACACACTGCCCGGCACCGCATAGCCGAGGCCGGCCACAACGCTGAACTGCTGAACCAGGGGCCGGGGGCTCCAGCGCCGCACCACCGCCAGCACCAGCGCTGCGGCCAGGGTCAGGACGGTGGCGGCCAGGGCCAGCCCCAGGCTGCGCAGCGTCAGGGCCGCCAGTTCGCCTCCGTCCTGTTCGCGCAGCGATTCCCAGCCCGTGCTGAGCCACAGGCAGGGAATCAGCACCGCCAGCAGGGGCGGCAGGGCCGTGACCAGCATCGCCACGGCGGCGCGCCAGCCCTGCAAATGCCACAACGGACCCTGGGCTGCACCGCCGGTCAGATTCCAGCGGCGGCTGCGCCGGCGCAGCACACGTTCGCCTGCCACCAGCACCGCCACGATCGCCAGTGCTGCCAGGGCCAGCAGGGCTGCACCAGGGGCATCCCCTTCGGCCTGCCAGCGGTCAAGGATCCCGGCCGACAGGCTGGGCACCCCCAGCAGCCGCACCGCACCCAGCTCGTTGACCACCTCCATGGCGCTCAGGGCCACACCGGCGCCGATGGCCGGCAGGGCCAGGGGTAGGGCCACCCGGCCAAAACTGCGCCAAGGCCCCACCCCCAGACTGCGGCTGGCTTCCAGCAGCCGCCGCCCGCTGGCGGCAAAGGTCTCGTGGCTCAGAAAGAAGACATAGGTGTAATTGGCCAGCGCCAGCAGGGCGATTGCCCAGCCCAACCCGTGGATGCGCCAACCTGCGCGGCTGCCCCAATCGATCAGGCTGGCCGCCTGCAGATAGGCCGGAAAGGCCATCGGCAGCAGCTGGGCGATGCGCAGGGCCCGTCGCCCGGGAAAACTGCACAGTGCGGTCAGCCAGCCAATCGCCGTGCCGACCACCCCGCCCAGCAGGCCTTCGCCGACGACCAGGGCGAGGGTGTTGCCAACCTGCAACCGCCCCTCGCTGCCCAGGCTCACCCCCTGCAGGGCGCCGCTGACAAGGGCATCCCAGGCCAGCGCCAGCAGCGGCGCCAGCGCCAGCAGGCTGACCAGCAGCACCAGCCACAGCAGGCTGCTGCGGCTCTTGTCGGCTGCGCTCACTGCCAACCGTTGTCGGCCATCAGTTGGATGGCGGCCTTGGCCTTGGCGCCCAGCTGAGCGGCCGACACACCATCGGCCTTGAAGGTGCCGAAGCGCTTGAGGATCGGGTTGTTGCCGAAGCCCTTGAGGGGGTACTCAAAACCGTTCTGGGCAAAGCCCTCGGCTGCGGACGGTGAGGTCAGAAATTCAATCAATTGGATCGCTTCGGCGCGATTTTTGGCGTGGCGGGTCACCCCGGCACCGCTCACATTGACATGGGCTGGGTTGGGGTAGACGATTCGCACCCTGGAGGCCAGGGTCTTGTCGGCGGCCCCGTTCTGACCCGACAGCATGCGGGCCACGTAGTAGCTGTTGATCACGCCCACGCCGCATGTTCCGCGGGCCACATCACGGGCCAGGACCGTGTCGCTGGTGTAGACCGCGTCGGCCAGGTTGGCGACCATGCCCCGAATCCAGGCTCGGGTGGCCGGCTCACCCCGCAGAATCAGTTGGTCGGCCACCAACGACTGGTTGTACACACTGCTGCGGTTGCGCAGGCAGAGCTTGCCTTTGAGAGCCGGTTTGGCCAGATCGGCATAGGTCTTCAGGCTGGCAGGGTTGACCAGCTTGGGGTTGACCACAAAGGAGCGCACCCGGCGGGTCAGGCCGAACCAGCGCCCCTTGGGGTCCCGCAGACTCAGGGGGACATCGCGCATCAGCTCGGCACTGCCCACTTGTTGGAACAGACCCATCTCGGTGGCGTTGGCCAGACGGGCCGCATCCACCAGGATGAGCACATCGGCCGAACTGTTCTTGCCTTCGTTGCGCAGGCGTTCAACAATGGCGCTGTCGTTGGATTCAAGCAGGCGCACCTTGATCCCGGTGGCCTTGGTGAAGCGTTCGTAGAGGGCGTTGTCACTGCTGTAGTGACGGCCCGAGTAGACACGCACTTCCTGCGCCAGGGTCGCGGTCGGCGCAGAAACCCCCAACAGGAGGGTGGCCAGGGTTGTGGAAGCGGCAAGACGGATCACAGTCAGAATCAGCAGTTCCGTTCCTGTGGATCCTGCAAGATCCGTTGTCCAGGCGGTCGATCAGACGACGCAGTCGTCGGTGACATTTGTTACACCAGGATGATGCGCACGGGCGCACGTCGGAGAACTGGTTGACGCTGGTGACCTGGTTCTTCGCTTCCCAGGCGCGAAAGCGGTCACTATCCTGCTGAGTCATGTACGCGTTGATGGCTGTCATGTCTGACGCCTTCAACTGGGTTCCAGGGGCAGCTGCAGCCAGGGCCAACGTGGTCAGCAACAGCTTGCTCTGATCACGCATGAAATTCCTCATCAACGGAAACTCGATCTTCTGCAAAGGCAGAAAAGAGCTTCCGTGTTTTTAGAGGTTCACAGCGTTACGACCACGCTCAATTCATGCAGCGGGGTGGGACCAATGATGCCCAAGGAGGTTTACCAATGCTTCAACGGCGGGGGTGCACCCGAACAGGCACCAAAGCGGGCTGCATCAGCCCGCCTCCACCGTTGTCGTCGTCGGAGTCAGTGGTCAGCCAGTAGGCCAGGCCAAACAGGGTGAGCACCCCGGCAAACAGCAGCAGTTCGGCCATGGAGTCCTTGCGATGAGGTCACCCTAACGAGCTTGTCCAGTTCTGGTGTTACGGCTGTTACGCCAGCGGGGCCAGGGCCAGCACCCCACCGGCCAGGCTCAGCCCGGCACCCAGAACCATGGTCCAGCGCAGGGGCAGCAGGCGCAGGCCGCCATAGGTGACGCCCACAACAGTTGAGGAGGCGAGCAGGGCACCCATCCACCAGCCGATGGAGGCACTGGGTGCTTCCTGGCCATGCAGCAGGGCATGCACGGCAACAGCCGCGGCAACCAGGCCGCCAACGATGGCCAGCGAAGGACGTTCCTGCAGCCGTTGCAGCTGCAGCGTCAACAGACCCAGGGCCGACACCGCCAGGGCGGCTATCACCTCAGCGCCGGGCAACAGTCCACCGCTGCTGCCGGCCATGGCCCCCAACAGGCCCCCGCCCAGGGCGAACAACAGCACCGGTGCGCCCACGTAGGACCCGACGGCGCCGACGCCGATCAGCAACAGCAGGTGATCCAGCCCCAGCAGTGGGTGCGCGGCTCCGCTCAACAGGCCGTGGTCTGCCACGCCATGGGCGCCGGCCGGCAGGGCCGTCAGCAGGCTCAAGCCCAGGCCAGCGGCGGCGGCTGCCAGCAGCTGGCGGTTGGTGGTGGAAGTCATGGATGGCGGACCGGTCCGCGCCGGCGACGAATGGTGGACGAAGTTGGGCGAGCGTTCTGACTGAGGTGCAGGCACCTGACGGACAGGAGCACGCGCCATCACAGCTGCGGGACAGTGCCGGACTCGGGCGAACCCACACCGGACTTTCCTCGTTGCCTCTCCGGGGTGAATCCGAAGAACCCAGATCCAGTCTTACCGCTGTTGGCGCCGCTGGGAGTGTTCAGCCGAAACGTTCAGGCGAAGCCCTTGCCTGCATCGCGGGCAACGCAAGCCTGCAGTTGTTGCCGAAGCCTGTTGTGGTCGAGGTTCTTGCCGATCAACACGATCTGGTTCTTGCGCTCTGGGCCAGGCCAGTCCGAGTCGTCGATCGAGAAGCGTTTGCCCGCCAGGTGAAAGATGTGACGCCGCTCGCTTTCGTTGAACCAGAGGATGCCCTTGGCCCGAAACACGCCGGCGGGCAGTTGGTTGTCGAGAAAGTTCTGAAACTTGCGCAGGCCAAAGGGCCCATCACTGGCAAACGACAGGGAGGTGAACCCCTCGATCGCCGCATGGTCTGGGTGATCGGCGTGACTGTGCTCATGGCTGTGGTCATGGGCGTGGTCATGGTCATGCCCGTGGTCATGGGCGTGCCCGTGGGTGTGGTCATGCCCCTGGTCGTGCTCACAGTGGCCGTGGTCGTGGTCGCAGTGGCTGTGGTCCTGTTGGGCGACGACCTTGTCGCTCTCGAACAACCCCACGCTCAGCAGTAGCGGCAGGGGCACCTCGCCTTTGACCGAGCGCAGGATCCTGGCGTCGGTTTTGATGTCGCGCAGCTGGTTTTCGAGCGCCTGCAATCTGGTTTCATCAACCAGATCGCATTTGTTCAGCAACAACATGTCGCTGTAAACGATCTGGGCCCGGGCTACTTCGCCATCAAGCAGCTCTTCGCTGAAGTTTTCGGCGTCGACCAGAGTGATGATCGAGTCAAGCCGGGTGGCATCACGCAGGTCACTGCCCAGAAAGGTCATCGCCACAGGCAGGGGATCAGCCAAGCCAGTGGTTTCGACGACCAAATAATCAACGGGCTCGGGCCGTTCAAGAATGCGGTACACCGCATCAAGCAACTCACCATTGATCGAACAGCAGATGCAGCCGTTGCTCAGTTCGACAGTGTCTTCACCAGTGGCGACGATCAGATCGTTATCGATGCCGATTTCGCCAAACTCGTTGACAAGAACTGCCGTCTTCAGTCCCTGCTGATTGCCGAGAATGTGATTGAGCAGGGTGGTTTTACCAGCCCCCAGAAAGCCGGTCAGAATCGTCACCGGTAGCGGCACGCGCACGCTCGTCGCATCCATGGCTGTGGTCGGGGAGGCGGAGGCCGTGGTCATGGCGTGCCGTGCACTCAGGCCGGATTTGACGAAAGCAATTCTAGGTGGGGCGATGCACTCAGCTCCGACTAGCGCATCAGTCTTCCTGCGCTCCCCGTGTCGTGATGATCTCAGGCCAAGGGTTGCTCAGGCGATCAGCGCCACCCAGGCAAAGGAGACGCCGATGCCGATCCAGATGCCGGCCGCGAGGCGGCGACCGTCCTGGCCCAGCCAGGTGCTCAGGCGTTGGGACAGCGACGTCACCAGCAGCAACAGGGCCCCCTGGCCCAGCAGCAGGCCGGCCAAGTAACCCAGCAGCGGGGTCGGTTCGGCGCCCACCACCATCCCCCCCAGCAGGAAGCCGTGCAGGCCAAACAGGGGCAGCAGCCAGGCAGCGGGCAGGACGCTCAGCGCCACCAGACCCTCGAGTGCCAGGCTCAGGGCCACCAGGGCTTCTGCCCAGGGAATGGCGCCTGCCGGCAGGGTCACCACCTGGGCCAGGGCGCTGCCGCCCAGGCCCACGGCCAACAGGGGCAGGGTCCAGCGCTGCGCCCGCTTGAGGCCCACAAAGGCCAGGGCGAGCAGGAACAGCAGGTGGTCAGGCCCCAGCAGCGGGTGGCCGATGCCGCTCAGCAGGCCTTGCCAGGCGCTCAGGTCTGCACCGTCCTTCATGCCAAAGGGGTGGTGGGCCAGGGCCGGGGCCAGGGGGGCCAGCAGCAGCAACGGCGTGGCTGCCAGCACGGCAGCCCGCAGGCGACCGCCTGCAGCCGGGGAGATGGTCATGGTCGATCCTCGTCGGGTTGGAGGTCTGGCGGGCGTTCTGACTGACGCCTGCGACAGCAGGCGCTTCACAGCTGCGGGACAGCGACGGATTCGCACCGCCTTTCCCCGTTTCCATCAGCGGCTGGTCCCCGCCGATACCAGATGGGGAGTGTAGGCGGGCTTCAGAACCGGAACTGGGTTTTGACCAGGGCACCGAGCTGGTTGAAGCTCTGCCCAGCCGGTGTGTCCTGACCCATTGGCCGTGACAGGTAAAAGAGCCCCGGGGTGACCGTGATCGCGTCACTCACCTGGACTTTGTACCACCATTCCCACATCCAGTTGGCGTCGTTGACCCCGTTGCCGCTCACCAGGCTGGTGGCAAACGGCGCCTGGCCGAAGGCCATGCCGGCGCTGTTGCCAGGTGCCAAGACATCGAGCCATTGCAGCCCCACCGACCAGGCGGTGCTGTTGCGCGCGGCACCAGCGTCCACGGGTTGGCTGTACGTCGTCTGGTTGATCTCCCAGCCGGCGCTGATCGAGGGGACCCAGCCACTGCTGATTGGCTGCCAGTAGCCGCTGAGGCCGACGGTGTGGGTTAGGCCCGGCTGGTCGAACCATCGCTGCATGAAGTTGGTCGAATAGGGCGAGACCTCGCCCTGAATCGCTGAATAGACCAGGGCAAGGGCCCACTGCTCCTGCTGGTAGCCCAGCTGCACGGTGGTGGAGGCCCTTGACGATTGGGTGCCGATGCCTCCGGTACCCGGGTTGCCGTTGGCGGCATCCTGGGCGATGTAATTGAGACTGAGGCTCCAGGCATCCTGCTTCCACCAGATGCCGGCCCCGGGGCCGACATTGAGGTCATAGGCCACCGGTGTGCCGGCCATGGTGAACAGGTCCAGAATCGTGGAATCGGGATAGACGCTGGGATACATCGCCAGCATGTCGTCCTGCTCCACCACGGCGCCCAGGGTCAGGGTGACATTGCCGATCGGGACTTGATAAAAAAGGCGGTCAATGCCGACGAGGTTGGCGCCGGCATTTTCCTGGAACGAGGCCTCCAGCTGCGACAGCCGGGTGGGACCGGCGCCATAGAAACTATTGCTGCCTCTGTCAAAGTTGCCGACCCGCAGACGGGTGCGCAGCAGATCCTGGCCGGTGAAGCTGGTGTCCAGAACGATGCGGATGTCGTAGTTGAAGGTGACGGCCCCGAAGTTGGTGCGACTTGCCATCAGCGCATTGCTGGCGCTGCCCAGAAAACTGTTGCCGCCCACCACCATGTTGGCGTCGACCTTGAGTTTGGTTGTGGTGGAGAACTGTTGGCCCTCCAGCACGCCCACCCTCGCTTCCAGGCCTTCAACGCGGCCTTTGAGGATGGCGCGTTCCTTTGCGAATTCGGCCATCAGCGTCTTGAGCTCATCGGTCACCTCGGAGACGCGGTCAAGGCAGGCGTTCAGCAGAGCCGCTGCTTCGAAACGGGTCATCGGCTGCCCGCCCTTGACGCTGCCCTTGGGATAACCGGCGATGCAGCCGTAGCGCTCGATCAGGTTGCCCAGGGCCTGGTAAGCCCAGTCGGTCGGCTTGACGTCGTTGAACTGCGCGTGGCTGGTGACCTGCTCCTCGCTCGCATACCTGCTGACGGCGTCCAGATTGAGCTCGGCGGCGGCCCGGGCTTCAGGGGCCAGCAGTCCGAGGGCCACAGGCGCTAACAGCAGGCTTTGCAGGGATGTCATCGGCCCTTAAACAGAATGCCCAAGGCAGCCAAGCTCCAGGCTGGCTTGCGAATAATAACCATTCTCATGCGGTTACATGGGTTCTGGAGCCCATGATGCGCCGCTTTGTCGTCGATGGGTCTGGCCCGATCCGTTCGCTGCAGCGATCGTGATCGCCTCAGCCTGCTGACGGCTCTGCTGTTGCACTGGTGTGAGCGGCAACTGCAGCTGCCGATTGGTGTTGACGTTGCTGGCAGGCCTCGCACAGCCCGAAGAATTCCAGGGTGTGAAACAGGGGCTTGAACCCCCCCAGGTGCCGGGGGTCAAGGTGGACCCCATGCACGGGACAGATCTCGAGGGTGGTGGTGATGCCGCAATCGACACAGGTCAGATGGTGGTCGTCCCGCTCGGCCGGTGCATACAAGGCCTCGCCACTGGGCAGGTGGCGGCAGCGCACCAGGCCCTGCTGCTGCAGCTGGCGCAGGTGGCGATACACCGTGGCGAGCCCCATGGGGCTCTTGCCCTGGCGCAGGCGGGCGTGCAGATCCTGACCTGACAGCTCACCCCTGCTGCGCTTGAGCTCCTTGATCAGCTGCTCCTGTTTGGCGGCGAGCGGCACGGCAGACCTGCATCAACGCCTTTTTACCCCACCTGCTCCTGGGCTGTGCTCAGGGTGGAAGCCAGAGCGCCAGACGTGCCTGGTGGCCCAGGGGGCGCAACGCCAGGGTCGTCGCATCCATGGCCATGGCCTGTGGTGGTGCGGCAACGCTGCCGCTGCTGGGCTGCTTCCAGGGTCTGAGCACCAGCAGCAGCTGGTTGCTGGTGGCATCAAAGCTGAGGGGCGTGCCGGGCTCCAGCTCCCAGTCACGCAGGCTGCGGCGCGCCAGGATCTGGCCCTGGCGATTGAGGGCCAGCACCGTCAGCACGGGGCGCTGCAGGCCTTCGATCTGGGCGATCCAGAAGCGTTCGCCGTTGCCCTGGCAGCTGGTGGCCAGCACGGCCTGCGGACCGATCCAAAGCTGGCGTGGGCCCCGTCCCGGTTCCACCAGCTCCACGGAGCGGCGATAGTCCGGCCAGTGGCGCACCAGCAGGGCCCGTCCGGCCCGTGGGCAGAAGCTGCTCAGGTCGCGACTGCCCGGCAGCATCTGCTGGCGCGGGGGTCGGGGGGGTAGATCCTGGAGGCTCAGTCCTTCGGGGATGGGCACCACGACAGCGCCCCCCTGGGGCAACAGGCGCATCGGTCCGCTGGCCTCAAGAGTGAGGCTGGTCGGTCGGCTGGCACGCCGCGGCCACAGCAGGGTGCGCCCACTGCCAGGGTCTGGCCCACCGCTCTGGATCAGCAGATCGCCGAACCGGTTGCTGCTCAAGTGGGCAAACAGATGGCCGCCCCCGTCGAGAGCCCTGGGCGGGCCCGCCTGCGGCGCCCCCAACCCCAGCGGCACCCTTGCCAGGTTGCGCTGCTGCAGCGGGATCATCCAGATCTGCTGGTGCGGGGGGCCATCGCGGCGCCGGTCCTGGCTGACCACCGCCACCCCTGAACCATCGCCCAGGGGTTCGATGCTGACGACGCGAGGCCACACGGGCGACAACGGTTGCCAACGGCCGTTGTGCTGCCGCAGTTGCAGCTGCTCCCCTCCCGGCACCGGCACCACGGCCAGGATCCTGGGCCGTGGATCCCAGAGCCAGCGACTGGAGGTCAGTGGTTGGCCCCGCCTGTCCCGGCCGGCCAGGTCAAGCTGCAGCGGCCGATCCAGGCGCACGCCCGGGTTGACGCTCAGCTTGAGGTCCGCGCCGGCGGCCAGCCAGCGAACCGCCACCGCAGGATCGATCCGGCTGGCGGCGGCCACGCTGGCACGATCCATCGGCCGGCTGAAGCGCAGTTCGAGCCCGGCGGGTCCGCTGCTGGCTGCGCTCGGGGTGAGCGCCAGCAACCGTGGGGGCTGGCGCAGCAACAGCTGCTGTTGCGCCAGGGCCAGGCCAAGGGGGAGCAGCAACGCCAGCCGCAGGCCGTTCATGGCTCCAGGGGCCGCTGCGGCCTTGCGATCGGCTGAATGCGCCGGGGGAGCAGCACCAGCTCTTCTCCCTGGGGGCCGGTTTGCACCGCCATCACCCCCTCGACTCGCAACCACTGGTCGCGCTTGGGCAGGGGGCGATCCGTGGGCCAGCGCACCGCCAATCCGATCGGTGTGGCATCGGCCAGGCAGCAGCGCACCAGCAGCCGCGCCAGCACCGGCGGGCCGCCGTCGCGGGGCAGCACAAAGCCACTGATCGCGGCTGGCTCACCGCTGAACAGGCGGGGATCGGCCTGGCTGCGCAGCAGCCGCACCCAGTCGGTGAGGCTGCGTTGGGCTGGCGGCACCACAAAGCTGAGCTCGGCTTCAGCGGTGTCGTCGACGGGTCGTTGCTGGGCCAGGTCGGCAAACGAGGGATTGGGGGGCACCAGGATCAACAGCAGGGCGATCAGGGTGCTGGCAGCCAGAGTGAGCCAGTCCCGGCGGCGCACGGGCCCGCTTGCCGTGGACTGACGTCTGTAGGGCAGCAGCATCGCCACAGCCAGCATCAGCAGAACGATTCCAGCCAGGCTCACCAAGGGATGGAAGACATCGCGCAACAGCAGTGCCAGGCGACCGTCGCTGGCCGCCCGCAGCATCACGAGCCCCCACAGGGCCAGACCGGCGGCGCGCAGGCTGGTGTTGGTCATAGCCGCCAGAGGTTGACCCACTGCCCGATCAACAGCACAGCGAGCATGGCGCCGCCGCTGGCCAGCAGCAGGCCCTTCGGGCGCAGCAATAGGCCCAGCAGTCCGACCAGCTTCAGGTCGATCACCGGCCCCAGCAGCAGAAAGGCCAGCAGGGCACCGGGGGTGACCTGGGCGGCAAAGCTGAGGGCCAGAAAGGCATCGACGCTGGAGCACACCGAAATCACCAGGCTCAGGGCCATCAGCGCCAGGATCGAGCCCGTTGGCGCCCCACCCAGTTGCAGCAGCCATTGGCGCGGCAGCAGGGTTTGCACCAGGGCGGCCAGGGCACAGCCCCCCACCAGCAGCAGCGCCAACTGCAGCAGCTCACCGCTGCCGTGGTGCAGCACATCCAGCAGCGGTGGCCGCGGCGTTGGCGCGGCTGGGCGGGGCGGATCAGCTCCCAGCACCCCGCCACGCCGTTGCAGCAGGCTCACCGTGCTCAGGGGTTGATTCAACCGCCGTTCGGCCAACACGTCCGCCTGCAGCAGCTGGTCTTCGGGCAGCAGGGCCAGCAAGCGGCACAGGCTGACGGCCACCACCACCGCCCCAACGGGGCGGGCCAGCAGCAGCCAGGGCTGATCGGGAAAGGCCGCCCAGGTGCTGGCGATCACGATCGGGTTCAGCACCGGTGCCGCAAACAGAAAGCCCAGGGCCCCGTCGAGGGGGGCACCGGCCACCAGCAGGCGCCGGGCCACCGGCACGTTGCCGCATTCGCAGGCGGGCAGGGCAAAGCCCAGCGCTGCTCCACACAACGGTCCCAACAGGGGATGGGTCGGCAGGCGGCGCAACCACTGCCCGCCGGGTGCCAGCCAGCGAGCCAATCCCGAGATCAGCACCCCGATCAGCAAAAACGGCATCGCCTCGATCAGCAGCCCCTGGAACAGGGCCCAGGCCGTGGGCAGCCACGCAGGGGCAACCATGGGCGACTGATCAGATGCACACCAAAGTTGGCACAGACAGGGCTTTGTTTGATGGTGCTGATCGAGGTTCGAGGAAGAAGAGCCCGCGAGCGCGTTCAGCCCAGTTCGCGCAACACCAGGAAAGCGTTGGAGGACCTGATTGTTGGCGCAGAGGTGTCAAATCCACGCCTAGCCAATCAGGCCCTGTTTCGGCCGAAAAGCATCAGCCTCAGCCGCTCGTTGGCGGCAGCACAATGCCATCAACCAAGGCGGGACGGGACGCCATCTGTTGATTGATCACCCAGTTGGTTGCTGCTTTCTGGGTGTGCCAGGCCTGCAGCAGCTGTTTGGCGATGCTGCGCAGTTCACTGGTGTCTGCCGTGGCATCAATGGCGCGGCTAAAGCGTTCGATCTCGAATTGCTGGCCCACACTCAGGGCGATCGGCATGGACATGAGCATCTCCTTCTGGATCTGGGATGAAGGTATCCAGCTTTCGGCTGCAAGGCGTAACCATGGCTACCCAATGGCGAGCCTGTCAGTGTTTCAGGTTGTGAAAGCTTTGCGCCTGGATTCGATTGATCAGGAAAGCTATTGATGCTGATTACAGATGCTTGTGGCTTTTGGGTCGCAGGTCGATTCCCGTCAACGCAAGTGATGCGATTCAGTTGGTCCCAGCATCAGAACGTGGCCAGAAAGCTGGATGCGGTTCCGCAACAGCAGTTTGGAGTGGCCCTGGCTCTGATGGGCGTGGCGATCCTGATGCTCGCTGAGGATCTGCTGGCCAGCGAACGTCAGGATTCAATCCAGTAGCAACCGGCACTTTGGCTGGTGCCTGGCGCTCCATAGGTTGGCAACAGTCCGGTCGCCGGGCCCATGCTGCAGCCCGCATTGACCTGCCGCGTGATCAACTGGCCGGTGACCACTGAACCCGACCAGAGCATCAGTGATCCCTGCGCGTTTGCAGCTGTCGCCGATGCTCTGGCCATCCGCTAGGTGACCAGCAGTTGGTGACCCCGCTGGGTCAGCGCATGAACAGCAGCTCCTGGTAGGTGGGGAGCGGCCACAGATCGTCGTCGATCACCGCCTCCAGGGCATCAGCTGCCGCACGTACCGCGCCCATCAGGGGCAGCAGCGTGTCCTTGCAGAACTGCATCTGGGCGATCGGATCGTGTCGGTGCTCGGCCTGCAGGGCTGTCTCCAGGGCCGCACAGTGCGCGATCAGGGCACTGTTTTGGCTGGCGACTGATTCCACAAGGCTGCGATCGTGGGGCAAGCCAAGGCCCTCCAGATCCTTAACCGCCTGGCTCAGCCTTGCGATCGCGGTTGAGACCACAGGCAGGATCTGCGTACGGGCGATGCGCAGCGCCAGCTTGGCTTCCACCTCGATCGCCAGGATGTACTGCTCGGCGTAGACATCGAATCGGCTTTCCAGCTCCACCGGTGTCAACACACCCTGGCGTTCGAACAGCTCCCGGATCTCGGGGCGTTGCAGCACGGGCAGTGCATCGGCGCTCGTGCGCAGATTCTCCAGACCCCGTTCTTCCACAGCGATGCGATGCCATTCGGAGGAGTAGCCATCTCCCCCAAACACCACGGCGCCGTGGTCGTCCATGGTGCGTTTGAGCACGGCAAAAGCGGCCTCTTCCAGGGATGAACCGGTGCTCAGCTGGTCTTCGAGCTGATCGGCGATCCAGGCGATCGCGTCGGCCAGCATGGTGTTCAGCACCACCAGGGGGCCGGCCACCGACTGGCCCGAGCCCACGGCGCGAAACTCAAAACGGTTGCCGGTGAAGGCAAACGGCGAGGTGCGGTTGCGATCACCTGGATCGCGGTTCAGCTCGGGCAGGGTGTCGATGCCCAGCGACATCAGGGCTTTGCTGGCCGAGCCGCTGAGTTGCCCACTTTTGATCTGGTTGTACACATCTTCGAGTTGGCTGCCCAGATACACCGAGATGATCGCCGGTGGCGCTTCGTTGGCCCCCAGCCGATGGTCGTTGCTGGCGGTGGCGATGGCAGCCCGCATCAGGGGTCCGTGCTTGTGCACGCCGCGGATCACGGCGCCGCAGAACAGCAGAAACTGCAGGTTCTGGTGCGGGGTGTCACCGGGGTCCAGCAGGTTGCCCTGGGTGGCGTTGCCGATCGACCAGTTCACATGTTTGCCGCTGCCATTGACGCCGGCAAACGGTTTTTCGTGCAGCAGACAGGTGAACCCGTGTTTCTTGGCCGTGCTTTTGAGCACGGTCATGATCAGTTGTTGGTGGTCGGTCGCCACATTGGCCGCTTCGTGGAACGGGGCGATCTCAAACTGACCTGGCGCCACTTCGTTGTGGCGGGTCTTGGCGGGGATCCCGAGCCTGTAGAGCTGGTGCTCCACGTCCTGCATGTACACCTGCACCCGCTCAGGGATCGCACCGAAGTAGTGATCGTCAAACTGCTGGCCCTTGGCCGGTGGGGCACCGAACAGGGTGCGGCCCGCCAGTTGCAGATCTGAACGCAGCGCGGTGAAGGCCGCATCCACCAGGAAATACTCCTGCTCGGCGCCGCAGCTCGAATTCACCGGGGCGATGTCCGTTTCTCCCAGCAGGCGCAGCAGTCTCTGGGCCTGCCGGTTCATCGCGGCGTTCGAGCGCAACAGGGGTGTTTTCTTGTCGAGGGCTTCGCCTGTCCAGCTGACGAACACCGTTGGGATGCACAGGGTGATCCCATTGGGCGTCTCCATCAGGTAGGCCGGGCTGGTCACATCCCAGGCGGTGTAGCCGCGGGCCTCAAAGGTGGAGCGGATGCCGCCGTTGGGGAACGAGGACCCGTCCGGTTCGCCCTGGACCAGCAGCTTGCCGGTGAATTCACTGATGACACTGCCATCCCCCTGGGGGGCGATGAAACCATCGTGCTTTTCGGCCGTCAGGTTGGTCAGCGGATAAAACACGTGGGCGTAGTACAGGGCCCCGCGGGCGGTGGCCCAATCCTTCATCGCCTGGGCCACGGTGTCGGCCGCCGACAGGTCGAGCTTGGAGCCCTCCTTGATCGAGCGTTGGATCGACTTGAACACGGCCTTGGGCAGCGCCGACTTCATCCGCTCCAGGGTGAACACGTCCGAGGCCCACAGTTCGTCCAGCGGCCCGGCCCCCTTGGTGCTCACGGGGGTTCTGCCCAGGATCTGGGAGTAGGCAAGAAGTCGGGCGGGTGCGGGCATGAACGCTGTGTGGCGGGCTCTGTCTTCAGTAGACAGCCCGTACCAGCCCATGCCAAGTGATTCTTG
>CAZJIF010000017.1:0-26159 GCA_964546045.1 uncultured Klebsiella sp. | reverse complement strand
GACGAGATCTCCCACGGCCAGGTGCAGTGGCTTCCCTATCTGGAGAGCTTCTTCAAGGGCGATCAGGGCCTGGAAACCCAGGTGGCCCAGCGCGAGGGTGACATCGACCCCGGCATCTCACGCACGGTGGAGCTCGAAGGCCTCCCCTGTGTGGTGCGCATCGGTCGCTTCGGTGCCTACCTGGAGACCAAACGGGTGGCCGATGACGGCAGCGAAGAGCTGCTCAAAGCCACCCTGCCCCAGGAGATCACCCCGGCCGATCTCGATGCCGATCGGGCTGAGCTGATCCTCAAGCAGAAGGTGGATGGGCCCGAGTCCCTGGGCGAGGATCCGGAGACCGGTGAACAGGTCTATCTGCTGTTCGGCCAGTACGGCCCGTACGTCCAGAAGGGCCAGGTCAGCGACGAGAACCCCAAGCCCAAGCGCGCCTCGCTGCCCAAGGGCGCCAAACCCGAAGAGCTGAGCCTCGAGGATGCCCTGGGCCTGCTGCGGCTGCCGCGGCACCTAGGCGAGCATCCCGATGGCGGCAAGGTGCAGGCCGGCCTGGGCCGATTCGGGCCCTACGTGGTCCACGACAAGGGCAAGGGCGAGAAGGACTACCGCTCGCTCAAGGCCGAGGACGACGTGCTTGTGATCGGGCTGCCGCGCGCCCTCGAGCTGCTGGCCATGCCCAAGAAGGGCCGCGGCGGCCGCACGGCCCTCAAAGACCTGGGCACCCCCGATGGGGCCGACGAGGCGGTCCAGCTGTTCGACGGCCCCTATGGCCTCTATGTGAAGCAGGGCAAGGTGAACGCCTCGCTGCCCGAGGGCACCACGGCCGACACCATCACCCTGGAGCAGGCGATCGAACTGCTGGCGGCCAAGGCTGCCACCGGCAAGGCCAAGGGCAAGGGCCGCGCCACTGGATCCAAGGCAACCAGCACCCGCAAGGCCGCAGCCAAACCTGCAGCCCGCAAGGCCCCGTCCACCACCAAGAGCGGCCGGCTGCGGGCCAGTGCGGTGCGCATCATCAAAGCGGCCGACAGCTGATGGGCCAGGGCCGCGCCGTGACCGCTGGGCATCTGGCCGTACCCCTTGGGGCCGCGCTGGTGGGCCTGGTGCTGGGCGGATGCAGCGGCACCCCCTTTGGCGACCGCCTGGCCGGCAGTTTTTCGGCGCCACCCACAGCAGCCCCAGCCAGTTCACCGTCGGCGAACGCACCGGCTGCATCAGGCACTGCGCCTGCAACGGGCACGCGGCCACCGGCCACCCGGCCTGCGGGCGGCGATGCCAGCCCCGCGCCACAGCCGCCGGCAGGCCTGACCAAGACGCCGCAAAAACCCAGCGCCGCTGTGGCCCTGGCTCCGGCGCCCTACCGGATCACCATCAAACTGCCCAGTGGCGATCCTTCAGCGCCGGCCGAAGTGGTCACCCAGGCCCTGCGGGCCGCTGGGGTGGCCTTTGAGGTGGAGATGATTGAACGGGTCTCACCCACGGCGCCGGTTGCGGCGCCCGCTCCCCAACCCGCACCGGCCCCACGGCCCCGTTGAATCGATGGCCCCGCCCCCGCTGAGCCAGCGCCAGGCGCGCCAGCTGACCGAGACGGCCTACCTGGCGGCGGCCACAGCCCTGCTGTGGATCGCGCTCTACTACTTGCCGGTGGGCAGTCCCCTGTTCCGGCTGGCCCTGCCCTTGCCCCTGGCCCTGTTGCAGTTGCGCCATGGCTGGCGCTGCGCCCTCGAGGGGCTGGTGGTGACCGGGCTGTTGCTGGTGGCCCTGATGGGCCCGATCCGCGGGCCACTGGTGGTGTTTCCCTATGGCGCCCTGGCCCTGTGGCTGGGGTGGTGCTGGCGGCGGCGCATCAGCTGGTGGTGGAGCCTGGGGCTGGGCAGCGTCATCGGCGCCGCAGGGTTTCTGGTGCGGGTGGCTGTGCTGTCGGTGCTGGTGGGTGAAAATCTGTGGGTGGTGATCACCAGCGCCGCGGCCGGCCTGCTCGAGCGCCTGCTGGGCCTGGTTGGACTGGCTGGCGGCATCGACCTGCTGCAGGTGCAGGTGGCGGCGGTGCTGCTGGTGTGGCTGCAGAACCTGATCGTGGTCCTGGCTCTGCATGCCGTCGCCTACTGGATCTTTCCGCGCCTGCAGACACCGATCAGCGAACCGCCATCTGCCCTGCGGGCATTGGTCGCCCTCGATCCCCTGTGAGTGATCTGGCGGGCAGCTGGCGGCAGGTGCGTCCCCTGCTGCTGCTGGCTGCCACGGCCACGGCCGAGGTGCCCGGCATCTCAGCGGCGGGGGCCACACCCGAGTCCAGGCGCCTGACGGCCGCCGCCGATGCCGAACTGCTGCTGCTGGGTCCCGTGGGCCACCGCCCCCATGCCCTGCCCCCCCTGCCGGCCGGGGTCAGCCCGGCCCTGATCAGCCATGCGGGGCTGGTCGGCCTGGGCCTGCTGCCGCGCACCCTGGTGGTCGACCTGGGCTGTCCGGTGGCACCGGCGGTGCCCCACCTGCGACTGCCCGCTGGCGAAAGCGCCGGCCCCGCCAGCTGCGTCAGCAGCGGCGCGGCGTTGGCGCCAGCACGGGTCGAGGCCCTGCTGGCCCGGGGGCGCCGCTGGGGGCGGCGCTGGCCCCGGGGCCAGCCGCTGCTGTTGGCCGAATGCGTCCCCGGCGGCACCACCACCGCCCTGGCGGTGCTGCAGGGTCTGGGCATTGCCGCCCAGGGTCTGGTCAGCGGCAGCCTGCGGCAACCGGCCCATGGGCTCAAGGCCTCGCTGGCCACACGGGGGCTGCGCAGGGCAGGACTCGGTCCTGGGGCGCGTTCGCCCCGGGATGCGCGGGCGGTGCTGGCCGCCGTGGGTGATCCGATGCAGGCGCTGGCCGCCGGCCTGGTGCTCGAACTGGGCGCGCGGGGCGAACCGGTGCTGCTGGCCGGTGGCAGCCAGATGGCGGCGGTGCTGGCCCTGGCCCTGGCCCTGGCGGAGCCTGCTCTGCGGCCACCGATCGCGGCAGCCGCGCAGGTGGCCACAACGGCCTGGGTCGCAGCAGAGTCCGGCAGCGATCTGCCGCACCTGCTGCACTTGGTGGGCGAGCGCTGGGGCGTCGAACCGACCCTGCGGGTCGCCCGGTTGCGCTTTGACGCCTGCCAATGCAGCCCACTGCGCGACTACGAACGCGGATTCGTCAAGGAGGGGGTCGGCGCCGGCGGCGTGGCCGTGCTGTGGGAGCTCAGTGGCCATCCAGCAGCCGACCTGGCCGCAGCCTGCGACCGCGCCTGCGCCCGGCTGACCGGCTGACCGGCAAACGCCCGCCCACCTAGGGTCAGGCTTTGCCGCTGCCACCGTGCTGAGCCGCCGCCAGCTGCTGGCCCAGGGTGCCGGTCTGCTGCCGGCTGCCCTGTTGGCAGGCTGCAGCCGTGGATCAGGACCCAGGCTTCTGGCCGTTCATGGCACCCTGCCCAAAGCCTGGCTGGCCAGCCTGCCCCGCCCCTGGAGCCTGCAGGAGGTGGAAGCCACCCAGCCGATTCTGGCCGCCCTCAGCCAGGGCCAGCCCGGCACCGGGCTGGTGCAGCTGAGCGACGGCTGGGCCAGCAGCCTGGATCGGCGGCAGCTGCAGCCCTTTGGGGCTCCGGAACTGCTGAGACGGCTGAGCGCGGACGCCGCCGCGGTCAGCCGTCTTTACGGGTCAGCCGAGCAGGAACCCGTCGCCTTTCCGTGGGCGGTCAGCCCCTGGGTGCTGGTCCTGCGCAACCGTTCAGACCTGCTGGAGAGCGCCCGCCAGAGCTGGGATGTGCTGCTGGATCCACGTCTCAAAGGGGAACTGGTGCTGCCCTCGAGCCCCCGGATCAGCATCGCCCTGATGCAGGCGGACCCGGCCCGCCTGCGGCGGCTGCGGGCCAACGCCCTGGCCTACGACGAAGCCAACGGCCTCAACCTGTTGCTGCGGGGCAAGGCCAGCGCCGCCGTGCTGCCCCAGCAGCGGCTGATTCCCCTGCTGCGCCAAGACCCGCGCCTGCAGGTGGTGCTGCCCCGCAGCGGCGCGCCGCTGAGCTGGCAGCTGTTGCTGCGGCCGGCCCGCAGCCAGAGCGCCCCACCCCTGGGCTGGTTGCAGCAGCTGCTGGCACCGCCACTGCTGCCCAGGCTGCTGGCGGCGGGGTGGGTGCCGCCGCTCCCCCGGGCCACCCTGCAGGCCAGCTTGCAGCAGCTGCCACCGGCGCTGGCAACGTTGCTGCTGCCACCCGAAGCCGTGCAACAACGCTGCTGGAGCTTGCCGCCCCTGAGCCCGCGGCAACAGCTGGCCTGGCAGACCCTCTGGGATGCGGCCGCACCCTGAGCTGCTGGACGATCTGGCTAGTCGTCCCAGAGCCGGCGCCCCGGGGCCGCCAGCAGGCGTTGGTGGGTGTCGGCCAGCAGCGCGGGGATCGGCAAGCGCAACGGACAACGGGGCAGGCAGTCACCGCAGCTGCCGCAGGCCTCGGCGTTGACCGTCTCCCACCAGTGGCCGGCCCGGTTGATCAGGTTGTAGCGCTCCTGGGCAAACGCTTGCAGACCATGACCCACGGCCAGGTTGCGCAGACGCAGCAGTTGGGGGATCGGCACCCCATTGGGGCAGGGCAGGCAGGCGCGGCACTGACCGCAGTGCTCGGCACCCAGCCGCGCCCGCCCAGCGGCCTCCAGACGGGTCAGGGCCTGGCGCTGCGCTGGGTTGAGCCAGGGCCCTGGATCCGCGAGCGGTCCAGCCATGGATTTCGCCAGGTCCAGGTCGCTGGGCCGAGCGGCGCCCAGGGTCAGGGTTGAGATCCCCTGATCCAGAAGAAAGCGATAAGCCAGCTCGAGCGGCTGCCATGGAGCGCAGTCGGCCAGCAGCAGCGGGGGCGGGTCGTACAGCCGGCCACCCTTGTCGGCCGGCGAGATCGCCATCACACCGATGCCTTCGGCCAGGGCCGCCCGGGCCAGGGGCAGGCGCTCCTGGTCGAACCAGTGCAGGTGCAGGCTGCAAAAGGAGAAGCGACCGCTGGCCAGGGCCTGCTCGATCAAGGGGGTGCTGCCGTGGCTGCTGAAGCCCACCTGGCCCACCAGGTCTTCGCCGATCGCCCAGTCCATCAGGGCGGCTCCGGGGCCGGTCAGGGCCCATGCCAGATGCTCGTCGCGGTTGATGCCATGCACGGCCAGGCCGTCGAGTCGGGCCACCCCCAACCTCTGCAGCATGGCCCGCAGCTGGTCTTGGGCGGTGCGCAGGTCGGGGCCGGGCAGCAGCTTGCTGGTGATCAGCCAGCCGCCCGCGGGCACCACCCCCTGGCGTCCCAGACGCCCCAGGGCTTGGCCGAGGAAGGTCTCGGCCGGACCGTAGGCAGCGGCAGTTTCGATGTGGTTGATGCCAGCGGCGACCGCCGCACCCAACACAGCCTCCATCTGGGCGGCGCTGTCGATGGCGCGCATGGTCCCCAGTGAAAACGGCGAGACCGCGGGCAACCTGCCGAAGCGGCGCCAGGGCCATTCAGCCACCGGGGTCGCCGCCGAGGGGTGGTCCGCCCTGCTCGCCTTCTTCAGCATCGGGAGCCGGCTGGGGTTCCGGATGGGCCTTGCTCAGGTGGCGCACCAGTTCGGCGGGCGAGGTGCTGTCGAGAAAGCGTCGAAAATCCTCGCGGTCCTCGGCATCGGCCTCGGCATCAACCGGGATCGAGGCATCGGCCACCACTTCCTCCAGCATCCAGATCGCGCTGCCCGTGCGCAGGGCCAGGGCAATCGCATCGCTGGGGCGGGCATCGAGCTCCTGCTGCTGCTCGGGTTCAGGACCACTGAGCTTGAGCACGGCCCTGAAGGTGTTGTCCTCGATCGTGTGCACGATCACGCGCTCCAGCGTCAGGCCGCCGACAACCAGAAGGCTGGCCATCAGGTCATGGCTGAGTGGCCTCGGCGGGGTCTGGCCGCTGAGACCGGCCAGGATGTTCTGGGCCTGGGCTTGGTCGATCCAGATCGGCACCTGCCGCCGTCCGGATGGATCCCGCAGCAGCACAATCGGGCTGCGGCTGGCCGCATCGAGGGCGATGCCTGCGACGCTCATCTCGACCATGGCCGCCGTGCGCCTGTTGCCTGATTATGGCCAGCAGAAGAACCGAGCGCCGCAACCATGTTCACCGGTCTGGTGCAGGCCATCGGCAGCGTGCAGCGGGCCGGCAGCAGCCTGCTGATCACCTGGCAGCCCGGCCAGGGGCTGGAGGCGGCGCTGCAGCTGGGCGATAGCGTCGCTGTCGATGGGGTCTGCCTGACCGTCACCAGGCTTCTGCCCCAGGGGTTCAGCGCCGATGTCAGCGGCGAGACCCTGGCCCGCAGCACCCTGGGAGCCAAAGCCGAACGCCGAGCATCGGTGAACCTGGAGCCCGCCCTGCGCCTGGCCGATCGGCTCGGCGGCCATTTGGTCAGTGGCCATGTCGACGGTCTGGGGCGGGTCGAGGCAGTGGAGCGCCAGGCCAATGCCTGGCACCTGGCCCTGCGCTGGAACGACCATCACTTCGGCCGCTACATCTGCGACAAGGCCAGCGTGGCGGTCAACGGCATCTCGCTCACCGTTGCAGGGGCAGAGGAGGACGGCAGCCACTTCTGGATCGCCGTGATCCCCCACACCTGGACCCACACCACCCTGCAGCACCTGCGCCTCGGAGAAGAGGTCAATCTGGAGGCCGATCTGCTGGCCAAATACGCCGAACAACTGCTGCGCCGAGGCAGCAGCGGGACCGGCAGCCTCAGCGAGGGCTGGCTGCGCGAGCACGGCTGGGGCTGACAACCCCCACCGAGCTGCCTACGGTCAGACAACACTGACGAACCGCCATGGCGACCAACGCCGAAATGGAGCGAACGACTGCCGCGAGCCTGCGCTCGTTCACGATCGCCGAAGGGATTCTGCTGCTGGTGCTGGGCGTCCTGGCCCTGGTCTTCCCGGTGATTGCCTCTGCCTGGGTCACGGTGATCGTGGCCATCGCCTTTCTGGTCGGCGGCGTGGTCGGCTGGGTCAGCAACCTGACACGGGCCAGGCGGCTGAGCCGCTGGCATTGCTTCTGGCGCCTGGTGATCTCGACCCTGTTCCTGGTGGTGGGGCTGTGGATCATCCTGCAATTCAGCGCAGGCCCCCTGACCGCGGGGCTGCAGGTGGCCGCCCTGTCCTATGCGGTTGGAATCGTGTTTGTGGTGGAGGGGCTGGTGTCGACAGTCGTGTCCCTCAGCCACACCGATCGCAACGGCTGGGGTTGGGGCCTGGCCAATGGCGTCGTCACCCTGATTCTTGGCATCCTGATCCTGAGCATGAAGGCCTGGGGCCTGCTGTCAGTGCTTGGAATTCTGGTCGGGATCAGCTTCCTGTTCAGCGGCATCGACCTGTTGGCCTTCAGCGCCGTGTTTCATGCTGACGACGACGCCTGACGACGGACCCGACGCCCACCTCTAGACGTCATCCTGCTGGTCATCGTCGGTCGGGTCGCCCTCGCTGACCGCGTCCAGCGGGGTCAGCCAGATCGCGCGGCTGTCGCGGTGCAGTTCGATCCGAAACTCCTGTCCCGGTTCCAGCCCCATGCGGCGGGTGTAGGCATGGCCAATCAGCAGGTTGCCGTTGCCATGCACACGGGTGCGAAATTCAGCCTGACGCCCCTTGGCCCCGTTGCCGCTGCTGCCCCCGCCACCTGAACCCGCCGGCAGGGTGTAGCCCTTGGCCTCGACCAGGGCGCGATAAAAACTCTTCTTGAGCAGACGACCGCTGGGACCGACGTAACCACAGGCCCTGGCGATCTGATCCTCGGGTCTGTTGCTCAGTGCGCGAGCCCGCTCCAGCAGAGCCTGACCAACCAACATCTCGGGGACCTGTGCTTCCGTCAAAGGTGACTGCGCAGCCATGGCCTGGTTCAACCCGTTTCGAACAGCCTTGTTGTGATTGTGCCGATGAACCGTGGCGATCGGCAAGGTCTGCACCCACCAAACGGGGGATCAAGCACAACAGGACACCGGGGTGCAGGACGGCTTGAGGGTGTCAGAGCAAATAGAGAATGCCGTAAAGAATCACCCAGATCCCATCGACAAAGTGCCAATACAGCTCAGCGGCCTCGAGCCCGAAGTGACTGTCCTGGGTGATCCTGCCACCACTGCGAGCCTGGAACCAGACAATCAGAATGCAAATGACCCCAAGCGTCACGTGCAGACCGTGAAAGCCGGTCAGCGCATAAAAGGTGCTGGCAAACAGGTTGTCGGTCAATCCGAACGGCAGTGAAAAATATTCCACCATCTGCCCCGCCAAAAAGGCTGCCCCCAGGGCAATGGTCAACAACAGCCAACGGCGGGATGTCTGCATGTGGCCTGCGCGACAGGCACTGCCGGCCCTGTGAAAGGTGAAGCTGCTGACCAGCAAGAGCACAGTGTTGATGGTGGGCAGCAGCAGCTCCAGCTCATAGATGGCACCAGCGGGCAGGGGATTGACCGCACGGAAGGTCAGATAAGCGGCAAAGAAACCGGCAAAGGTCATGCCATCGGCCACCAGGAAAGTGGCCAGACCGAACAACCGGTAATCGGCGTGTTCAGAGCTGGCTACAGGGGCTTCCGGGGCAGCAGTTTGAAGGCGGGTTTCCATGCTTTGTGCTGGAGAGGTGAAGATCCGGTCGTGTTCAGGGTTTGCCCGAGGCCCACAGATCCCTGCCACTGATGCGATCGAGATCGAAACCGCCGGGGTGTTCGCCGTAGCCATAGGGCTCGGTGACCAGTGGCGCCTCGCCGATCCAGTTCTCCACCGGTGGCGGTGAACTGGTGAGCCATTCCGGAGTGAGGGCATTCCAGGGGTTGTCCCCCGCCACAGGGCCGCGAATGGCGGTCAGGATCACATTGATCAACAGCGGCAGCGTGCTGATCGCCATCAACAGGGCACCGACGCTGCTGACCTGATTCCAGGTGGTGAATGCAGGGTCGTACTCGGCAACGCGACGGGGCATGCCATTGAGACCAAGCCAATGCTGAGGAGCAAAGCAGAGGTTGAAGCCGATGAACGTCAACAAGAAATGCAGGCGGCCAAGATCTTCATTCAGCAGGCGGCCAGTGAACTTCGGATACCAGTGGTAAAGGGAAGCGAAGATCACAAAAACGGAGCCACCGTAGACGATGTAATGGAAGTGGCCGACCACAAAATAGGTGTCGTGCACATGGATATCGAATGGCACCTGGGCCAGGGCCACACCCGTGATACCGCCAAAGACAAAGTTAAAGATGAAGGCACAGGAGAACAGGACGGCGCTGTTGAGGGCAATCTTTCCGCCCCAAAGCGTGGCAAGCCAATTGAAGAACTTGATCCCTGTCGGAACAGCGATAAAGGATGTGGCGATTGTGAAGAACAGCCGCATCCAGGGCGGAGTGCCACTGGTGAACATGTGGTGGGCCCAGACAACAAGGCCCAGCACGACGATGGCCATGATCGAATACACCATCGTGGCGTAGCCGAACAGGGGCTTGCGGGCATGAACGGGCAGGATTTCACTGACCAGACCAAAAGCCGGCAACACCATGATGTAGACGGCTGGGTGTGAGTAAAACCAGAACAGGTGCTGATACACCACGACGTTACCGCCGAGACTGGGGTTGAAAAACCCTGTGTGGGCAATGATGTCGAAGCTCAGCAGCACCAGGGTTCCAGCCAGTACGGGGGTGGCCAGCACCACAAGAATGCTGGTGCCCAACATGGCCCAGCAGAACATCGGCAGTTGCATCAGCTTCAGACCCGGACGCCTGAGCTTGAGAACCGTGGCAATGAAATTGATGCCTCCAAAGATGGAGCTTCCACCCAACAACAGCACACTGACAATCCAGACGATCTGACCGGCTGCAGGCGTGGTCAGGCTGAGCGGCGGATAGGCCGTCCAACCCGACTGGGAGGCTGCACCAGCAAGGAAATAACTGCTGATCAGCAGAATGCCAGCAGGGGGAATCAACCAGAACGCCACAGCGTTAAGCCGGGGAAACGCCATGTCCCGGGCCCCGACATAAAAGGGAATCAAGTAGTTGCCGAAGGCGCCGTTGACCACCGGCACGATCCAAAGGAAAATCATGATCGTCCCGTGCAGCGTCAGCACCTCGTTGTAGGTGTCACGACTGACGAAGTCGGAGAGAGGACTGGCCAATTCAGTGCGGATGACACCGGCCAGGGCACCACCGATCAGATAAAAGAGAAAACCGCAGACCAGATACTGAATGCCGATCACCTTGTGATCAAGGCTGAAGCTGAAGTAGCGCAACCAACCTTGTGGCTGAAGGCCCTGATCCAGATCCGATGGGTTCGCGACTGTCATGGTTCAAGCCTTGTGGGCACACATCAGGGGGAAAGGGTCTTACGGGGACTGGGGAGGGGAGTCAGCCCGTGGTCAATCCGGGGGCTGCTGCCACCGTCGCTGGCCGGTTGGCCTGAAGCCAGGACTCAAACGCCTCGGGCTCATGCACCACGACCGTTGATCGCATGCCACCGTGATAAGGACCACAGAGCTCTGCGCAGACAATCGGATAGGACCCGGCCCGGGTGGCTGTGAAGGTCAGCACGGTCGGCTGGCCAGGAATCACGTCCTGCTTCAGGCGAAACTGGGGGACCCAGAAGGCGTGGATCACGTCGCGGGCTTCCATGTGCAGCTCGACGCTCTGACCCAGGGGAACATGGAGTTCACCGCTGGTGATGTCAGCGGACGGATAGTGAAAAATGAAGGCGAACTGCATCGCGGTGACGTCCACCGGCAACACGGGACCGCTATCTCCACTGCGTCCGATGCCTCCCCAGATGCGTTCGTCCTGATCGGGACTCTGGAGCGAGACCTGTTCGACCATCGGAGCCATGGCGCCGTGATCATGGAACGAAGCCATGCCCCCCATGCGCTCGTAGATGTCGTAGCTGTAAATACCGACAAACAGCACGACGACCGCAGGGATGGCTGTCCAGACGATTTCCAGAGGCAAATTGCCTTCGATCGCTAGTCCATCTCCGGTTTCCCCGGCACGACGACGGAAGCGGACAAGGCTGTAGACGATCAGGCCGGTGATGCCGAGAAACAGGATCGTGCCAATGCTGAACAACACCTTGAACAGATCGTCGTAAACCGGCGCATTGCTGCTGGCATCGACAGGCAACAGGTTCACGTTTTGACCAACCCACAGGCCGGCGAGCGTGAGCGTGATGCCGATCAGCAGGGTGATCAGGGCTGAGGGAACGACCATTGGGCTCTGCGGGCAGAAGCCGGAGGACACACCTTATGGGGTGTTTCAGGTCTGTGTGCGACAGGTGCTGATTTGCAGGTCAAACGGTCCACAGACCCGGAAACACTGGCTACGTTGAGCGGCAATCGCTCCAGGTGCCGTGCAATCCAGCTGGACCGATCCCAAGCTCTCGCGGCGACTGGCCCAGCTCAGCGCCCACCTGGTGGTCGCCTTGGTCGCCCTGGTGGGAATCGGTGGGGCCACCCGGGTGATGGAAGCCGGATTGGCCTGTCCCGACTGGCCCCTGTGCTACGGCAGCCTGCTGCCGGGGGGCCGCATGAACATGCAGGTCTTTCTCGAATGGTTTCACCGGCTTGATGCCTTTGTGGTGGGCGTCGCCCTGCTGGTCCTCTGTGGCGTCAGCATCTGGCGCCGGCAGGACCTGCCCCGCTGGGTGCCTTGGCTCTGCAGCGCAGCGCTGCTGTTGGTGGTGGTGCAGGGCGGTCTGGGTGCCCTAACGGTTCTGGCTTTGTTGCCCAGTGCGGTGGTCACCGCCCATCTGGCGGTGGCCCTGCTGTTGGTGGCGCTGATCACGGCCACCAGTCAGCGGCTGCTGAGCACCAACGATGGCGACAGCAGCAGGCCCCCGGGGCTATGGATGGTGCTGGCCGCCATCAGCCTGGTAGCCGTTCTCGCTCAATGCCTCCTGGGGGGAGCCATGGCGACCCAGTGGGCGGCGGAACGGTGCCTCAGCAATGGCAGTGATTGCGCTTGGCTCAGTGCCCATCGCCATCTGGCAACCATCGCCGCTGGTGCCGTCGTCGTTCAGGCCGGATTCGCTCTGCTACTGCGGCTTAGAGGTGTCGTCTGCGGTCTCAGCCTGTCCGCAGCGGCACTGGTGCTGGTGCAGGTCGGCCTGGGCCTGGGCAGCCTGCACCTGCAGTTGCAGGCCCCCCTGATCACCGTGACCCATCAGGTGGTGGCCGCCCTGCTTGTGGCCGTGCTCACGGCAGGCCTGAGCCGGGAGGTGGCCCATGGTTAGTGCATCGCTCACAAACACCCCAGCGGAGACCGGAACAGCCGCCGCCCCCGCCCCAGGAGCCCGGCGTCGCCCGGTGCTGCCCGCCTGGCTGGAGATCGCCAAGCCAAGGCTGATCCCGCTGCTGCTGGCCACCACCCTCGGAGGCATGGCCCTGGCCGACGGTTGGCCTGCCAGTGGCGCCACGATCGCCCTGACCCTGCTGGGTGGCACCCTGGCCTCGGCTGCAGCCGGCATCCTCAATTGCCTATGGGAGCAGGAGCTGGACGGCCGCATGCAACGGACCAGCGGCCGTGCCCTGCCCTCGGGACGGCTCGCCCAGAACGCGGCTTTTGGGTTGGCGATCGCTCTGACCGGGGCATCGGTGCTGGTGCTGTGCCTGGGGGTCAATCCCCTGGCGGCCGGCCTCTCGCTGCTTGGCCTGTGCAGCTATGTCCTGCTCTACACCGCCCTGCTCAAACCCCGCACCAGCCAGAACATCGTCATCGGCGGGGTGGCCGGGGCGATCCCACCCCTGGTGGGAGCCGCGGCAGTCAGTGGCCATCTCGGTCTGGGGGCCTGGTGGCTGTTCACCCTGGTGATGGTCTGGACGCCTGCCCATTTCTGGGCCCTGGCCCTGTTGTTGCGTGACGACTACCGCTCGGTCGGGATTCCGATGCTGCCGGTCGTCAAAGGTGTGGCGGTGACGGTGCGGGCGATCACCACATACGCCTGGCTGACGGTGGCCATCAGCCTCCTGGGGGTGGCGGTGCTGCCCAGCGGCGGCCTGCTCTATGGGCTGCTGGTGATCCCCTTTAACGCCCGCCTGCTGCAGCAGTGCCGCCGGTTGGCGCGCACACCCGAGGATCCCTCGGCCCAACGGGGATTGTTCCGCTGGTCGATTTTCTACCTGTTCGGGATCTGCCTGCTGTTGTTGCTGGCACGTTCACCCCAGGCCGTGGATCTGCAGCTTCGCCCGCTGCTGACCCTGCTGGCCTGGCCTGGATTCTCCTAGATTCGCCCGACGCCAGGAGCAGGAGACCGTTCGGCTTGATCGAGCTGCAGCACCTCAGCAAGCGCTACGGCGGCCCCCGCGCGAGCGCGCCCGTCGTCGCCCTGGATGACCTCTGTCTGACCGTCCCCGAAGGCTGCCTGTTCGGCCTGCTTGGACCCAACGGGGCGGGCAAGACCACCACCCTTCGCATCCTGTGCACCTTGCTGGCGCCCGACGCCGGCAGCGTGCGGGTGGGCGGCATCGACGCCCTGGCCGACCCGCGGGCGGTGCGCAACCTGCTGGGCTATGTCGCCCAGGAGGTGGCGATCGACAAGATTCTGAGCGGCCGGGAACTGTTGGCCCTGCAGGGGGACCTGTACCACCTGCCCCGGCCGCAGCGGGACGCCCGCATCGACGAGCTGATCGCCCTGCTGGGCATGGATGCCTGGATCGACCGCCGCTGCGGAGGCTATTCAGGAGGCATGCGCCGGCGCCTGGATCTGGCGGCAGGTCTGCTGCACAGCCCACGGTTGCTCGTGCTCGATGAACCCACCGTCGGCCTGGACATCGAAAGTCGCAGCGCCATCTGGCAGGTGCTGCGCAGGCTGCGCGATGCCGGCACCACCGTGCTGCTCAGCAGCCACTACCTCGAAGAGGTCGAGGCCCTGGCCGACCAGCTGGCAATCATCGACAACGGTCGGGTGATCGCCGAAGGAACCCCAACCGCCCTCAAGGACGCCCTGGGCGGTGACCGGGTCACCCTCAGGGTGCGCGAGTTCAGCGATCAGGAGGAGGCCCTGCGGGTTCAGGCCCTCCTCCAGGCCTGCACGGGGGTGCGGCAGGTGGTGGTCAACCAGGCCCAGGGCTTCTCCCTGAATCTGGTGATCGAGCACGACGGCGTGATCGAGGTGCTCAGGCGCCAGCTGGCTGCGGCGGATCTGCCGGTCTTTGCCATGGCCCAGAGCCGTCCCAGCCTGGATGATGTCTACCTCCAGGCCACCGGCCGCACCCTGATGGATGCCGAACTGGCCGTGGCGGGCAGCCGCGACGCCAAGGCCGAACGCAAACAGAGCATGCGTTAACCCATGACCAGCGCCAATCCGACCCTGTCCAATGCCAACCCCGGGGCCCCCAATGTCCCGGAGGCATCCGCCCTGGCCGAAATCAGCCAGGAGACCCTGGCCCTGACCCGGCGCCTGTTTGTGCAGTTGGCCCGCCGCCCCTCCACGCTGGTGGCCGGAGTGCTGCAGCCTCTGATCTGGCTGGTGCTGTTCGGCGCCCTGTTTGCCAAGGCGCCCGAGGGCCTGCTCCCCGGCGGCATGAGCTACGGCCGCTTCCTGGGTGCCGGCGTGATCGTGTTCACCGCCTTCAGCGGCGCCCTCAACGCGGGCCTGCCGGTGATGTTTGACCGTGAATTCGGGTTTCTGAACCGGCTGTTGGTGGCACCGCTGCGTTCGCGCAGCTCGATCGTGCTGGCCTCGGTGTTGTACATCACCGCCCTGAGCCTGCTGCAGAGCCTGGCCATCATGGCCACCGCGGCCCTGCTCGGGTATGGCTGGCCCGGGGCTGCGGGCCTGCTGCTGGTGCTGGTGACCTTACTGCTGCTTGTGTTTGCCGTCACCGCCCTGAGCCTGGGCCTGGCCTTTGCCCTGCCGGGGCACATCGAACTGATCGCCGTGATCTTTGTCGCCAACCTCCCCCTGTTGTTTGCCAGCACGGCCCTGGCGCCGCTCAGCTTCATGCCCAGCTGGCTGGGGTGGCTAGCGGCCCTGAATCCCCTTACCTTCGCGATTGAACCGATCCGTGCCGCCTACAACGGTGACCTGTCCCTGACAGCGGTCGTGCTGCAGGCCCCTTATGGGGAACTGACGACCTCCGCCTGCCTGGGCCTGCTCGCCGCTCTGGCCAGCGGATTGTTTCTGGCGATCCGTCCCCTGCTGGATCGCAAGCTCTCCTGAACCCAAGGCCGTGCCCCCAATCCACCGCCCAGCCCCGCCGGAACGCCCCGATCCGGCCGTGCTGCTGATCGATGCTGTGATCAACCGCCAGCAACACCTGGCCCAGCGTCTGGGCCAGCAGTGGATCCACCGGCATGGCCTGAAGGCCTTTGCAACCCTGAGCACCACCAGGGTGCTGCCCACCTGCGGTGACGACGGACTGCAATGGTTGCAAGACCAGCTTGGACTGGACGGCACCGGTACCGTCGACGCGGGCAGTGCCCAACCGCAGGCGTTGCCCCTTGGCAGCCTGATCCGCGAGGCGCTGCGTGAAGCGCTGCAGCCCCTGCGCCAGGACAGTGCGGGCGAGGGGATGGCCGCCAGGCCAACCTTGACGGCTGCCGATCCCTGGCAGTTGCCCCCGGTGTCGGCCGTGCCCCTTGCCGCGCCGTCGCCCGGGGCCGCGCCCTCGCCCGAGGCCGCGCCTGCCCCAGCCGACCTGGCCGGGCTGCGGGCCTGGCTGCACAGCGACGCGGCCTGAGATGGCCATGCACCACCCACCAACGGGTCTGATCGTTTCGGTTCAGGCCCCCGAGGGGTCTCCGCTGCGCGATCCGCAGGTGATCGCCGCCATGGCCGAAGCCAGCCTGCGCAACGGCGCCAGCGGCGTCCGCCTCGAAAGCCCCGAGCACATCGGCGCCGTGCGCCGCCGCTGCCCGGATGCGCTGATCATCGGCCTCTGGAAGGTCACAACCCCTGACAGCCCGGTGTACATCACCCCCGGCTGGCGCGAAATCAGTGCCGTCTGGGCCGCAGGGGCCGACGTGATCGCCCTCGATGCCACAGCCCGGCATCGCCCCCAGGGCCAGGACCTGGCTGAGCTGATCCGCCGTGCCCGAGGCGAGCTAGGGGCGCCGCTCATGGCCGATGTCGACAGCCTGGACAACGGATTGAGAGCAGCCGAGCTGGGCTGCACCTGGGTCGGGACGACCCTGTATGGCTACACCGAAGCGACGATGGGGCAAAAGCCACCGGCCTGGGAGCTGGTGCCCCAGCTGCGGCAAGCGCTGCCGGCCGGGGTGAGCCTGATCTGCGAGGGCGGAATCGCCAGTGCCGAAGACGCTCGCCGGGCAAAGGAGCTGGGGGCGGATGCGGTGGTGGTGGGCACCGCCATCACCGGCATTGACCTACAGGTGATGGCGTATTGCAGGGCCCTCGGCTGATCCCGAGGGCCCCAATGGGCTCACATCATGCCGGGCATTCCCATGCCACCCATGCCACCCATACCGCCCATTCCTCCCATGCCATCCATGCCGCCGCCGGCTGGAGGCGCGGGGGGTTCGGGCTTGTCGGCGATCACGGCTTCGGTGGTGATCAGCAGGCCAGCGATCGAGACTGCGTCCTGCAGGGCCAGGCGCACCACCTTGGCCGGATCGAGAATCCCGGCGGCCAGCAGATCCTCATAGACCCCGCTGGCCGCATTGAAGCCCTTGCCCAGCCGCTGAATCTCGGCGGCCACCACAGCGCCGTCGGCACCGGCGTTGGCAGCGATCTGACGCACGGGTTCACTCAGGGCCCGCTGCACGATCTCCACCCCGGTGCGTTCGTCACCACCGAGCGCGGCCGCCAGGCCATCAAGGCCGGCAGCCAACTCGAGCAGGGTCGTGCCGCCGCCGGCAATGATCCCTTCTTCAATGGCGCAGCGGGTGGCATTGAGGGCGTCCTCGATGCGCAGCTTGCGGTTCTTGAGCTCGGTCTCGGTGGGGGCTCCCACCTTGATCACAGCAACGCCGCCGGCCAGCTTGGCAATGCGCTCATTGAGCTTTTCCTTGTCGTAGTCGGAGTCGGTGGCCTCAAGCTCACGCTTGATCGCGGCGACCCGATCTGCGACAGCAGCCTGATGGTCTCCCGTGGCGACGATCGTGGTGTCGTCCTTGGTGATCGTGATCGTGCGGGCGCTGCCCAGGTCTGCCAGGGAGACCTTGTCGAGGGTCATGGCCCGGTCCTCACTGACCAGGGAAGCGCCGGTGAGAACTGCGATGTCGGCCAGCATCGCCTTGCGACGGTCGCCGAAGCCGGGGGCCTTGACGGCCGCCACCTGCAGCACGCCACGGTTCTTGTTGACCACCAGCGTGGCCAGGGCCTCGCCCTCGATGTCGTCAGCGATGATCAGCAGCTGGCGGCCACTGCGCGTCACCGCCTCGAGCACCGGCACCAGATCGGCAACGGCACTGATCTTGCGGTCGGTGATCAGCACCAGCGGGTTCTCGAACACACACTCGCGGCGGTCCTGATCGGTGATGAAGTAGGGCGAGGCGTAGCCGCGATCGAAGGCCATGCCTTCGGTGACCTCGAGCTCGGTCGCGAGGCTCTTGCTCTCCTCGACCGTGATCACCCCATCGGCGGACACCTTGGCCATCGCCTCGGCGATCATCTGGCCGATCTCGGCATCGCCCCCCGAGCTGACGGTGGCCACCTGGCGGATGGCCTCGCCGGCCACCGCCTGGGCACGCTGCTGAATGCCGGCCACGACCTGGGCTGCCGCCTTCTCCATGCCCTTGCGCAGCACGATCGGACTGGCGCCGGCGGCCACATTGCGCAGGCCTTCGCGCACCAGCGCCTGGGCCAGAACAGTGGCGGTGGTGGTGCCATCACCGGCGGTGTCCTTGGTCTTGGAAGCCACCTGCTGCATCAGCTTGGCGCCCAGGTTCTCGAACGGATCCTCCAGTTCGATCTCCTTGGCGATCGTGACCCCGTCATTGACGATGTCGGGCGCGCCGAACTTCTTCTCGAGAACCACGTTGCGGCCGCGGGGGCCGATCGTGACCTTGACCGCATCGGCGAGCGCGTTGACACCCCGCTCGAGGGCAGCGCGGGATTGGTCAGAGAAACGGATCAGCTTGGCCATGGGCCGGCGTGACAAACGGCTGAGCGTCAGCGTCCCATGCCAAGGCGACGGCTGGCTGGTGGGGAAAGCCGAATCAAGGGCGAAGCTCCGGTGCAGCATCCGCCGCCGCTGAATAAGGTCAATCCATGGAGGACCTGTTGCACAACGCGCTTGAAACCGCTGCCGGGGAGGCCATGGGCCAGACCATGCCCACGGCCAACCCGCTGGTGTTCATCGCGATCACGGCCGTCGGTCTGGCGATGGCCCTGGTCTACGTCCCGATCCGGTTGTTTCTGACGATCACAGCCAGAAGCCGCCGGCTGCGGCTTCTGCAGCGCATCCGCCGGCTGCGGGACGAACTGAGCACCTGAATTCAGCGCATCACCATGCCGCCATCGACCTGCAGGACCTGACCGGTCATGTAGGCCGCGGCCGGATCAGCGGCCAGAAACCGCACCGCACCGGCCACCTCGGCGGTTGTGCCCATGCGCCCCAAGGGGATCGACGCCAGGATCGGCTCCTTGTCCAGATCCTTGGTCATGTCGCTGTCGATGAAGCCTGGGGCCACGGCATTGACGGTGACCCCGCGGCTGGCAAATTCGGCGGCACTGCTGCGGGTCAGCCCGATGACCCCCGCCTTGGCGGCGCTGTAATTGGCCTGGCCTGGGTTGCCGAACAGGGCCACCACCGAGGTGATGTTGATGATGCGGCCGGCCCGTGCCTTGAGCATGGTGCGGCTGACGGCCCGGGTGCACAGAAACACACCGGTCAGGTTGAGGTCGATCACGCTTTGCCAGTCGGCGCTCTTCATGCGCATCAACAGGCCATCGCGGGTGATGCCGGCGTTGTTGACCAGCACATCGAGTCGCCCCTCGCGCTCGAGCACGGCCTTGACCATGGCCTCGACCTGGGCTTCATCGGCGACATTGGCCTGGTGACTCCAGGCCTTGCCCCCAGCCGCTTCGATCTGGCTGACAACAGTCGCAGCCGCCTCGGGCGAACTGGCGTAGTTGACCACCACGGTGGCGCCACAGGCTGCCAGGTCAGCGGCAATGGCAGCACCGATGCCGCGGCTTGCGCCCGTGACCAGCGCGACCTGGCCCGTCAGATCGGCAACAGGGTTGGACATGGCAGGTCGGGTGGCACAACGCTGGAGGCGATCGTATGCGCGCGGCCGGACCTACTCCCGCATGGCATCGATGCTCACCAGGGCTGATCCCAGCAGGGAGCCAAAGGCCTCAAGCTGCTGCTGGCTGCCCATCACCACCAGCAGCTGGCCCGGAGCCAGGGTGACCTCGCCGCCGGGGTTGGCGATCAGGTTGGGTTCGCCGGGGTTGTAACTGCTGCCGCGGTAGGTGTATGGGTTGATCAGATCCGGCTCCGGATTGCGAATCGCCAGCACCAGCGCCCCGGTGCGCCGCCGCAGCTCCAGTTCCGTCAGGCTGCTTCCATTGAGCGCGCCCAGCTTGTGGGGGTCATCCGACAGGCGGAATTCCTCCACCTCGCAATCGGTACCAGCCAGCAGCTCCATGAAGGTGACCGCCAGCGGCCGCAGGGCGGTGGCGGCCATGGTGCGGCCCCCAGCCACATAGGGACTGACCACCTGGTCGGCGCCAGCCTGGCGCAGCTTGCGGGCGGCCTCGTCGCTGTCAGAGCGGGCGATCAGGCGGCAGCGGGGTGCCAGCCCCCGTGCACTGAGCACCACGTAGAGGTTGGCCGCGTTGCTGGGTAGGGCGGCCACCAGACTGCGGCAACGGTGGATGCCGGCCTCCACCAACGTTTCATCGAGGGTGGCATCGGCCATCAGCACCGGCAGGCCTGCCTCCTCAGCGGCCTGCTTGCGATCCGGATCCATCTCCACCACCAACACCTCCACCCCCTCACGGCTGATCTGCTCACCGATCTCGCGACCGATGCGGCCATAACCGCAGAGGATCACGTGCTCATTCATGGTCTGAACCCAGTTGAGAAAACGACGTCGGCGCAAGCGTCTGAAATAGCCGGCCTCCGACAGGCCGAGCACGCTCTGGACCGACAGCTGGACCACCACCAGCCCACCCACCACCGAGAACACGGTGACAAAGCGGCCGGCGGTCGACAGGGGTTCGACCTCGCCGTAACCAATGGTGGGGATGGTGATCGCCACCATCCAGTAGCAGTCGCCCCAGTCCCAGCCCTCGCTGAGGCGGTAGCCAAGAGCCGAGGCATTGACCACCAGAATCAGGGCCACCAGCGGGGTGACCCATGGCCAGCGCGAGCGCGTGGATGGCGGTCGTCGCAGTGGGCGTCGGGGAAGCCCCCAGAGACGGTCCAGGCACACCCGAGGCAAGGACCACGGCATTGATGCGACCGCTCAAGCCAGACCCAGGGCAGCCAACACCGGCCCGGGCTCCAACGTTGACAGGCTGTCGGCATCGGCCAGCCCCTGCACCCCCTGCCGCTGGGGCAGGCTGTCGGCGGGGCGCCCCAGGGCCACCAGGGGAACCCCCAGCAGCAGGGCCAGCTCGATGCTGGGGCCATCGCTGGCCAGCACCACATCCGCAGCCGCCAACAGGGCGGCGCGGGTGCGCGGGCTGCCGCCCACCGGGGCGGGCAGGAGCAGGCTGCGCAGCCCCGGCAGCCGGGCCGCGATCAGGCCCGGCAGGGCCTGCCACTGCGGTGCGGGCCAGTCACTGGCATCACCGCGGGGGGCCAGCAGCAGCAGCGGGCCGTCGCCCGCAGGCAGCTGGGCCGCAGCCTTGTCGAGGTCGGCGCGGGGAACGGTCAGGCGAAACGCCGCCGCGTCCAGGCTCACCCCGATGGGTCTGAGGTACGCCTCCAGGCTTTGATCAGCCCAGGCAGAACCCGCTGGAGCGACCGTCTCTGTCGCCGAAAACCCCGCTGCCGCAATGCGGGTGGGGATGTGACTCATCGACAGCATCAGATCGACCTGCCGGCCGCGGGCCAGGTTGATGCACAGCTGAAAATCAGGCTCCCGCACCGAACCCAGCAGGTTGGCCCAGTCGGCCAGGTTTGCGGCCGCAAAGTCGAAGGGGATCACCTTCTCGACGGCCGGCAGCAACCCCCAGCAGGCTGCCGCCGATGGCGCGCAGACCACCTGCACCTGGGCCGAGAGCTGGTCGGCCACAGCGGCAACAGCCGGCAGGGCCTGCAGCTGGCGCATGGCATCGCCCGGAATCAGGAACAGGGCGCGCATGGGAACAGGCGATCAGCTCGTTGGCCTGATTGTATGGAGCACAAATCCAATGTCTTGTGAGCGGTGATGCCATCGGGAGGTTGTCTGTGCATCTGCTGATTGCCGCCGCCGGCTCCGGGCGACGCATGGGGGCCAGCGGCAACAAGCTGCTGCTGGAGGTAGCCGGGCGTCCGGTGCTGGCCTGGACCCTGGACGCGGCACTGCGCTGTGAGGCGATCAGCTGGGTGGGAATCGTCGGCCAACCGATTGATGCAACGGCCATTGCAGCGCTTGTCGCGGCGGCGGCACCGAGCAAACCCGTGCACTGGATCGTCGGCGGCGACACCCGTCAGGACTCGGTCAGCTGCGGACTGGCAGCCCTACCCCCCGAGGCCAGCGGCGTGCTGATTCACGATGGCGCCCGCTGCCTGGTGGAGCCCGAGCTGCTGGCCCGCTGCGCCACAGCGGTGCAGGCCGGCCGTGCCGTGATCGCGGCGACACCGGTGACCGACACGATCAAGCAGGTCGCTGACGACGGCACGATCCTGGCCACCCCCGAGCGCAGCACACTCTGGGCGGCCCAGACGCCCCAGGGCTTTCCGGTGCACCAGCTGCGGGACGCCCATGCCCGGGCCGGCCGCGAGGGTTGGCAGGTGACCGACGATGCGGCGCTGTTCGAACGGCTGGGCCTGGCGGTGCAGGTGCTCGAGGCCCCGGCCTCGAACATCAAACTGACCACGCCCTTTGATCTGACGATCGCTGCGGCGGTGCTCAGTCCACGCTCAGCAGGCTGAGTCGGCCGGCCGTGGCATCCAATTGGGCCATGGCCCCCAGCGGCAGGGCGGCATTGCCATCAGGGCCGTGGCCCAACGGCAAGCCCGCCAGCACCGGGATGCCCAGGTCGGCGGTGCGTTCACGCAGCACCTCGACGCTGCTGAACCCCTCGCCATCGGGATCCTCACAGGCGTCAAACCGACCGAACGCCAGGCCGGCCACCTGGGCCAGGGCACCGCTGAGCCGCCAGTGGGTCAACAAGCGATCCAGCCGATAGGGGGCCTCGCCGACGTCCTCGAGCACCAGGATTGCGCCAGCCAAAGGCGGGCAATGGGGCGTGCCCAGCAGATGGCTGGCCACGGTCAGGTTGGCCACCAGCAGGGGACCACAGGCCACCCCCGGAGTCCAGGTCTGGCCGGTCAGGTCCCCGGTCGGCTCGCCAAACAACACCTGCCTCAGACGCTCCTGGCTCCAGGGCGGTTCGGCCGCCAGGGTGGTCAACAGGGGGCCGTGGACGCCGCCACCCAGGCCACGGGCCAGACGGGCCCAGAGCAGGCTGGTGACATCCGAAAAACCCAGCAGCCAGCCAGGTGGCAGCACCAGGTCCGGGTCTTCGAGCAGGCGCGCCGCCCCCCAACCGCCCCGCACGCAGGCCCACAGTGCCGCGCTGTGGGCCAGATCGGCTCCACGGTCCCGATCCCGGCCGGCCAGATAGCCCCAACGGCGCTGGGGCGCCGCCGAAGGCTCCACCCGCAGGCCCCACTGCTGCAGCAGCGCCACCCCGGCCTGCAGGCGGACGTGGCTCTGGTCCGTCAGGGCCGAACTGGCCGCCACCAGGCGCACCCGGTCACCAGGCTGCAGCGGCAGGGGCCAGGGGGGCGGCAGGGCGGCGCGGACGTTCATCGCTGCCCTCAGCTCCTGCCAACAATCAGGGCCAGCAGCAGCAGCGCGCCCAGTTGAACCTGATGGGCGAACTGGCGGCCATAAAAGGAGCCACCGCTGCCCTGCTGAGCCTGCAGGCCCCGCTCGGAGCGCTGCAACAGCCGCAGCTCACGGGCCATGCCGACCCCGGCCAGCAACCACAGAGGCCAGAACAGGGCTTGCAGTGGCTGAACAGCTGCCGCCAGGCCCAGGGCCAGCCAGGCCAGGCCGTAACAGAAGGCGACCGCAGGCACGGCCAAGGGGCCAAGGCTCAGAGCACTGCTGCGGACCCCCAGCCGGCGGTCGTCATCCCGATCGGCCATCGCATAGACCGTGTCGAACCCAAAGGTCCAGACGACCGTCGCCAGCCAGCAGAGCGCCAGGGGCCACCCGCCGGCAAGGGTGCCGGTGGCAGCTGCCCAGGGGATCAGCACCGCAAAGCCCCAGCAGAGGGCCAGCACGGCCTGGGGAAAGGGAAACCAGCGCTTGGCCGAGGGATAGAGCAGCACCAACGGCAGGGTCGCCACCGCCAGAGCCAGACACAAACCGCGCGACGCGGGGGGCAGCGTCAGGACCACGGCCAGGGCCAGCAACAGGCACACCAGCAACATCCCCAGCGCTGTCGCCACGCCGATGCGACCGGAAGCCAGGGGCCTGGAGGCGGTGCGACTGACCTGGGGATCAATGCGCCGGTCCCACAGATCATTGGCAATGCAACCGGCACCGCTGACCGCCAACGCACCGATCAGCAGCAGCACCAACAGGGGGAGAGGTGGTGGCACAGCGGGCGTCAGCCACAGACTCCAACCGGCGGGAATCAGCAGAATCAGCCTGCCGCTGGGCTTGTGCCAGCGCAACAGCTCGAGCCAGACACGCGCTGTTCGCTCCCGCATTGGCCCAGGCCTGCTGGGCGCAAGCTACCGCCCTGGACAACCCGCTTAGGTTGTTGTGATGGCCTGGCACACCCGCAAAAGCACCCGCAGCAGCTTTGGGGGCAGCACGACCTACCGCTATGGCTCGCTCGAGTCCGTCGAGCCCCTCGAGGATGCCCCCGAGGACCCCAGCGGCGCCCTTGGCCGAACCCGACTGCGCAGCTCGGTCAAGGAGGCGGAGCTCAAGCAAGCCCTCAAGGCCGGTGCCACCCCGGCCCAGCTGCGTGACCTGCTCGCAGCACTGGAAACCCTGGCCGCAGACCTGGGCCCCGACCTGCTGCTCGACTGGTCGGTGCGGTTTGAACCCGGCCAGCGCAGCCTGTGCCTGCGCTGGCGCCAGCGGGACCCCACGGACAACACCGACCCCGCGCCCTGGCAGACCCGACGTTTCGGCGGCAAGGCCGCCGGCTCCAGCGGCGAACGTCGCACCACCAACACCCGGGGCTTCAGCTGAAGGGGGGCAATGGCAAAGTGGCGCGCGCGGATGTGCTGCGATGCCCCAGGCTCCCAAGACCGAGATCCGTCGGGTCGCTGCCATCGACATCGGCACCAATTCGACCCACCTGCTGGTCGCAGCGGTGGACCCTGCCCTTGGCAGCTTCAATGTCGTGGTCGCCGAAAAGTCGACCACCCGCCTGGGTGAGCGCGAGGAAGAGCGGGGCGAGCTGACCCCGGTGGCGATCGAACGGGCCCTGCAGACCCTCCGCCACTGCAGGGATCTGGCCCAGAGTCACGGCGTCGAGCAAATCGTGACTGCCGCCACCAGTGCCGTGCGCGAAGCCCCCAACGGCAGGGACTTTCTCGGCAGCGTGCAGGACCAGCTGGGGCTGGACGTGGATCTGGTGAGCGGGCCCGAGGAGGCCCGTCTGATCTACCTGGGCGTGTTGTCAGGCATGCGCTTCGGCGAACAACCCCATCTGATCATCGACATCGGTGGAGGTTCGACCGAACTGATCCTGGCGGACGGTCACGATGCCCGGGTGCTCAGCAGCAGCCGCATCGGAGCAGTCCGGCTGCAGCGGGAGTTCTGCCAGCAGGATCCGCTCCCGGCCAACCGACGGTCGTTCCTGGTCGCCTACATCCAGGGGGCGATCGATCCGGCGGTGGCCCAGATCAAGGCAGCCCTCAACCCCGGCGAACGGCCCCAATTGGTGGCCACCAGCGGAACAGCCATGGCCCTGGCGAGCCTGGCGGCGGCCGACGATCCCAGACCCCCATTGAAGCTTCAGGGCTACCGCCTCAGCCGCGAACGCGTCGACCAGCTGGTCAGCCGGCTGGTGGCGATGACACCCGAACAACGCAAGGCCCTACCCGGGCTGAACGAACGCCGTGCCGAGATCATCGTTCCTGGTGCCCTGATCCTGCAGACCGCCATGGCGATGCTGCAGGTCCCGGATCTGGTGGTCTGCGATCGCGCCCTGCGGGAGGGATTGATCGTTGACTGGATGCTGCGCAACCAGCTGCTGGACGACCGCTTTGCCTTTCAGAGCACGATCCGCGAGCGCACGGTGCTGCATCTGGCACGAGGCTTCGGGGTGGACCTACCCAGGGCCGAGCGGGTCGCCGCCCATGCGTTGTCCCTGTACGACCAGACCCTTGGCCTGCTGCATGAGGACACCGGCGAAGGCCGTCAGCTGCTCTGGGCTGCCGCGATGCTGCACACCTGCGGCAAACACATCAATATCGCCGCTTATCACAAACACAGCTGGTACCTGATCCGCCACGGCGAACTGCTGGGCTACACCGAAGCCGAACATCTGATGGTCGCAGCGATCGCCCGCTACCACCGCCGCAGCCTGCCCAAAAAGCGCCACGAGTCGTGGCAGCTGATCGAGGGACGGCCAGCACGCCACACAGTCGCCTCGATGGCGCTGTTGCTGCGCCTGGCTGCCGCACTCGATCGTCGCCCCCAGGCGGTGATCGCGTGCCTGCAGGTGCAGGCCCCTGACGGTCCGCAGCCGGGCAACGGCCTGTTGCCGATCGTGCTGCACCCAATCGAACCGGGCAACGGGCAGGAGCCACTCGATCTGAGCCTCGAGCGTTGGAGCCTGCAGGCCTGCAGCGCTGCGGTGCAGGAAGCCTGCGGCTTAGAGCTCAGCGTGACGGCAGCGGGGCAGCGGCAAAGCTGACCCAACGAACCGCCGAGATCGGTCCAAGAAGCTGAGCTGGCCCGCCGTCCCGGCTGACCAGCAGCAGATCGGGACGCCCCGCCAGAACGCGCAGGTCCTGATCCAGGGCAAAGCGTCGCTCACCACTGAGGGTGCCGCGGAACAGAACAGCCCCATCCGCTTGGCGACGGACCTCGACCCAGCTGGGTTGTTGTGCCTGCAGCAGCAGCTGGGGTTGG
>CAZJIF010000016.1:0-27083 GCA_964546045.1 uncultured Klebsiella sp. | reverse complement strand
AGGTAAAACATTCATCCAAACGAAAAGCCACCCCTTGCGGGTGGCTTTTTTGTTGCTTGATTGCTCTTCCATGCACGCTGAACACGTTGCGCTGGGGGGTGGTCTTGCTGTCTGGCTTCCGGGCGTGCTTGCATGCCAGCAACAGAAGGTCTGTTTGCATGGTTTTACGCAAGTGGATGGTGCCCTTCTGGCGTGCTGGTGAGCTGTGGATGCGGCACGATTGTGTTGATCTCAGTGCGGCATTTGCTTATCACACACTGCAATCTGTTCTGCCGGCCTTGTTGATTGCTCTGTCGGTTGCTTCAAGCATCCTTGGGCATGATGATGGTTTGGTTGATTCCCTATTGGCCTTTTCGGGACGCTGGCTTCCCGTGGCTTCTGTTCAGGCTTTGGAAGCCGTTGTGGAGGCATTTCTGCGTCAGGGTTTTGGTGCGGGTTTGTTTGGTGTGGTGGCCCTGTTGTTGACTGCCAGCAATGCTTATCTCACCTTGCAGCGTGGCGCTGACCGCATTTGGTGGATGCGTCCTTTCGGCTTGCCGCAGTTGCAGGGTTGGCGACTTGTCCGCCGTTATTTGCGCCTGCGGGTCAAGGCCGTTGCCCTGGTGGGGTTGATCGGCCTGTTCATTGCTCTGGATCAAGTGATCAGCAGCCGCCGGGTGTTGGGGTTGCTGGATTTCAGGGCCTTGTTGTTGCAGGCTTTGCCTCCAAACCTGCAGTGGCAGCGGCCTGTGACCCTGGGAACCGACCTGCTGGCGTCGCTGTTGATCACTTTCCTCGGTGGGTTGTTGTTTTTCTGGCTGTTGCCGTCGCGTCGGGTGTCCTGGCGCCTGCTGGTGCCGGGTTCGGCCTTGTGTGCCCTTGCGTTGACCCTGCTCAATCTGTTGCTGGGACGTGCGCTGGTGTTGCTCGGGGTGCGTTTTCAGGCCTATGGCGTGGTTGGTGGGATCCTGCTGTTGACCCTCTGGGTTTGGCTGGTGGGCGTGATCGTTTACTACTGCCAGTGCTTCAGCCTGGTCTGTGCACCAGGTCGTCTCTGGCGGAGGCAGTTGCCGGAACCCTGTCCGATTGTTGTCGATTGACCCGTCTCGATGGGGTCGACGCCAGGATGGATGAACTGACCCTCGGCAATGCAGACACGCATCTCCTGGTGGTGGTGGCTGGTTCTGGCCCTGCTGTTGTTGGCTCCGGGCCCTGCCGGTCGGCTGGTGCTTGATGTGGTGGGTGGCCTCAGCTTGTTGGTCATCCTCCTGCCGTTGCTGCTCGGTGGTGGCGCCTGGATTGCCTGGCAGGTCATTCAACGGCGCTTGCGCACCTGCCCGGCCTGCGGCTTTCGCAGCCTGGGCACGGAGGTTTGCCCAGCCTGTGGCACCTTGTTCACACCAGAGTCAGGCGATGTCCCGACGGGGTCAACCGCGGCTCAGTCCGGACCAAGGTTCGATGCCCGGGACGTCACCGTTGACGTCAGTGCCACGGATCTGGGAAACGATTGAACCGCCTCCAGTCGCCTCAATCGGCTTCGGCGCCACGGGCCAGTTCGGCCAGGCGTCGTTCACGCAGGTAAAGAAACAGCGGGCAACCGAAGGCAAACGCCACAGTCACACAGCTGAGCAGAACCCAGCCCAGGCCCCTGAGCCCCAAGCGGCGCGCTTCGACAACCATCCAGACGGTCACGGCGGAGGCCCCTACGGCCAGATCCCGCGACAGGGATGTGGCTGCGGGGTTGGCATTGGCCAACTGCACGAACAAGCCCAGATCGAACCCAGCGCCGTGCTGCTGAATGAACGCCAGATTGGCCAGCCAGGGCCATACAGCACCCACCGCAGCCAACCCGAGATAGACGTAGCGGATCCAGCCGGACTGCTGCACGTTGGTCGTCGCTTGGCTCATCGTCAGGGCTCCAGAGGTTTGGGCGTGGCATCCGGATTCTCCGGATCCCATACAGCGATGCTCTGTTCCACCTGGGTGAGCAACTGCTCGCAGCGCTGGGCATAGTTGCGCGCACGCAGATAGAGCTCACCCATCGATTCGACCGGCAGATCACTGGCCTGCAACTGCGCCAGGGCCAGTTCCAGTGCAGTCTGCGCCTCGCTGTAGCTGAGGTCCTCGCCGATGGCGCTGACGTCGTCGTCGTCCCTGTCGGTTCGACGGGTCTGGCGGGTTCCGGTTCTGGCCATCAGGCTCTGGTGCGGGAGGTGCTGCAGAAGGTGGTCATGGTTGTTCCCCACGCGGCTCAATGGTGGCACTGCGTTCCCCATCGGCTAGTTGCAGGCTCACCCGCTCGCCGCTCTGCAGCTGCTGAACGCTGCTGATCAGCGCGCCGCGGCTGTTGCGGATCAGGCTGAACCCGCGCTCGAGCCAGTGCTGCGGCGACAGGGCTTCCAGCAGGCGCTGCTGTTGCAGCAACTCGCGTCGCTGGCGCTCCACCAGTCGGCGTGGATGAACGGCCAGCAATGCCTCCCCCAGCCTTTGCATCTGGGTCCGCTCGTGCTGCAGTCGCCAGCGCACCAGTTCATGCAGACGGGCTTGCGCCCGTTGCACCTGCAGGAGCAGTGTGCTGCGGTCGGGGAGCAGCGCCACCATGGCCCCGGTGGGCGTGGCAGCCCGGTGGTCGGCCACCAGGTCGACCACGGTGGTGTCATCTTCGTGGCCCACGCCGCTGATCACCGGCACCGGGCAGTTGGCCACGGCCCGTGCCACGGCTTCGCTGTCGAAGACCGCCAGGTCCTCGCGGCTGCCGCCCCCGCGGGCGAGCACCACAGCTTCGAGTCCCCAGGCGCTGGCCCGTTCAGCGACGGCGGCCAGGGCCTTGCAGATCTGGGATTCAACTGCCCCCTGCACGGGGATCGGCACCACCAGCACCCGCGCAACGGGCCAGCGTTCGCGCGCGGTGCGCAACAGGTCGGCCAAAGCCGAACTTGGGACGCTGGTCAGCACAGCGATGTGCCCGGGCGCCACAGGCAGCGGCCGTCTGCGGGACGGATCCAGCAGACCCTCAGCTTCCAGTAGCCGGCTGACCCGTTCAAACTGCCGCAGCACCGTGCTGAGGCTGGGGCGCAGGTCGAGCACCTGCACCGTCAGGCTGGCCCTGTTGGCCCAGAAATTGAGCTTGCCGACGACGATCACGCCATCGCCGTCACTGGGTTGGTGGCTCAACTTGGCCAACTGCGAGGCCCAGACCACGGCGCTGATCGAGGCCTGTCCATCGCTCAGCGTCATCCACAGGTGCCCCTTCTTGAGCTGGGGCCGGCTGACGGTTGCATCCAGCAGGAACCGCGGAGCGAAGCCCCGCTCCAGCAGGTTGCCAATCGCCTGGTTGAGCTCCGTGATGCTGTAGTGGGGCAGGCTGGCGGCGCTCAATCCCGCCTCACTGCTGCAATTGCCGATAACACTGCCACCAATAGAGGCAGACCAGGCCGCCGATCACGGCCACCACGCGACCTGCAACCGTGTCACAGCGGATCACGCCCATGGCCGTGATCACCAGGGCACTGCTCAGCAGCCGCGAGCCATCACGCCGGTTGTTGACATAAAAACGGGGCAAGGCAGGGGCTGGCCAGCGGACCAGTCGGCGTCGGATCCCATTTAAGGTCCCGCTCAGCAGGAGCGGTTTCGCGCGCATGTCCAGCCCTCGCGAGCGCCTGCAGCAGCAACTGGCAGCACCCTTGCCGCACCAGCCCCAGCTGGTGCTGGTGACCGATCTCGACGGCACCCTGCTGGGGGGCAGCCTGCCCTGGCGGCGTCGCATGTACGACTGGTTGCAGCGCCGCCGTGAGCAGGTCCTGCATGTGTTCTGCACCGGGCGTGATCTGCGCTCGGTTGCCCGCTTGCTGGAGCAGGACGCCGCCCATGGTCTGGTTGCGCCCCACCTGGTGATCGGCGATGTGGGTTGCACCGTGGCCTGTGGCCACAGCCTGGAACCGGTGCCTTTGGCGGTCGAGCCGATCGATGCCCTCTGGGCCGGCAAGGCGGAACGGCTTCTCCCCCTGCTCGAGGGGGTGGCAGGCCTTTCACCTCAGCCGCTGAGCTCAGACCGGCGGTTGGCGTACTACTACGACCCTGAGGAATTCCAGCCCGACCTGGTGCGTGTCCTCGAAGCCCACGGGGTCGATTGTCTGTTCTCGGACAACCGATATCTCGATCTGCTGCCGGCCGGGGTCAACAAGGGCTCAACGTTGCTGGCGCTGCTGGAGCTGCTGGAGCTCCAGGCCGAACAGGTGGTGACCGCCGGCGACACCCTCAACGATCTGGCGATGTTCGAAACAGGTCTTCGTGGCGTCATGGTGGGCAATGCCGAGCCCGCTCTGCTGGCCGCGTTGCCCCGGCTCAGCAGCACCTACCTGGCCAGGGGGCATGGCTGCGAAGGCATCGTTGAGGGTCTGCACCACTTTGGTTTCGCTCACCTGCTGGCAGACCTCTGAGCTGGATCAGCGGACTGCAGTTGGCGGTTGGTCAGACCGGTCGCCACCGCCTGCAACGGATCGTCGGGCCAGGGGTGCCTGGGGTAGCGGCCCCGCAGCTGTTTGCGCACCTGGGGATAGGTGTGTTCCCAGAAGTGGGGTAGGTCTTCGCTGATCGCTGCTGGTCGCCCGGCCGGATCGAGCAGTTCGAGCCGGATCGCCAGCCTGCCCCCCAGCAGCATCGGGTGTTGGCCGGTTCCGAAGAGCTCCTGCAGCTTGACCGCCAGCACCGGGCGCCCCTGGCCGTAGTCGAGCCGGGCCCGCCGTCCCGAGGCGATCGTCAGGCTCGTCGGCAGCAGCCGCTCGAGCTCCTGTCGCCGCTCCCAGGGCAGATCAGCCCAGAGGGCTTCGCCCAGGTCCAGGGTGCGCACCGCCTCGAGACTGTTCAGGCCCAGCAGATGCGGGCCCAGCCAGGTCTCCAGGTCAGCCAGCAGGGTGTCTTCATCGCGGGCGGGCCAGGCTGGACCGCAGTGTCGATGGGCCAGCTGCAGCCGTTGCTGCAGCTGGCGGCTGGCCGTTGTCCAGGGCAGAGCCTCCAGCCCACGGCTGCGCAGCTGGGGCAGCAGCACGGCCAGCACGGCCTCGGGATCGGCGTCGTTCCAGGGCCGACGGTCAAGCACCAGCGAGCCGAGCCGTAGCTGCTGTTCGCAGCGCACGCGCTGGGCTTGCCGGTCCCAACTGATCTGCGGGTGCAACTGGCCTTGGCGCGTGGCCAGGTCCTGCAGGTGTGCCATCGCCAGGGGCAGGGCCAGCATGATGCGGGCCTCGCTGCCATTGCCATCGAGGCTGGCCACGGCCAGGGCCTGTTGGGCCGCCAGTGGATCCTGCGGCGACAGCATGGCCCCACGGCCGCTGCGCAGCACAAACCGGCCCTGGCCATCGCCCCTGCTCAGGGCCAGGCGGTCGGGGTAGGCCCAGCTGAGCAGCAGGCTGGCCGCCTCGGCTGGGGGCTGCTGTTCGTGGTGGGGGTGCCCCAGCTGCTGCACCAGGGCCTGGCGCTGCTGTTGCAAGCGCTGCCAGTGGGGATCGTGCCGCTGCAGCTGTTGCAGCCAGGTGATCCGGGCCTGCAGATCGCTTCCCACTGCGACCCGCTCGAGGGGATCCCGTTCGCTGAGCAGCACTGCGATCGCAGCACCCAGCTGCTGCCAGCCGCGATCGGCTGCCAGCAGCAGCATGTGGGCCAGGCGTGGATGCAGCCCCAGCTGCCCCATGCGACGGCCGTGGGCGCTCAGCTGGCCGTCCCCGTCGAGGGCACCCAGCTGTTGCAGCACGTCACGGGCCTCGTGCAGGGCGGCGGTGGCGGGGGGATCCAGCCATGGCAGCCCCTGCCCCAAGGGAGTGCCCCACAGGGCCAGCTGCAGTGCCAGCGGCACCGGGTCGGCGACCAGCAGCTCGGGCGGGTCAAAGGCAGGACGCCGCTGCTGGTCGCCGGCTCCCCACAGGCGCAGGCAGCGACCGGGGCCCAGGCGTCCGGCCCGCCCTTGGCGCTGGGCGGCGCTGGCCTGGCTGGCCGCTGTGGTCACCAGGCCATCCATGCCCGTAGACGGATCAAAGCGGTTGCGGCGGCTCAGCCCGCTGTCGATCACCAGCTCGATCGCCTCGATCGTCAGCGAGCTTTCGGCGATGCTGGTGGCCAGCACGACCTTGCCGTCCGCCGTGCGTGGCGGTGCGATCGCGCGGGCCTGGTCGCTCAGCGGCAGGTTGCCATGCAGGGCCGTCAGCTCTACTTGGGCGCTCCAGCTGCAGGAGGCGATCGCCCGCTGGGCGGCCTGAATCTCCCGCATACCCGGCAGAAAGACCAGGACCGTGCGGCGGGGGCCGGTCTGGTCCAGCCAGTGTTGTTCCAGGCCCCGCACCACCTGGCGTGCCAGGGGCTCGTCGCGTCGGGGCGGCTGATGCAGCACCTGCACCGGATGGGCACGGCCCTCGCTGCGCAGCACCTGCGCCTCGGGCCAGCTCTGGGCCAGAGCATCGATCTGCAGGGTCGCTGACATCACCAGCAGGCGCAGCTCGGGGTGAAGCAGCTCCCGTGCCTGACGCAGCAGCACCAGGGCCAGTTCGGTGTCGGCGCCGCGCTCGTGAAATTCGTCGATGATCACCCCGCTGATCCCGGGCAGCTCCGGATCGGCCTGCAGGCGCCGCAGGAACAGGCCGCTGGTGACCACCTCCAGCCTCGTCCGGCTGGAGGTGCGCGACTCGAGGCGCACGCTGTAGCCGACGCTGGCTCCGACTGGTTCGTCCAGCTGGGCTGCCAACCGTTGGGCGGCGGCCTTGGCGGCCAGCCGTCGGGGTTCGAGCATCAGCAGCGAGCCGTCCTGCTCCAGCAGGGTCAGGGGCACCCGCGTGGTCTTGCCTGCACCAGGCGGGGCCTGCAGCAGCAGGCTGGCTCCAGGATCGCGCCAGGCCGTAGCAATGGTGCCCAGAAGACCATCAATCGGCAGGCCAGCCAACAAGGCTCAGCGCACGTGCCGGGCCCCGTCCACAGGGTGATACAGCTCGCCGGTGGTCTCTTCGTAGACGATGGCCGGCAGGCCGGTCTCGAACATCGTCTGCAGGGCTTCCTTCAGGTAGGGGTTCCAGCCGCCGGTGCTGACCTTGCCGTGGCGCACAGTCCAGTCCCAAGTGCCCTGCAGGTCGCGGGGAATGCGCCCTTCGCGATCACGGCGGGCCACCAGGTCCTGGGATTCGACCAGGCCTACCAGGATCGGGTCCTTGCCGTAGGCGGGGGTGAGGCTCAGCTCCAGCCGCACGGGATCCTCCTTGATGAGTTTGATCCGGAAGCGAGGCGGCAACTTGAGGTTGCGCAGCACAGCCGCCACGATTCGGGTTCTCTGATCCACCGCGTTCTCCGCTGAAAGTCTGGGTTCTCCCCGTCGAGCCTATTCAGTGGGCTCGCCGGAGACCCGGGGCGGTTCGGCCTCGCCGCCGAAGCGAACGGTCAACAGGTCTTCCTGCGTCAGCTGGCCGTTGCCATCAAGCAGCTCAGGATGGATCGTGACCCGACCGGTGCGATCCCCCCCCTTGTCGTTGCTGGCCCCGTTGGCCATCGGTGGGACAGCCCTGAAGCCCTGAGCCATGACCCGGAAGGCTTGCCACAACAGCAACACAAAACAGGCGCCGTACAGCAGAGGGACCATCAGCCGCAACCACTCAGCGGGGTGTTCCATCATTGCTTGGAAGGGCGTTGTTGCTCAGTCACGGTGGCCAGCATCCAGGCCCAGAGGCTGGCGCAGGCTGCCCCAAAGGTCAGAAAGGCCAGCAGGAGACTGGAAGTGGACATCGGAACCGAGCTTGTTTACAAATCTTAGCGATGTTCGGCTCTCGGGGTCGGATCGGGCCTGCGGGGGTTCTTAGCGTGGTGAGCGAATTGGTGCTCCCCTGATGCGAGATGTGCCGCACAGTCCGTTGTGGCTTCGGCCCCAGTCCCTGGTGATCGCGGCTGCCGTGCTGCTGGCTCCTGCTGCTGCCGCACCGGGTTTGGCCCAGACCCAGGCTCCTGCGTCAGCATCGGTGCCCAGTGCCGGGCTGGGGCGGCAATCCTTCGTGGCCGCGGCGGTGCGGCGCGCGGGTCCCTCGATCGTGACCATCGACACCGAGCGCACCGTCATGGTGCGAGGCGGAGCGGCTGGTTTGCCGGGACCGTTGCTCAACGATCCGTTCTTTCGTCAGTTCTTCGGTCTGCCCCAGTTCAGCCAGCCCCCCTCCCAGCGGGTCGAGCGCGGCCAGGGCAGCGGTTTCATTTTTGACAGCAGCGGGTTGATCCTCACCAATGCCCATGTGGTCGAGAAAAGCGACAAGGTCACAGTCGGTCTCCAGGATGGGCGGCGTGTCACAGGCACCGTTGTCGGCCTCGACCCCCTGACCGACCTTGCGGTGGTGCGCCTGTCCGGCGGTGGTGCCTGGCCGATGGCGCCTCTCGGCAACTCCGACACTCTTCAGGTGGGCGATTGGGCCATTGCTGTCGGCAATCCCTTCGGACTCGACAACACGGTGACCCTGGGCATCATCAGCAACCTGAACCGCAATGCCAGCAAGCTCGGCATCACCGACAAGCGGCTCGATCTGATCCAGACCGACGCGGCGATCAACCCCGGCAACTCCGGTGGGCCGCTGCTCAATGCCGATGGCGAGGTGATCGGCATCAACACCCTGGTGCGTACAGGTCCTGGAGCCGGCCTGGGTTTTGCGATTCCGATCAACCGCGCCCGTGGGATCGCAACCCAGCTCACCACCACAGGGCGTGCCACCCATCCCATGATCGGCGTGGGGCTCGAGCCCCTGCCTGGGGATGCGGCGAACGCCGGCCAGGCGCAGGGGGTGCGTGTCGCTTCGGTGGCTGCCGGTGGGCCTGCCGATCAGGCCGGACTGCGCATTGGCGATGTGATCACCGCCGCTGCTGGTCAGCCGATTCAGAACGCCAGCCAGCTGGTTGCAGCGGTCGAGCGCACGGGTGTTGGTCGCCCCCTGGTCCTGACGGTCAACCGCGGCGGTTCGGTGCTGCAGCTGCAGGTGGTTCCCCTTGACCTGGGGCGGGTCGGCCGACAGGGTTAAGCAGGCCTTAGCGCTCCAGCTGTTGCCGCATCACCCATTGGGTCGCGGCCTTCTGGCTGTGCCAGGCCTGCAACAGCTGCTTGGCGAGCCGCTGCAGGGTCTGGGGGTCCTGGGTCTCGTCAATGGCGCGGCTCATGCGCTCCAGCTCAAATTGCTGGCCAAGGCTGAGGCTGAGGGGCTCGGTCACGACGCCAGCGGATCCAACGCAACGCTTCAATGCTAAGAATTGTTTCGAGTCCCTGGCGGTTGGCCGCGGTCGGGTTTCACGACCGCTCGCGCAATTGCTCGACGCAGTGGGTCACGCACTCGCCATCGTCGAGCGAGCAGGTGGTGATGCACTCGAAGTAGCTCTCCATGGCATCCCAGGTCTGAACCTGCTGCTCCTGGGGCTGGATGGCATCGGCTCCTGTTCCGCTCCAGTTGGTGGCGGCGGTGCCGTGCTGCAGGTGGCTGTGCTGGTTCATGGGATCCACCGGGTGTCTTGGCCTGAAGTCAGGCTATGCACACAAACTCCTTGACACCAGCAAGATGAGTCCCATTGCCTATCGGCTGATCAAGTTTTGTGTCCCGGGTCAGCGGCGGCCCTGCTTCTGAAGCTGTTTGGCCTTCTGTTTGTCGCGGTTGGCGGCCCGTTTGGCGGCCCGTTCGGCACCGGCCTGGGCTTCCCGGGCGGCTTCGGCTTCTTCCTCCTTCTTCTGTAGGTAGTAGGCGTAGTCGCCGCGGTAGCGCACCAGCTCGCCATCGCGCAGCTCGACGATCGTGTTGGCCACACGCGAGATGAAATACCGGTCGTGGCTCACCAGCAGGGCCGCGCCCTCGTAGTCGATCAGGGCGTCCTCGAGCATCTGCTTGGCCGGGATGTCGAGGTGGTTGGTGGGCTCATCGAGCACCAGCAGGTTGCAGGGCGACAGCAGCATCAGCGCCAGCGCCAGGCGGGCCTTTTCGCCCCCGCTGAGCTTGCCGGCCTCTTTGAACACGCTCTCGTTCGAGAAACAGAAGCTGCCCAGCAGGCTGCGCACCTGGGTCTGGGTCCAGTCGGGAACCGCTTCGAAGATGGTGTCGATCACGGTTTTCGACAAATCCAGGGCTTCGGCCTGGTTTTGTTCGAAGTAGCCGGCGATCACGTTGTGTTCGCCGAGCTGGGCCACCCCCTCGTCGGGAGTTTCGCTGCCCATGATCAGCCGCAGCAGGGTGGATTTGCCGGCGCCGTTGGGGCCGACAAAGGCGATGCGATCACCGCGCTCGATCTCGAGCTCGGCCCCCAGAAACAGAATCTGGTCGCCATAGCTGTGGCTGAGCTCACGGATCTCGGCCACCAGGCGGCCCGAGCGCGGGGGCTCCGGAAAGCGGAAGCGGGGCCCGCCCACGGTCTCGACCGGGGCGTCGATGCGCTCGACCTTGTCGAGCAGCTTCTCGCGGCTCTTGGCCTGGGTCGAACGCGTGGCGCTGGCCCTGAAGCGGTCGATGTAGGCCTGTTGTTCCGCCAGTTCTTTCTGCTGGCGTTCAAAGGCGGCCTGGGTGGCTTCGCGCTCGAGGGCCTTCTGCTCGAGGTGCTGGCTGTAGTTGCCCAGGTAGGTGCGCGAGATGCCGCGCTCGGTTTCGACGATCTGGTTGCAGACCCGATCCAAGAACGTGCGGTCGTGGCTGATCACCACGATCGCGGCGCTCTGCTCCAGCAGATAGCCCTCCAGCCACTGGATCGTCTCGACGTCCAGGTGGTTGGTGGGTTCGTCGAGCAGCAGCAGATCGGGTTCCTGCAGCAGGATCTTGCCCAGGGCGATGCGCATCTGCCAGCCGCCTGAGTAGTCGGCCACCAGCTGCTCGGCCCCCTCAGGGGTAAAGCCGATCGTCGGCAGCAGCTTGTCGATGCGGGCCTCGAGCTCGTAGCCGTGCAGGGCCTCGAAGCGCTCGTGCAGGTGGCCCAGCTCGTGGATCAGCTCCTCGAGGTGGTCAGGATCGCTGGCGGCTTTGTCACTGGCCATCTCTGTTTCCACGGCCCGGGTGCGGTTGAGCACCGTGGCCGCTTCGCCAAAGGCCTGAAACAGCTCGGCCCGCACCGTGCGCTGGGGGTCGACGTCAAATTCCTGCTGCAGGTAGGCGATGCGGGGATTGCCCTGCTTCACCACCTTGCCGCTGCTGGGCTCCTCGAGCCCGGCGATCAACCGCATCTGGGTCGATTTACCGGCCCCGTTGACCCCCACCAGGCCGATGCGATCGCCCGCTTTGACCTCCCAGGTCACATCGCGCAGCACCTCGCCGGTGGGATAGATCTTGCTGATCTTTTCGAGGCGCAGCACAGCGGCAGGGTTCTCAAGGGGGACGCAGCAGGGTGACTGCCGCCGCCATCATCCCGCTCGGCCAGACTGATCGACTGTGCCGTCGATGCCACCGCGATGATCAAACGCCTCGAGCAGGTGGCCGCGCTGGTGGTGGCCGCAGGTCTGGCGATCGTCAGTTACTGGCTGTTCTTCAGCTGGGCCCAGGGGGGCGGTGCCGACCAGCGCCAGCGCCGCTCACAGGCCTCCGCGGGCCTTGAGCAGCCATTGCTTGCTGGCGGGATCCTCGAGCGAGGCGATGTGGGCTCTGACCTCCTCGATGGTCACCGGCAGGTTGTGCCGTTGGCCCAGCTCGACAATCCTGGCCAGGGCGCCTGACGGGTCCTGCAGGGCCTGGCGGAACAGCGACTGGGTCAGATCGGGTTCGGCGCTGATCCGGTTGTAGAGCTCGGCGGCGTTGCCGCTGCTGCTGGCGGTCATGGCGTTGGGCCGTTGTTCCCAGACCTTATGGCTTCAGGCGGCTTTGTGCCCTGCTTGTTCGGCTTCGCCACAGGCCGAGGCATCTTCCATGCTGCGGGCGTCGAGACACAGCACCTTGCGCAGCTGCGCGTAGTTGCCGGCAAGGGTCCCGTTGCCCTCCTGCTGGGCACCGTATTCGGCCCGTTGCAGCACATGGTGCAGATGGGTCAGCAGATAGGTGCTGATCACGGCTGAGACCAGCACGTCACTGCGCTCGGCGGTGCGGCGCTTGCGGCGGCGGGGGCTGACCGTCGGGGCCTGGGCGGCGGCTTTGGGCTGGAGGCCGGGGCTTGTGGTGCGTGGAAGGGTGGCCATCGCTGCTGGAGCAAGGAGGACGCTGGCCACAAGCATAGTGCTGGATACTACCCTTGCGCATCTCTGTACACTCATCGGTATCCCGCAGGCTTCAGGCGGCCGTGCCGACGCGCCAGAACTCATCCAGTGGCCGGCCCAAATCGCCGCGCATTCAGGTCGTGTTGCCCGAAGAGCTCTGCCAGCGCCTGGCCGATCTGGCCGACAACGAATCCCGCACCGTCAGCAACATGGCCAAGGTGCTGATTCAGCAAGGGGTCGAGCGGTTTGAACAGCAGAACCGCCAGGCCAGTGACGCGGGTACCGATCGCTTTCGGGCTGCACTCGAGCAGCAGCAGCAGCGTCAGGACCGTCTGCGGGGTGCCCCTCGCCGGTTAAGGCTGCAACGCCCCGGTTGAGCGCACCGCTGGCCAGGCGCACACCCCCAGCACTGTCGGGGCCGCTGCGCCGGTGACGCTGGGGGCATTGCTGCAGCAGCGGCGGTGATGCCACCAGGCCAGCAGGGCAAAGGCCAGGGCCTCCCGTTGCTGGCTGCCGATCCCCAGGTCGGCCAGGGGGCGCACGCGGGTGCCGCGGCAACGGCGTCGCAGCTCGCCCATCAGGGTGGTGTTGCGGGCGCCACCGCCTGCAACCAGCAGCTCCAGCGGGCGCGGCTGTAGGTCCTGGGCCACGCACGCGGCGCTGAACGCGGTCAGGGTGGCGAGGCAGTCGGCAGGGCTCCGCCCGCCCAGCTCCATCAGCCGCCGCTCCAGGTCGGCGGCGCCGAACTGCTCACGACCGGTCGACTTGGGCGGGCGCTGCTGCAGGTAAGGCTCCTGCAACCAGCGCGCGATCAGCTCTTCGTCGACGCGGCCCTGGGCGGCCCAGGCGCCGCCGGCGTCATGGCTCAGGCGGCCACCGCTGAGCTGCTGCACGGCCAGGTCGATCAGGCTGTTGGCGGGTCCGCAGTCCCAGCCCCGCAGTGGCGCCTGGCGCTGGGGCCCTGTGGCGGGGGGGATCAGGGTGATGTTGGCGATGCCCCCCAGGTTCAGCACCCCCCGCCAACCCGGCCCACGGCCCAGCAGGGCGGCGTCGGCAGGGGGGACCAGCGGCGCCCCCTGCCCCCCCAGGGCCAGATCGGCGGCTCTGAAGTCGAACACCACCGGTCGCCGCAGCAGTGCAGCCAGCAACGGCCCCTGCAGCAGCTGCAGGCTGGCGCCGCGGCGCCCGGCGGCGGCAGGCCGGTGCCACACGGTCTGGCCGTGGCAGCCCACAAGCCTGGCCTGGCCCCCTGGATCGCAGGCCTGGGCGGCCAGGGCCTGCTGTTCGGTCACGGCCTCGCTCAGGTCCAGCAGCGCGGCGGTGGTCAGGGCTTCGCCCTGCCCCACGGCGATCAAGCGTTGCCGCAGCGCCTGGGGGTAGGGGTGCTCCACGCTGGCGATCAGCCGCCAGCGTGGATGCAAGCAGGGGCCCCTGAGCTCCACCAGCACCGCATCGACACCGTCGGCGCTGGTGCCGCTCATCAGGCCCAGCACCCGCATGGCTCAGCTGCTGGGCAGGGCTTCGAGGTCTTCGCTGGTGCCCATGACCACCAGCAGCTCGTCGGGTTGAAGAATCTGGGAGGCCGGCGGGTTCACCGTCAGCCGGTTCTCAGGCCCCGCGGCGAGCACGCTGACGTTGTAGTTCTTGCGCAGGTTCAGATCCCGCAGGGACTGGCCGACAAACGACGAGGGAACTTTGATTTCCTCGATGCTGTTGCGGTCATCCAGCCTTAGCCGCTCCAGCAGGTTGGGGCGCACCAGCTCCATGCCCAGGCGGGTTCCCTGCATCTTGGAGGGGAACACCACCTTGTCGGCCCCGACCCGGCGCAGCATCTTTTCGTGCAGGTCACTGGTGGCGCGGGCAATCACCTGCCTGACCCGACTGCCCTTGCCGTCCTTGACGATCAGGGTGGCGGTGATGCTGGCCTCGATCGGTTCGCTGATGGCGACCACCACCGTGGCCACGTCCAGCACCCCCGCCGCTCGCAGCGCCTCCTCATCGGTGCAGTCGACCACGCGTGCTTCGACCGACGGGGCCATCTGGCGCAGTTCATCAACAGCACGCTGACTGGCATCGATCGCCAGCACCTCGGAGCCGAAGCGCAGCAGTTCCGTGCAGACAGCGCTGCCAAAACGGCCGACGCCGATGACCGCGAAGCCGCCGCCACCGGCAGCGCCACCCTGCCACTGCCACCACTGATTCATGGTTGCCCCTTCACGGTTGACCCTTCATGGTTGCGCCTGCGTCGCTTTGAGCAGCGGCAGGGAGCCAGAGTGATTCTGGCCCCCTGGGGCGGCCGTGGCCGTCGCGGTCAGTTCGGCGGCTGTCTCAGCAGCTGTCTCAGCGGTTGGGCTGGGGCGTGAGGCGCAGGTAGGGACGGATCTCGGTGACGCCCTTGGGGAATTTGGCGCGGGCTTCCTCGGTCGGGATCGAGGGCACCACAACGCAATCGTCACCGTCGGTCCAGTTGACCGGGGTGGCCACCTGGTGGTTGTCGGTGAGCTGCAGCGAATCGATCACCCGCAGAATCTCGGCGAAGTTGCGGCCGGTGCTGGCGGGATAGGTGATCTGCAGGCGCAGTTTCTTGTTGGGGTCGATGATGAACACCGAGCGCACCGTCAGGTTGTTGAGCGCATTGGGATGGATCATCCCGTAAAGATCGCTCACGGTCTTGTCTTCGTCGGCCAGGATCGGGTAGTCGACGGTGGTGTTCTGGATTTCGTTGATGTCGCAGATCCAGCCCTTGTGGCTGTCGGCCGAATCGACGCTCAGGGCGATCGTCTTGACGTTGCGCTTCTCCCATTCGGGGCGCAGGCGTGACACTTCGCCCAGTTCGGTGGTGCACACCGGGGTGTAGTCAGCGGGGTGGGAAAACAACACCACCCAGCTGTCGCCGGCGAAGTCGTAAAGGTTGATCGGACCCAGCTGGGAGTTCTGGGTGAAGTCGGGCACGGTATCGCCCAGTTGCAAGGCCATGGCAGGTCAGCCGTCAGACCGTTCTATGTTGACATAGCCGATCGGGTTATGGGGAATTGCGCGCTTCACTGGCGCGCGCTTCACCGACGCGCGATCCGCAGGCAGCGCAGGCCCGCCGCCCGGGCTGCAGCCACGTCTTCGGGGCTGTCGCCGATGTGCCACACCTGATCAGCGCTCAGGTCGAGGGCGGCCAGCGCCAGGTGCAACGGTCGGGGATCGGGTTTGGCAGCACCGGCTTCGCTCGAGATCACCACGGCTTCGAGGTGGGCCATCAGCCCCAGGGACTGCAGCAGCCCGCGCAGGCGGCTGTCGAAATTGCTGACCACTGCCAGGCGCAGGCCGGACTGGCGCCAGGCCCTCAACTGGGGCTCAACATCGCTGTAGACCATCCAGGGCTGTGGTTCGGCAAAGTGCTCGAACAGGTCGCGCTGCAGAGCAGGCGGCGGTGCTGGCAGGTCCAGCGCTGCGAAGGTTTCGCTGATTCGGTCTCCCCACCAGCCGATTTCGGCCTTGAGCAGGGTGGTGCCGTCCAGGCCATTGAACGCCAGGGGTGGGGCCTGGCGGTAGATGGTGGGGAAGACCGCATCGATCGCTGTTGCGTCCACGATCACCCCATGGCTTTCGGCGAGGGCGGCATAGCTGGTGCCCACGGACTGCCGCAGGGTGATCAGGGTGCCCATGGCGTCGAGCAACAGACCCCGGGGGCGGCTCATGTCATGACCAGGCCGCCACCCAGCCGGCAGCCACCTTGAGGCGGTGGCTGCCGCCGGGCATGCGCGTCAGGTAGGCCAGCCGCCGCAGTTCGTAGGCGGCCCGACCGGCCAGCGTCAGTCCGGCGCCGGTGAGGGAGGCGTCCTGCCGCCCCAGGCTCATCATTTCGCCGAGATCCTGAAAGTTGAAGGCGCGCAGGGGCTCGCCTGCGGCTGCCCGCAGCAGGTTGTCGGCCAGGCAGGTGGCCTGCTGAAAGGCCACCTGCGCATTGGCGGCCAGGGGGCTGCCGGTGCCGTCGTCACAGCGGGCAACATCGCCGATTGCAAACAGGTCGTCGCAGCCGCTCAGCCGCAGATCGCTGTCGGTGTGCAGGCGACCGCTGCCGTCGGTCGGGGGCGTCGGGCTGATCGCGGGGGGCTGGCAGCGGATCCCCGCTGTCCAGATCACGCCATCGCAGGCGAGCCGTTCGCCCTGCGGACCGATCAACAGGTGGTCGGCTGCGACAGCGGTCACGGCGGCGCCGGTGCGCACCCGCACGTCCCGACGCTGCAGGGCCAGCAGGGCCTGCTCGCGGTTGAAGCTGCGGGCCTGGGGCAGCAGGGCCGGTCCACGCTCGAGCAATTCGACCAAGGCGGCGCCCCCCAGTTCATCGGCCAATTTGCAGGCCAGTTCGACACCGCTGGCTCCGCCCCCGACCACCACCAGCCGCTGCAAGGGGCTTTGGCGCTGCCGCAGTGTGGTGATCAGTCGCTGCAGCCGCTGCACATCAGCGAGGGTGCGGAAGCTCAGGCTGTGCTCGACCACCCCGGGGATCCCGAAGCTCTGGGTGGTCGAGCCGGTGGCCACCACGGCCTGCCCATAGGGCACGCTGCGGCCGCTGCTCGTCAGGATCGTGTGCGCGCGCGTGTCGATGCGGCTGACCCGCTCCTGCAGCCAGGCCACCCCGCGACCCGCCAGCAGGGCGTCATAGCGGGGGGCTACCTCCCAGCTGCGCAGTTCGTGGCTCAGCAGCTCGTAAAGCAGCGGCAAAAACAGAAAACGTTCGTTGGGCTCGATCAGCAGGATCGGCGGATGACCACGGCGTTCGGCCAGGGCCAGGGCGGTGTACAGGCCGCCGAACCCCCCGCCGATGATCACCACCGGCGCCTTCGGTTGAATCGCCATCGTTCGGGACCGCCGGCCGCCAACTTGAACCCTAACGACGGGCACGCCTCAGGGGCGATGATGGCTTGATGCCAAGCGCCACAGCCACCGTCCTGCCCGCCGATGTCGCCGGCCGTCCCTTGGACTTGGATGCGGCCCGTGCGCTGTTGGAATCCTGTTCACCCCAGGATCGGCTGGCCTGGGCGCAGCAGACGTTCGGCAGCGGTCTGGTCCTGACCACCAGTTTTGGCATTCAGGCCGCCGTGCTGCTGCACATGGTCAGTGAGCTGGCCCAACGGAGCGGTCAACCGGTGCAGGTGATCTGGGTCGACACCGGCTATTTGCCTGCCGAGACTTATCAATACGCCGATCTGCTGACCGATCGCCTGCAGTTGCGTCTGCACGTGGCCCAAGCCCAACTCAGCCCGGCCCACATGGAGGCCCGCCACGGACGCCTCTGGGAGACGGGCAAGGTGGAAGATCTGGAGTTGTACCACCGCATTCGCAAGGTGGAGCCCCTCGACCGGGCCCTGCGGGAGCTCGCCGTGAGCTGCTGGGCCAGTGGGGTGCGCGGCAGCCAGACCGATCACCGTTCAGCGATGCAGCCCCTGGACCCAGTGCGCGGCCGCTGGTCCCTGCGCCCCCTGCTGAGCTGGACCCGACGCGAGGTGTACTACTACATGCAGGAGCATGATTTGCCCCAGCACCCACTGTTCGATCAGGGCTACTCGACCGTCGGTGACTGGCACTCCAGTGCTCCCGACGATGGTGGTACCAGCGGCCGCGCCACCCGCTTCGGTGGGCTCAAACAGGAGTGCGGCATCCACCTGCCTGGCCTGATGGGCGAGGGCATCTGAGCCATGGCCGGGGCCGGCCCCTGGCTGTTGGTCGGCAACAGCCGCTGGCACTGGGCACAGGGGCCGCTGGATCGTCGCCGCTACTGGAGCGAGACGCCCCACGCGACCCTGACCGAGCAGCCTGTGCGCTGGGCCGCCGTCGGTCCGCTGGCACCCGGTCTGGATCCAGCCACCCGGATCACCCTGGCCCAGATCCCGCTGGCGTTTGCCCCTGCCTGGCTGGGGGTGGACCGCGCTCTGGCGGGCTGGCAGGCCTGGCAGCGCTCGACCGGGCCCGTGCTGGTGGCCGATGCCGGCACGGCCCTGAGCCTGACCTGGATCGATGGCGATGGACGCTTTGCCGGCGGGCGATTGCTGGCCGGCGTCGCCTTGCAGTTGCGGGCCCTGCATGCGGGCACCCAGGCGTTGCCACAGCTGTCCAACCAGCTGCCGGGCTGGTCCGATCAAGCCTGGCCCCAACAAACCCAGGCCGCGATGGCGGTGGGTGTTCTGGATGGCTTGGCGGGTGCGCTGCAACGGGCTGCCTCCCAATTGCTACAGCGCGAGCCCAGCCTGCAGCTGTGGCTCACCGGGGGCGATGGAGAACGTCTGCATCGCCTGCTGCAGCCCGACGAGGCCCAGGAACGAGCCTGGACCCTGGCCCCTGGACTGTGCCTGGACGGGGTGGCCGCGGCCGCAGCTCTCAGCTGAGGCCCAGGTCGCGCAGGATGTCGTCGGCCATGGTCTCCGCCTTGACCTTGGTGTAAGCCTTTTCGATTCGTCCTTCCGGGTCCACCACAAAGGTGTGACGCATCATCCCCATGTATTCCTTGCCCATGAACTTTTTGAGCCCATAGCTGTCGTAGGCCGCCGCCACCGGGCAGGGCTCGGGATCGGTGAGCAGGGTGAAGGGCAGGTCGTATTTGGCGATGAACTTGCCATGGCTGGCCGCACCGTCCTTGCTGATGCCCAGCACCGCGATGTTGTGCTGCGCAAACACGCTCCACTGATCGCGGAAGTTGCAGGCTTCCTTGGTGCAGCCCGGAGTGTCGTCCTTCGGATAGAAATAGATGACAACCCGCTGACCCCGGAACTGCTCGAGACTGACGCTGGTTCCGTTCTGATCGCTGAGGCTGAAGGCGGGGGCGGCATCTCCGACCTGCAGGGCCATGGAAGCGAAGTGGCGACAATGGGTCCGAGCCTAAGGGGGCTGGAGACGGGTCTGCTGCTGAAGTCACCGCAGTTGTGGTTTGTGCCGCCCCCCGGGCCAAGGCAGGCGCCGCGGGATGGGGGCGCCCCCGAGGTGCTCTCTGCCCAGGAGCGGGGCTGGGCCGCGGCGTTGCCACCGCTGCGGCGGTGGCACTACTGGCGCAGCCGCCAGGCGATGCGTCTGCTGTTGGCCGGGGTGCTGGATCTGCCGCCCCGGCAGGTGCCGCTGCACAGCCCACCGGGGGCGCCGCCACGGTTGGCCCGGGGCTGGGGGGCGGTCAGCCTCAGCCATGCCGCCGATGCCCTGCTGATCGGCTGGTCACCTCGGCCCATTGGCGTTGATCTGGAGCGGAGCGATCGCCGCTTCGAGGCACGATCGCTGATGCAACGGTTCTTCCCGGCGGTCGAACAGCGTCAGCTGGAGCCTCTGGCGGCCGAGCCGCTGCGGCGGGCGGTGCTGCGCAGCTGGGTGTGCAAGGAGGCCGCGATCAAGTGGCGCCAGCGGGGCCTGGCCCAGGAACTCGCCTGCTGGAGCCTGGACCATCAGGGCGGTCAGCTGCGCCATGGGCAAGAGGGCATCACGGTTCAGCCCCGCGAAGGTCGGCTCGAGGGCTGGTGCTGGGCCGCGGTGGGTCCAGGGCTCGAGCTCCCCGGCCCCGCACCCGTAATTTGGTCTGAGTCCAGTGGGTGAATCGCTGTGCACGGCCTGCTCCGCAGCCGCTCCTGGGCCATCGCGCTGATGCTTGTGGTGATTGGTGGTCCTGCCGCCGCCATGGAGGACGACCGGGCTGTCCTGACCCGCTTCGCAGCCAGCGGCGTGGTCACAAGCCGGCGCCTGCAGCAGGATCTGGCGCGGGCGTCCTGGCCCCAGCCGCAGCTGCGCCAGGCCCTGACCCGCGCTTACGGCCTCAGCACGACGCAGGTGAGTCGCTACCTCGATGGGCCGGCGGGGGTGGCCCTGCTGCTGCAGCAATCGCCATGGTGGTCGCCCGAGCTGGCGCCCCAGGCCAAACTGGCGGCGTTGCGGGCGGCGATCGTGGCGGACAGTCGCGACGGCTCGGTGTCGTTGTTGGGTGTGCTGCAACGCCTGCCGGTGCCCTTTGCGCTGGCCGAGGGTCAACCCGGTGTTCCAGCGGCAACCAAGCCGGCAACCAAGCCCACGGTTTGTGGCTGTCCGCAGGACTGCGGCAGCTCGGCGCTGGCCCATCTCGCCTTTTTGATGGCCTGTGTGCAGGCGGGGGCCACCGGCAGCAGCGGGCGCTGAGCCCGGCAGGCCTCAGCCCCTGGAGGCATCGGCGGGCGTTGTCGGCAGCCGACCGATCAGCAGCTGGTGCCGCAGCCGTTGAGGCAGCGGGCTGGCCTGCACCTGGCGAAACAGCGCTTCCAGCTTCTTCAGCTGGCTGGTGTCGCCGACCTGGTCCTGCAGAAACCGGCCATAGGGCTGGTCGGTCCCAAACCAGCGCTGCAGCATCGCCGGCTGCAGCACCAGCTGCAGGGGCTCCTCCCAGCTGGTGCTGCTGAGCTGCCAGGTCGAGCGCTCCAGGTCGGCCGTCAGGTCGGTGGCCTGGGCCGCAAGCCAGCGGGCCTCGGCGGCGGCCAGGGGCTGCAGCTCGGGGGGGGCAGGCTGCAGCAGCTCCAGCAGCCCCCCTACCGGCCCAAGCAGCGACTGGCTGCCCAGCAGGCGCAGTTCGCCGCCCGGTGCCGCCAGGGCCGTGATCCGGGCCAGCCAGCGCCGCCGCACGGCCGCACCGCCAGGCAGTTGAAGCTGACGGGCCGCGATCCGTTCAAATGGGCCTTCGGCGGCGTCGAGCCCCAGCAGCAGGGTCGGCCGCCGCAGGTGATCCAACACCTCCAGCTGGGCCTGCAGGCGCTGCAGATCCTCCGGGCTGTCGGTGCTGATCACCACTTGCCCCTCGGGGGTGTGCTCGAGCGGATCGAGCGCCCACAGCAGCGAACGCGCGCCCACGATCAGCACCCGTTCGTGCCGCCGCCAGCTGGTGTGCTGCCAGAAGCGCTGACGCAGCTGGTCAAGCCGTTCTCCCTCGGCCGCCGCCGAGCGGGCCAGCCAGCGTTGCAGCAGGGGGTCGTCGGGGCCGTGGCTGAGCACCTCGCTCAAATCGGCGGCGGTTTCGGCCGCGGTCTCGGCCGCCGCCGCCAGTTGGGCGGCGCGGCGTTGCGCCAGGCGCTGGCGCAGGGCCCCTTCCCAGCCCAGGCCACCGGGCTGCCAGAACACCTGACCCTGCAGTGCGTTGGGCAGGTATTGCTGGGCCACCCAATGCTCGGCATAGGCGTGGGGATAGCGGTAGCCGACCCCATCGCCAAAGGCCTGGCCGTCGCGGTTGGCATCGCGCAGATGGGCCGGCACCTGCTGGCGGTTGCGCTGGCGCACGGCCTTGAGGGCATCAAAGAAGCCCAGCACGCTGTTGCTCTTTTCGGCGCCGGCCAGATACAGCGCCGCCTGGGCCAGGGGGTACAGCCCTTCGGGCAGGCCAACCCGCTCAAAGGCCGCGGCACAGGCCTCGACCACCACGATGGCCTGGGGGTCGGCCAGGCCGATGTCTTCGCCGGCAGCGATCAGCATCCGCCGGAAGATGAAGCGCGGGTTCTCACCGGCTTCCACCATCCGGGCCAGCCAGAACAGGGCCGCATCGGCATCGCTGCCCCGCAGCGACTTGATGAAGGCACTGATCGTGTCGAAGTGGGCATCGCCCTGCTTGTCGTACAGAACCGCACGCTGCTGAATCGATTCTTCGGCGATGGTCAGGTCGATCGCGATCACGCCGTCGTCATCGGGCGGTGTGGTCTCAACAGCGAGCTCGAGGGCATTGAGCAGGCTGCGGGCATCGCCACCGGCCACGTCGACCAGGTGATCGATGGCTGCATCGCTGATGACGACCTGGCGGTTGCCGTAGCCCCGCTCGTTGTCGCTCAGGGCCCGTTGCAGCAACTGGCGCAGATGCTCGGGTTCGAGCGGTCTGAGCCGAAACAGTCGCGAACGACTCACCAGGGCCTTGTTGACCTCAAAGAACGGGTTTTCGGTGGTCGCTCCGATCAGGTTCAGCGTGCCGTTCTCGACCCAGGGCAACAGCGCGTCCTGCTGTGCACTGTTGAAGCGGTGCACCTCGTCGATGAACAGGGTGCTGCGCAGGCCGTGTCGCTGTAGCCGTTCCCGGGCTGCTTCCACTTCGGCGCGCAGCTCCTTAACCCCGGCCAGCACGGCGTTGAGGCTGCTGAAGTGGGCGCGGGTGCTGCCGGCGATGATGCGCGCCAGCGTGGTCTTGCCGACACCCGGTGGGCCGTGCAGGATCAGATTGCCGACCCGATCGGCGGCAATCGCCCGGCGCAGCAACCGCCCGGGACCCAGGATCCCTTCCTGGCCCACAAAGTCATCGAGCCGGCGTGGGCGCAACCGATCGGCCAGGGGGGCCAGACCCTCCAGCAGCGTCTGGCCATGCTGCTCGAACAGATCAGCCACGGGTCCATGCTCCTGGGTCCATCATCGATCCAGCGCTCCGCCTACGCTGACCGTGGACGCACGATCCAGCTGCCGCAGCGGGTTTTGAGGCGATGACGCGTGTGAACGCAGCGACAACCCGACCCGGGCCCCTGGGGCTGGCCTCCTGGCGATCGCCCCGGGGCTTGCTGTGTGCGGCCGGGTTGGTGCTGGCTTTGGTCGGCTGCGGCCGTGGCGGTGCTGACCGCAACACCCGGACGCCGGTGGTTGCGACTGCTCCGGTCGAGCCCGTGGTCTTCAGCCAGGGCATCGACGCCATCGCCACCCTCGAGGCGGCCCAGTCGGTCCAGTTGGCCAGCCAGGTCAGCGGTCGGGTGCTGCAACTGTTGACCCGACAGGGACAGAGCGTGCGTCCCGGTCAGGTCCTGCTGGTGCTGGATCAGACCCAGTTGCAGGCCGAGGTAGCCAGCCTGCGGGCCCAGATGCAGACCGACAGGCTCAACTATGAGCGCTATGAACGCCTGGTGCGCGAAGGCGCCGCCAGCGCCATCCAGCGCGATCAGTTTCGGCAGACTGCCATGGCTTCGCGGGCGGCTCTGATCGCCCGCGAGGCCGACCTGGCCTTCCGAACGGTGCGGGCACCCCAGGCCGGGGTGATCGGCGAGATCAACGTCAAACCGGGTGATGTGCTGCAGGCGGGCGTGCCCTTCACCCGCCTGGTCAGCAACCGCGATCAGCTGGCCGAAATCGAACTCCCCGCCAACCTGGCTGCCCGGATCAGGCCGGGACTGCCGGTGGTGCTGCAGGCTCCGGATGGTTCGGGTGCTGAGATCAAAACCCGCATCTCTGCTGTCGAACCCTCGGTGGCTGCGGCAACCCAGTTGCTGATGGTGCAGGCCCCGTTGCCCATGGGCGGCGAGCACTGGCGCAACGGTATGCGACTGCGGGCCCGGGTCGTGCTCGACAGTCGCGAGGTCTTGGCCGTTCCCTTTGCTGCGGTCACGCGTCTGGCAGGTCAGTCCTTTGTTTATGTCGTGGGCGACCGGTCCCAGTTGCTGCAGCGTCCTGGGCAGGTTGATCGCCAACAGCTGACATCCCTGCCAGCGCAGACCCTGTTCGCGCTCCAGGTACCCGTGCAGCTCGGCGAGCTTCAGAACAACCGTTATCCCGTGCTTTCAGGGATGCGGCCTGGTCAGCAGGTGGTCACCTCCGGACTGTTGACGTTGCGGCATGGCACGCCAGTGCGACTGCGGCCGGACCGGTGACCCAATTTCCGGTAACTTGCGCCCACATGCCCCTGCGATGTGCGCTGTTCACGCGTTGCACTGATCCCCCTGCTGAGTGCGGGCCTGCTGGCAGCCTGCGCGCCAGCCGTACAGAAGCGTGCACCCCTGGTGGTGCAGGTCGAGCGGGTCGGCGATGCCCAGTTCACCCCCGGCATCGACGTCATCAGCCGGCTCGAATCCACCGCCAGCGTTGCCCTGCGGCCTGAGGTTGATGGCCGTGTGGTCAAGATCCTGGCCACCCAGGGACAGCGGGTCAGGGCCGGCCAAACGATCCTGGTGCTCGACAACGTGCAGCAGACAGCGTCGCTGAATGCCAGTCAGGCAGCGGCACGCCGCGACCGGGTCAATGCCGAGCGCTACGTCTTCCTCAATCAACAGGGCGCCGTCTCTACGCGCGAGCGCGACTACTACGTCACCGAGGCGATCCGCAGTGCCGATCAGGTGCGGGCGGACGCGGCCACCCTGGGCTACAAGTACGTGACGGCGCCGATCGCCGGTGAGATCGGTGATCTCGACACCGTCAAAATCGGGGATTACGTCAGGCAGGGACAGGCGATCACCGGCATCGTCGACAACAGCACCCTCTGGACCCTGATGGATGTGCCGGCCACCCAGGCGTCGTTCGTGAAGATGGGGCAGTCGGTTCAGCTGCGCACCCAGGGCAATCCGCCGGTCAACGGCACGGGTCAGGTGGTGTTCATCTCGCCGTACTACGGCGTGAGCGGTGACACGTCGTCGCCCAACACGGTCCTGGTCAAGGCTGCATTCCCCAATCTCACCGGCCGGCTCAAGACCGGGCAGTTCGTGCGCAACCGCATCGTCACCAGCACCAGCCGCCAACTGTCGGTGCCGGTGCAGGCCGTGATGATGCAGGCCCAGCAGCCCTTCGTCTATCGCATCGTGCCCCTGTCGCTGGCGCTGCCCAAGATCAGAACCTCCACACAAATCCCTGACGCCACCAAGAAGACGCTGGAGGCGCTGCCACCGGCGACACCGATCGTTGTGCAGACGCCGGTCAGGTTGGGTCCGCTCCAGAACAACCGCTACCCGCTGCTGTCGGGTCTGACCGCTGGTGATCAGATCGTGACCAGCAATACGGCCCTGCTGCGTTCAGGCATGCCAGTGAAGATCGCACCCGCTCCCGCCAACTGAGAACAAGCCGATGTCACTCTCCGACAATTTTATTAAGCGGCCTGTTCTGACCACGGTCTGCAGCATCCTGATCGTGTTGGTCGGGATCATTGCGATCCCCACGCTGCCGATTGAAAACCTGCCCAACATCGCGCCGCCGCTGATTCAGGTGACGGCCAACTACGGCGGCGCCAACTCGATTGTGACCGAGCAGGCGGTCACCAACCCATTGGAGCAGCAGATCAACGGCGTGCCGGGTGCGGCCTACATCTCGTCGTTCAGTAGCAACACCGGTCAGAGCACGATTCAGGTCTATTTCGACGAAGACACGGACATCAACATTGACCAGGTGAACGTGCAGAACCGCGTTTCCCTGGCGATGCCCCAGCTGCCTCAACAGGTGTCAGCCACCGGCGTGTCGGTGATGCAGAGCACCCCCTCAATTCTGCTGGCTTACCAGGTCACGTCCTCCGAGGGACAGTTTGATGCCCCCTACATCAACGGGCTGATCTACCAGGATCTTTACTATCAGCTTGAGCGTGTCCCCGGGGTGGCCCAGGTCAGCATGCTTGGCGGTAGCAATCCCGCCTTCTGGTTGTTTGTTGACCCTGAGAAGCTCACCGCCAACCAGCTGACCGCAGATCAGATTGTTGCCGCCGTCAAATCCCAGAACAGCGTCGCCATCGGCGGTCTGGTGGGTGGTCCACCAGCCGGAGGCAACCAGGAATTTGCCTATCCCATCCTGGTCAAGGACAATGGGAACCTTGTCTCCGTCGAACAGCTCAACGATCTGATTGTTGGCAAATCGCCTCAGGGCAACCTGCTGCGGTTGCGTGATGTGGGTCAGGCCACCTACGGCTTCAACACCTTTGCCCAGCAGGCGGTCAGTGTCGAAGGCTATCCGGCCTTGACTGTCGCTGTCTTCCAGACACCTGAGAGCAATGCTCTCGATGTGTCTGAGGCCGTGGTTGCTGTGATCAACCAGTTTTCCCAGACCGTTCCGCCTGGGATCGTTGTCAAACAGGTCTACAACATCGGCCAGTTCATTGAAGCTGCCGTCGATGGTGTGACCGATGCCCTGGGCCTGGCGATCGTGTTGGTGCTGGTGATCTTGTTTCTGTTTCTGCAGAACTGGCGTGCCACCGTTGTTCCCAGCCTGGCGATTCCGATCTCGCTCATCGGCACCTTTGCCTTCATCAAGGCCTTCGGTTTCTCGATCAACCAGCTCACCTTGCTGGGACTGGTCCTCGCCACCGGCCTGGTGGTCGACGACGCCATTGTCGTGATTGAGGCGGTCTCCAAGAATCTCGAGAGCGGCATGAGTCCGCGCAAGGCGGCGATTGAGTGCATGGGTGAGCTGATCGGAGCCCTGATCGCGACCTCGCTGGTGTTGATGGCTGTTTTTGTGCCGGTGGCCTTCTATCCAGGTGGCATCGGCATCATCTATCGGCAGTTTGCTCTGACAATCGCCTTCTCGATTGCGATCTCGACATTTAATGCCTTGACCTTTTCACCAATGATGTCGGCCCTGATCCTCAGGTCCGAGCAGCCCCCCAAGCCCAAAGGTTGGCCCTGGACCGTTGGGGGGGTGATTGTGGGCCTGGCCTTCGGCAAGTTCAGCGCAGCATCTTTTGGGGTCGGCTCTTATGTGGTAGGGGTCTTGCTGTTTGGTTTTGCCGGCAGCAGGCTGGCCCTGATTTTTGATCGGTTCAATGAGTTTTTTGCCCGATTGCAGAGTGGTTACGCGCGCTTGCTTTCTGTCCTGATCAGCAAGCGCCGCTACATCATTGCCGGTTTGGGTGGTGGCATCGTGCTGACAGCGATTGCTTTTTCCGCCCTGCCCACGGCCTTCATCCCTGAAGAGGATCAGGGTTATGGCCTGGGTATCTTTCAGCTGCAGAACGGCGCGTCCCTGAGCCAGACCGAGAAGACCGGTCTTGAAATAGCCAAAGTCTTGAAGACCGAGCCCGACATCATTGCCGCATCGGTGGTGAGTGGTTACGGCTTCAACGGCTCCAGTCCGGATCAGGGCGTGTTCTTCTTTGGTCTCAAACCACTCGGGGAGCGCAGTGGTTCGGATCAGAAAGCTCCAGCCATTGTCAATCGCCTTAACGCCAAGTTGTCGAAGCTCAGCAGTGGACTGGCCGTTGCTGCCCAGCCACCCGCGATTCCTGGGTTCTCAGCCCAGGGTGGTTTCTACT